>DASZZV010000289.1:0-9556 GCA_035544835.1 Thermoanaerobaculia bacterium
TGCCTGCGGGCTTGCCGCGCCGTCCTCGAGGTGCCCTCATTCAGGAGGGCGATTACGGCGTTTGCGTCCAGCAGGTACTTCATGACCGGAAGAGTTTCTCGAGGTCTGGCCGCTCGGTTGCTTGCGGTTTTTCCTGCACTGCCTCCACAAAATCCTCATCCAATGTTCCTGCAATCGCGTCGAGCCAGCTCCATGTGTCCGGGAGAGGCTCGAGGATGATCTCTTTTCCTCGTCTCTTGATGCGTACCTCGCGCGCCTCCATACGGAATTGTTTGGGCAGTCTCACGGCCTGTGACCGACCCGACCAGAATACTTTAGCAGTTTCCATGGCGACCTCCGCGAGATATACGAATGAGATATAGCATGGGCCGCGCTGCGCTGCAACTCCCTGACAGAGGCGTGGGGTTGTGGGCTGGGGTCATCCTTTCTCCCATGGAATCATCACCCTCCCCATCGTGCTTCTGATCACCATGAGGCATCCGGCCGTTCTCCTTCTTTGCCTCTGCGCTGGGGTCGTGGTCGCGGCACCGATTCCGCCGGAGGTCGATCAGAGTGCGCTGATCCTGTCGGGTGAGCACGTACGCTTCGACGCCGAGGAGCGACCGCAGTTCTCCGACAGCCAGATCAGCAATGTCTCGGCAGCCACACGGGTGGGGCTCGTTCGATGGGCTGCGACTGCGCAGGGGCAGGAGCTCATTCGATATTTCAACGCCAGGGAGTACGAGGTCAGGGTCAGCGAGAACGAGAGCGAGCAGGGAGAAGGGCGGGCGCCGCAACCGGCCATCGCCACGCTGATGGCTGCCTCCGATCGGTCTACCCACAAGGGTTATGCTCTGATTTTCAATCCGACCATCCGCTCACTCCCTGGTGTCAGGCACCTGACTCCCGAGCCCTCCACGCCCGACGAGATCATGGCCACGGCCTGGGCGGCGGAGATGCTCCACGTTTACTTCTACTCACGGGGAATCAGTCTTCCCCATCATCAGCGTCCCGACTTTCAGCAGCGCTGGCAGGTCGTGGCCGCGGAGCTCGGATTTCCCTACCTTCGTCACGACGACGGAGACGAGGCGGCCCGGAAAAAACCAGTCCGCCGTTCTCGTACTGGCTCCGGTCGCGAGGGGCGTCAACAGTAAAAGTGGAGTCCGGGCGTTTTGCCCGGCCTGGAAGGCCATGTTTCGGTGCTCGAGGTGTCACCGACTGACCGCCAACCGGGAACTGCGTGAGTCGTCACTCCATGTATCGGTGATACTCCTGATCCAGTTTTGCGATCTTCTTCTGAGCATCGGCGCGCGACGAGGATTGCGGCGTATCGAATCGCTCGAGGATGCCCTCACCGTGTCCTTCCTCCCCTTTCAGGCCGATCTCGCCGATCGGTGGAGGGGCTACCGGCTTGAGCGTCGCCTGAACCATTTCCGAGGTGCGCTCGATCTCTTCCGGATCGGTGAACTCCACGAGGTCGGCGCGGATGTCCTGGGAGAAGTCGCGGAGATGGGAAAGGTAGCGGAACAGCAGCAGAAACTCGTCCCAGCTGTTGACGCCCTGGAGTTGCTTCTCGTAGCTTTCCGTCAACGTCTTGACGAGTGAGCGAATCGAGAGCGTGACGAGAGGACGATGCTCATTGGCTGAGATCGAGAGCTCGAAGTTGCGGCAGGCCTGAACGATGAGCCCCAGAAGAATCTCCTGGGCGAAGTCGTAGCGCCCATCGTCGAGGGCCTGCTTGACGAGGAAGATCGAATATTCTGCGACGGTGGTTTCGTCATCTAGCGCGAAAACAGAGGCGGTCCGGTTGTGTTTCTCGCCGGCCAGCGTGAAAACGGCGCTCTCGCCGACGATCATCCCCGGAAGCATTACACCGACCAGGCCGCGATCGGTCATGACTCCCAGCCTGCCGCTTTCGAGGACGCCGATCGAACGCGCCGCATCGCCCGCCTCCCACAGAGAAGCTCTTTTCGACAACACGACCTTGCGCTTCATCCCGATCTCCTTTGGGTTAGTTCATGACAATCGTACTCTCCTGACGGCGCGCAATCACGCATCAGACTCGACACCACCGCCGGAACTTCGGGCGGTTGCTCTTTGCGGAAAGCCCTCGCTGCCTGAAATTACCGTTGATTGAAGGGCTCGAGGGAGAGAAAGTGATGGAGAGAGAGAGGTTGTGACCCTCTACACCGGCCGCGTAGACTTGACTCTCAATCGCCCGTCTGAATCGGTAAGCACTCGCCTCACGACGTGAGGTCTTAGATTTCTGATGAAGATTCTGTCGCTGTCGCACCTCTTGCCGGCGGTGCTCATTGCCATCGCCATCGGCGTCCTTGCGCTCGGGCTTCTCGTCGTTGAACGTAGAAAGGTGCAGGGGGGCCGCACGTTCGCAACGCTGATGATGGCGATTGCGATCTGGTGCTTCGCGTACGCGCTCGAGCTCGTCGCTCCGACCATCGGAGGAAAGTTGCTCTGGGGTCGCGTGGCCTACCTCGGCGTGACCGTCGTCCCCGTGGCCTGGCTCGCCCTCGCCTTTCGCCTGGCCCGTCTCGATTCATGGTTTCGCCTGTCCACGTTTCTCGTCGTCTCGATCATCCCGGTTGCGACGCTGATCGTGGCGCTCGTGTCGCCACTCACCTTTCTCCTCTGGCCTGGAGCCAGGCTCCAGCAATCCGGCACGCTCACGCTGCTGCGGGTCGATCACGGCGTCGTGTTCTGGATCTTTACCCTGTATGCAGATCTGCTCTTTGTCATCGGCACCGTCATTATGGTGAGGGGCTTTCGCCGGAAGTCGGGGGTGTTCCGAGGCCAGCGCCTCGCGCTGATGATCGGGTGTGCGCCACCATTTCTCGGCACCGTGCTGTATGTGGCTGACATTGGACCTTTGCGCGGTCTTCAGACCGCTCCGTTCCTGTTCGTGCTGAGTGGCGCTGCATTCGGATGGTCGCTGCTGCGACATGGGCTTCTTACGATCGTCCCCGTGGCCCGCGAGCACCTGGTTGAAAGAATGGAGGACCTCGTTCTCGTCGTCGATGACGGGGGACGGATTGTCGACATCAACCATTCCGCGCTGGCTGCTGTCGGCCTCAGCGAAGATGAGATCGTCGGACGCCGCGCGGCAGACGTCCTGTCGACTCAGCTGGCTGTGGTGGAACGCTTTCGCGATACCAGGCACGCGCGCACTGAAGTGGCGATCAACCTGTCGGGAGAACAGCGGTGGTTCGACCTGCGGATCTCTCCGATCGGCGAGGCTCCTTCCCGTCCGCAGTCGTCATCAGGAGTACCACGCAGACCGAAACGACGTACCCGCAGCGCCGACGCGAAGATCGTCCGGGGAGCCGGAGTTCTCGGAGAGGCTACCGAGGACTCTCCGCAGCATGCGCCGGCGGCCGCAGTGGGAAGGCTATTTGAGAGGCTGGGCCTCTTTCAGCCCGGAGGCCAGCTCGTCGTGCTGCGCGACATCACGGAGAGGAAACGAGCCGAGGAATTACTCGCCACCAGTGAGGAGCGCTACCGATCCGTTCTCGAAAACATCGAGGAGGGGTATTTCGAGCTCGATCTCAAAGGAACGATTCTGTCCTGCAACGATGTGCTGGCGAAGATCGTCGGCTATCCCGTGGAGCAGATGATCGGGCTCAACTACAGGGAGTACACGGACGTCGAAACGGCGAACGCGCTGAAGGATGTGTTCGGCGAAATTTACGTTTCAAAGCAGACCATCCGCGATCGCCAGCACCACATCGTTGCCGTCGACGGCACGATGTCAACGGTCGAGCTGTCGGCGATGCCGCATCTCGACGAGAACGGTGAGGTCATTGGCTTTCGCGGTCTGGTGCACGACGTCTCGCAGCGAATGCGTGCCGAGGAAGCTTTGCGCGACGCGCAGGAAAGAATCTCGCGGCTGCTGGAGGGGTCGTCGGGGTCCGCGGAGGATCTTCCGCAATGGGTAACGGCAACCGCTCGTGAAATCGCAATTGGTATCGGCGCTCAATCGATCGATGTGTGGGAGATCGCCGGGGCGAACGTGCAACCTCTTTCCGAGCTGATGGACGGCGCTCCCTCCCTTGATGACGTGCGCGCCCTGGCGGCCCTTGCTGCCAGGGGTCTGCTCGAGACCGAGACCGGGACAATCGTGCCGGTAACGACGACCACGGGCGAGATCTGCGGCATCGTTCGCGCCGAAGGGCGCAGGGCGACGTGGGGTCAGACCGAGCGCCGGATACTTTTCGCATTCGCCAGGCAGCTCGGCGCGGCGCTCGAAATGCGCAGGCTTCGCGAGCAGCTCACCGATGCCGAGGCGCTGCGAGCGACGCGCCGGCGTGAGATGAAGGAGCGTGGCGTCGCCCTGCTGCAGCTCTGCCCTCGCTGTCGCCGCTGTTTCCCTGACAGTCTGACGGCATGTCCGGACGATGGAGTGAAATTCGGCCAACCGCGCGCCCTTCCGTACCTTCTGGCCGATCGCTACCGTTTCGTCTCGCTTCTCGGAACGGGCGGGATGGGGATCGTCCTCGCTGCAGTCGATGAAAAGCTCGGGCGTGAAGTCGCAATCAAGCTGCTCCGGCCCGATCACTTCAATAATTCCGAGGTCAAGCGCCGATTCGAACGCGAGGCCCGCACCGTGGCTCAGGTTCAACATCCGTCGGTGATTGCCCTCTTCGACGCCGGTGAGCTTGACGATGGAACGATGTACCTCGTGACCGAGCGTCTGATCGGGGCCGATCTCGCGTCGCTCATCAAACGGCATCAGGCCGGGACCAAACGGCAGGTCGCTTCCCTGGTGCGCCAGGCGAGCTCCGCGATCCGAAGCGCGCATCACGTCGGTGTCATCCATCGAGATATCAAGCCGGGCAACATTTTTCTGGTGAACGACCCGAGCCTGTTACGGGTAAAGATTCTCGACTTCGGTTTAGCCAAATCGCTGGCGGTCGACACAAAAGCAACGCAGACGGGCATGATCGTGGGGACGCCGATGTACATGGCTCCCGAACAGATCGAAGGACACGCCGCCGATGCGCGGGCCGATGTTTACTCACTGGGCTGCGTCGCCTACGAGGCCCTCGTCGGCCGTCGCGTCGCCAGGGGCGAGAAGCTGTGGGAAATCATGGTTGCCGTTCTCCAGGAAACTCCGGAACCCCCGTCCCACTTCATGACGCTGGTCTCGAAAGAGATCGACGAGCTGTTCGCGGCGGCCCTTGCGAAGGATCCCGCCGCAAGACCCGCCGACATCGAGAAGTGGGGCCAGAGACTCGGTGAGCTACTCGAAGGGGAGCCGGAAACGAATGACCGGGGTTGGCCACAACCAGTCACCGGTATGGTGATGGGAGAGGCCGGGCCGGAGTTGAATCAGAGCGACATCCTGACCGCGGCGTGGTGATCAGTGGCCGGGCATTCCGATTCCGATGTCCGGCGGACCGCCCGCAAATCTGTGAATTGCAATCACGGGCTGTTGCCGCAACATCGTCATTTCACTCATAGGTTTTGTGATCTACTGCGACGAACCTGTCAGGAGGCGCGGATTCGGTTCAGCATTCTCATTCCCGTCGCCCACCGAACACGGCGCCGAGGATGGCCCCGAGGAGACCACCCGCGAGACCTTTGCCTTCCGATGACGTCGCTGGGAGGGACTCGCCAATTCGATGCGCCAGTTTACTCACCGTCATCGAGTGCAGCCAGATTCGTCCGGGGCCGGTCAGCGTCCCCAGGAAAATACCTTCGCCGCCGAACAGCATGTTCTTGATGCCCTTGATGCGAGCGATGTTGAAGGTCACCGAGGGCTCGAACATGGCGATGTGGCCGGGCTCGATCTTCATCGCCTCGCCGGCCCCAAGCCGGTACTCGACGGCATCGCCATCAAGCTCGGTGAAGACCATCCCCGGGCCAGTTACTTTCTGGAGGATGAAGCCTTCGCCACCGACGAGCCCGGCGCCGAGTTTCTGAGTGAAGGTGATGTCGAGCTGCACGCTTTTTTCCGCACAGACGAAGGCGTGCTTGTGCATGACCATCGACTCGCCGGCGTTCAGATCGAACGCGATGATCTTTCCCGGGAAGTCGCTGGCGAAGGCAACCTGCCCCGCCCCACCCGGCGCGGTGAAATCGATGATGAAGAGGGTCGCTCCTGAGAAGGCTCTCTTGACCATCCCGCCTAACCCACCGCCGGCGTGGGTGTCCATCTGTACGGTTGCCGTCATCCACGACATGCCGCCGGCGTCTGAAAAGACAGTCTGGCCGGGAGCAAGGTCGACGATCACGGTCTGTTGAACGGTTCCGTGGATGTGATACTGCAGGCCGGAGCGTGAGCGTCCCGAGGCATCAGGTGTAGTAGCGAGATCCGGAATTGGCATGCGATTGGTCTCCTCTATTCTCCAGAAACGAATTCCGCGGTGAGGACCGCAGCGCTGACGAGCATACCAATTTGCCGGATGCTGCCGCCCGTCATCGCCGAGTGAGCTCGATCAGCGGACCACGCGCAGTAGAGCTGCGGGATCCGTCGCGGGAGGGAGAGCCGGCGCCTCGATGTCTCGCGACAGAGCCTGCTCCAGCAGTTCGTGGACGCGCAGCAGAACCTCGGCCAGCACGATCGGCTTGCTGAGGAAAGCTCTGGCGCCCGCCGCCAGCGCCGGAACCTTTTGAGACGGATCGGCGCTAAGAACGAGGACCGCAACCATTTCCTCACCTTCGATCTTGGCCAGGCCTTCCATCACCTCGAACCCGTTCATGCGCGGCATCTGAAGATCGAGAATGATCAGGGCGTAGCGATTCTGACGGTGAAGGGCACAGACCTCGAGGGGTTCGGTGGTGGAAGAGACCGCGAGATAGCCGCCGCGACGAAGTGCGAAGTCGAGCAGTCGGACATTGGATTCCTGATCGTCGACATTCAGGATACTGGCTCGGAAAATATCAGGAGATTCTGGCATGACCATCTTCAGCGAATTCCAGGGCCACGTTCAGGGCTTCCGTGAAGTCGGTGACCTTGATTGGTTTCGTGAGATACCGGAAGAAACCTGCCTCGAGCCCCTTCTCGATGTCACGTGGGATGGCGTTGGCGCTGAGGGCAACGACGGGAATGTGCGCCGTGGCCTTGTCTTCGCGCAGGATTTTCAGCGCCTCGATCCCGCTGATGCCGGGAAGGTTGATGTCCATCAGGATTACGTCCGGCTGACAGGTGCGCGCAAGCTCAACGCCGCGATTGCCATCGATCGCGCTCAGCAGGCGGATGTCCTGGCGGCGGGCGATGAGCTTCTCGACCAGCTTCAGGTTGGCCGGATTGTCCTCGACGTAGAGCAGCGTCCGCATGCGGGCGCCGCTCGGTGTCGCCGGTTGGACCACTGCTGTCGTTTCAACCCGAGCCGAGAGCGAGAGCGGCGCGGTCGAGAGCAGTTCCACCCAGAAAACGCTTCCTTTCCCTACGGTGCTCTCCACACCGATGATGCCCTCCATCAGTTCGACCAGGCGCTTGCTGACCACGAGGCCGATGCCGGTCCCCTCCTCGGCGTTGCCCCCCTGTCCGAGACGGTTGAACGGCTGGAAGAGCTGCGCCAGGTTTTCCGGCGTCAATCCTGCGCCGGTATCCGTGACCGTGATGCGAACATAGCCTGAGGTGCCCGTTGCGCAGCAGTCCACGACCACGGATCCTCCCACCTGGTTGTACTTGATGGCGTTGGTGAGAAGGTTGATCAGAACCTGTTTGATGCGCGTCCGATCGGCGTTGACCGAATGCGGCGTGTCGAACCTGGGGAAGGTCATGTGGATGCCCCGCCTCTGCGCCAGTGGCTCGATCATCAACTGGCATTCGAGCATCACCTCGACCAGCGAGACCGGTTCCAGGGACATGGAAAGCTTCCCAGACTCGATCACGGCCAGATCGAGGATCTCGTTGATCAGCTCCAGCAGATACCAGCCGGCGTGCAGGATCTGGCTGATGCTTTCTTTCTGGGAGGGCGCTGGGGCGGGCGAATCGGACTCCATCAACTGGGCGAAGCCGAGGATGGCGTTGAGCGGGGAGCGCAACTCATGGCTCATGCTGGAAAGGAAATCCGATTTGGCCAGGTTGGCTTTTTCCGCCACGAACTTGGCGCTTTCCAGCTCGATGTTCTTTTCCTGCAGCACCTGATCCAGGCGTTTGCGCTCCGTAACGTCGCGCGCGGCGGCGAACACGCCTTGCAGCCTCCGATCCCGGTCGTAGAAGATGGTCGCGTTGTAGGACACGACTGTTTCCTTGCCGTCCCTGGCCCGCGCGGTGAGCTCGTAGTTGGTGACCTTCTTTTCGCTCAACACCAGCTTGATGCCCGCCTCGGCCAGCTCCGGATCGGTGAAGTAATTCTTGAACGGCGCGCCGATCAACTCGTCACGTGTGCACCCGGTGAGCGCCTCCATCTGCTTGTTGATGTCTGTAATAATGCCGGACGGATCGGTGGTCATGATCGCGTCGATGTTGGACTCGATGAGCGAGCGCGTGTAGAATTGCTGGTCGCGCAGACGCTGATCGAGCTTCTTCTGCTCTGCTTCGACCTGCTTGCGCGCGGTGTTGTCGGTGCCGATCAGCAGATAGCCGATAATTGCGTTTTGAGCGTCGCGCAGCGCCGTGACCGAAACGATGGCCGGGAAGCGGCTGCCATCTTTGCGGATATAGGTCAGCTCGTAAATGTCCTCGATGCCGCGCGAGGCCTTGAAAACCAAGGCCTCGAAGCCCGGCGTAATCGGCGTAGAGAGCTCGAGGCTTAACGCCCTGGCCCGCGCGATCACTTCCTGGGGATCGGAGATGTCGGCCGGGGTGATCTTGTCCAGTACTTCGGCGGCCGCGTAGCCCAGCATCCGCTCGGCTCCGACATTGAACAGTTGAATGACCCCCTTGTCGTCGGTGGCGATACTCGAGAAGTTGGCACTGTTGAAAATCGCGCTCTGCAACGCTCCTGCTTTGAGAAGAGCCTCTTCGGCCAGCTTGCGAGCGGTGTTGTCGGTGCCGATCAACAGATAGCCGATGATGGCCGCCTGATCGTCGCGAAGCGCCGTCACTGAGACGATAGCCGGGAAGCGACTCCCGTCCTTGCGGATGTAGGTCAACTCGTAGATGTCTTCGATGCCGCGTGAGGCCTTGAAGGCCAGGGCGTCGAAGCCCGGGGTGATCGCCGTTCCGAGCTCGAGGCTCAGTGCGGCGGCGCGCGCGATCACTTCCTGGGGATCGGAGATGTCCGCCGGTGTGATCTTGTTCATTACTTCGGCGGCCGTGTAGCCCAGCATGCGCTCGGCGCCGACATTGAAGATCTGAATGACGCCATTGGCGTCGGTGGCGATACTCGAGAAGTTGGCGCTGTTGAAAATCGCGCTCTGTAAGGCTCCCGCTTTGCGCAGCGCCTCTTCAGCCTGCTTGCGGGCGGTGTTGTCGGTGCCGATCAACAGGTAGCCGATGATGGTGTCCTGCTCGTCGCGCAGCGCCGTGACCGACACTACGGCCGGGAAGCGGCTTCCATCTTTTCGGAAATAGGTCAGCTCGTAGATGTCTTCGATGCCGCGCGAAGCCTTGAAGACCAGGGCTTCAAAGCCGGGCGTAATCGGGGTTCCGAGCTCGAGGCTCAAGGCG
>DASZZV010000290.1:0-2962 GCA_035544835.1 Thermoanaerobaculia bacterium
CCGACACCTATTTCGGCCTGCTTGAAGCCCTCGAACGACTCTTCGGGCAACCTGTGGACCTGGTCGTCGCCTCGGCCATCAAGAACCCCTATTTCCGGCAGTCCGTTGAACAGACCAGGGCAATGCTTTATGCGGCTTGAAACCACCTGTATGACATCCAGCGCGCCGTGGCGTTGCTGACCGAATTCACCGCCGGCGGCGATGCAGGCGTCGCCAGCTCGACTTCTTTCCAACGCTCTGCCCACGCCTTAACATCCTCGATCTGCATCGAGCTTCATTGTAGTTTGCCGAGGGTTCAATGCGTCGACGATTCGAGGCGTTCGACGCGCGTTCGCAGATCGGAGACAGCCCCTTCGAGCGTGCGCATGCGGCGGTCGAGCTCCGCATGCGAGAATTTGATCATTGCTTGCGTATCGGTGGCGGTGCTCTCGATTGCCTCTTCTACGGCAGCGATTCTGCGCTCGACCTTCTCGTTGATCGCGATGCGGATTCGGCGAGAGTGTCGAACCTCTTTTCGAGTCGCTCAGCGGTGACGTCAAAGTGCCGGCGCGTCTCGGCGTGAGCCGCGGCGTTGTCCTGCCGTAGCGCGTCGAACATGCGTTTCAGATCGTCGTCGGTCATCGCTTCATTTTACACTCACAGTCCGTTAGTTTTGCAGGCCGGCCGGCCTGCTCCTGAATGGCATCTTTTCGGTCCGGATCTGGTGGAGAATGCTCACTATGGTCCGTGCCCGCAACACCTTTTTCACGATCCTCCTCGTGGCGCCGCTGCTCGTCACAGCGTGCCAGCGGAAGGAATCGCCCTTCCGCGTCACTCCCTCTTCCCGGCCGAACGTCGTCATCATCTCCATCGACACGCTTCGCGCTGATCATCTGCCACTGTACGGTTACGCCGCGGGACAGACACCGAATATCGATGCGTTGGCCCGGGACGGCGTGATCTTCCGGAATGCCTATTCGCACTGCCCGCTGACTCTGCCGTCGCACGTTTCTCTTCTTACAGGGCAGCTCCCGGCCGAGAGTGGCGTTCGCGACAATGTCGGCTATGTGCTTTCTCCCGCCACGAAAACCATAGCAGCGCTCCTCAAGGCGCAGGGATACGCGACCGGTGCCGCGGTGTCGGCGTATGTTCTTCGTGCGTCGACGGGCGTAAACCAGGGCTTCGATCTTTATGATGGCGACCTGGGGATCAAGGGCGGCGAGACTCTCGGCGAGGTGCAGCGCAAGGGCGATGTTACGACCGACCTCGCGCTCAAGTGGCTGGAAGGACATCGCACGACTCCTGCTCTCTTTTTCCTGCATCTCTACGAACCGCACAGTCCCTACGACCCACCTGAGCCTTACAAGAGCCGGTTTGCGAGCGCCTACGACGGAGAGATCGCCACGGCCGATGCGATGGTGGGCCGGTTTCTGGCCGAGCTGAAGCGTCTAGGCATGTACGACGACAGCGTTGTCTTTCTTCTCTCCGATCACGGAGAGGGACTCAACGATCACGGAGAGGCCGAGCACGGAGTCTTTCTTTATCGCGAGGATCTGCACGTTCCCCTCATCATGAAGCTTCCGAAGTCAGAGTCACGCGGCGGCTCCATTGCCAACCCGGTTCAGCTGATCGACGTAGCGCCTACGATCCTGGATATCCTCGGATTGAAGTCTGAGCCGGCCATGCACGGCACTTCTCTCCGGCAGTTCCTGGCGACCACCAAGATTGCCGATCGCGAGATCTTCAGCGAAACGATCTATCCGCGTGTCCATCTCGGATGCTCGGAGCTTCGCTCTCTGACTGGTAACCGCTTCCATCTCATCGACGCTCCTCGTCCGGAGCTGTTCGAGCTCACGAGTGATCCCGGCGAGAAGACCAACATCCTTTCCGAGAACCGGCGCGTGTACGCGGAGATGAAGCGGGACCTCGCTCCCTTTGTCGTCGCCCCGACCAGGGCGGGAAACGTAACCGAGGAAGAAGCAGCCAGCATGCGAGCTCTCGGATATCTCAGCGCCTCGGCGGACACTGGTGGTGCCCTCCCTGATCCCAAAGATCACATCGGGGAGCTCGAGCTGTTGAAGCAAGCCGCTGGCGCACAGAAGGCCGGGAGATTGAAGGACGCCATTGCCATTCTCGAGAGAACTGTAGCGGCGAACGAGCGGCTTACGGATGCCTGGTTCATGCTCGGACAAGTGCAGGAGGAGATGGGTCTCGAATTGGAAGCAGTGAAGACCTACCGGAAGGCGATCACCATCGCCCCGTCGGTGGCGAGCGAAGTCGGACTCTCACTTGCCCGGATCTATCTGAAGAATGGAGATCTCGAGCAGGCGGTGATTCACGCCCGGCTCGGAGCGACGGCCAGTCCCGGTGTCGCGCACCTGATTCTCGGTCGAGTGGCACTAACTCGAAAAGATCTCGCCACGGCGCAAGCGGAGGCAGCCGGCGCAGTGAATGAGTCGAGCAGCCGCAGTGGGGGAGTGATTCTTCAGGCACAGATTCTCACTGCTCAGCGGCAATACGATGCCGCACTCGCTACGCTGGCGAAGGGCGGAGTCGATCCGACGGCAAAGCCGGTAGCGCTCTATCATTTTGCGCGCGCAGATGCTCTGGCCCGCAGCGGCCGGACCGCCGAAGCCGAGGCTGAGTTCCAGGAAGAGATACGGTTGTTCCCGCAGGAACTGGATGCGTATGGGAATCTCGCGGCGCTGTACTGGTTCAGCGGGTCGCGGGCGAAGGCGCGCTCTACGATTGATCAGATGGTGCGGACGAACCCCGGGCCTGCGGCCCGGCGGTCGGCGGCCGAGACGCTTTTGGGACTCGGCGACAACGAGGGTGCGGGCAGGTTCCGGTGATCTCGCGTAGGGACGCAGCTGCGCGTCCGGCACTTGCGGTGCGGCGACGAAAAGGTGTCGTTCGGAATCTTGGCGGCCTGCCGTTGGTACGGTGAATAACACTTTCGCAGACGACGGTCCGGTACCCGGCG
>DASZZV010000291.1:0-8471 GCA_035544835.1 Thermoanaerobaculia bacterium
AGTTCCAGTGTGGCCGATCACCCTCTCAGGCCGGCTACCGATCGTCGCCTTGGTAGGCCATTACCCTACCAACTAGCTAATCGGACGCGGACTCCTCTTCCGGCGGGACTTGCGCCCCTTTCATCTTGCGATCTCATGCGGTATTAGCCCGAGTTTCCCCGGGTTATCCCCCACCAAAAGGTAGATTATCCACGCGTTACTCACCCGTCCGCCGCTCGACTGGGGCATTGCTGCCCCGCCTCGCTCGACTTGCATGTGTAAAGCACGCCGCCAGCGTTCATTCTGAGCCAGGATCAAACTCTCCAGTTTTTTTCTGTCTTGAACCCTTCACAGGGCCCAAATTCGAATTCAATCCGTACTCATCAATCAACGTCTGACTGATGTCATTCGGTTACTGCTCTTTACTTCTTGCTGAGGTTCATCAACACCGACAGCTTCCGCCGCCAATGCGACTCCTCAAAGGAATCACGTCGATCTTACTTACCTTACCTTCCTATTCAGTTTTCAAAGAACCGCTTGAAGCTCGTTCAAAAAAATCGACGCGTTTCGTCGGCTTTTCTCAACCCGCTTCGTTATGTACCGGCAAAGAGTTCCAAACCCGAGCACCCTGTGCCCTATTCCAGGCTCGCTTTGTTTCCGGATTTTCGACTGCTCAAAGAACTTCGGGGTCGCTGCAGGGACCCCGCATAACCTCCACCCCCCTCAACGTATTCCAGCTTCGTATCGAATTAGTCAGAAGCCCGGCGAGATCGTTTCCCGGGGGAGTCGGACGAGATCGAAAGGGTGTCGGCGGGCTCTGCCCGCCCTCTGGAGCTTGGCGATTTGTAGACGGCCCGGAGGGCCAGTAAGCGGGTAGCCAGTGGTGAGCAAAGCGAACCACTGGAAGAACGTGAGATCCTATCTTTTTCGGAGCCCCGGCAGGGGCGTGAGCGAGTCGACCAGAGGTTCGCTAACGGCCCGCTTTCGCCCCTGCCGGGGCTCGCTGAGAACTCAAGCAAATACCTGATTCGGCACATCTTCCAGTGGTTCGCTTCGCTCACCACTGGCTACCGGCTCTGCGGCCCTCCGGGCCGCACCCGGCGGGCGCTGCCCGCCCCTACGGCAGGACGTACGGCAGCTCGATCGTTGTGACGAGCCGTCGTGTGAGGCTGGAATCTTTCGACATCGCAATCGTTAAATCGTGGGGAGCAAATCGGTGAAAAGACGAACACGAACAGTGCGGATCGGGACGATCTCGATCGGCGGAGAACACCCCATCGCCGTGCAATCGATGACGGCAACAAAGACGCAAGACATAGCCGCCACGCTGCGACAGGTGCAGCTGCTCGAAGAGGCAGGTGCCGACGTCATCCGGATCGCCATCGACACATATAAGGATGTCGAAGCGCTGAGGATCATCCGCGCCGAGACCAAAGCGAACCTGGTTGTCGATCTCCAGGAAAACTACCGCCTCGCCGAGAAGGTCGCGCCCTTCATCCAAAAGCTGCGCTACAACCCCGGCCACCTCTACCACCTCGAGCGAGAAAAGCCGATCGAGGAGAAGGTGAAGTATCTGGTCGACGTGGCCCGCGCCCACGACTGCGCCATGCGGATCGGCGTGAACTGCGGTTCGGTCGATCCCGCCAAGATCGAGAAGTATGACAAGAGCGATTCCATCTCACCGATGATCGAGTCGGCCATCGAGCACTGTCAGATGCTCGACGCCCTGGGGTTCGATCAATACTGCGTCTCACTCAAAGACTCCGACCCCAACAAAGTCATGGAAGCGAACTTCCGCTTCTCGGAAGCTCGGCCGGAAGTTCCCCTGCATCTCGGTGTGACCGAGGCGGGACTCCCGCCCGACGGCATCATCAAGACCCGGGTAGCTTTCGAGCAATTGATCAGCCGCGGCATCGGAGACACCATCCGCGTGTCCCTGACCCTTCCTTTCGAACGGAAGGGGGAAGAGATCACAGTCGGACGCCAGATCCTGGCCGACATCGCAGCGGGGCGATTCCGCTCCGTACCGAAATTCGAGCAGCACGGGCTCAACATCATCTCCTGCCCCTCCTGCTCACGGGTCGAGAACGAAGCGTTCATCGAACTGGCACACTCGGTCCGCGAAATGACGGAGTACGCTAAGAGTCACGACATCACCATCGCCGTCATGGGATGCCGGGTGAATGGGCCCGGCGAGACCGACGATGCTGATCTCGGCATGTGGTGCGCGCCCAGCTTCGTGAACCTGAAGAGGGGAACGGAAACTGTCGGACAGTTCAAATATGATGAGATTCTCCCCAGATTACGGTCCGAGCTCGACGCGCTCATCGCGCGCAAAAGCGGGCTCGCCGAGGTGAACGCTTGAAACGACTCCAATATGGAGTGGTGTCGCTGGCCATCATCATTTTCGATATGTACACGAAATGGCTGGTGACCAGAAACTTCGATCTCAATGAATCTCGCCAGGTGATTCCCGACTTCTTCCAGCTCGTGCATGTGCAGAACACCGGCGCGGCATTCGGAATCGGGGCGAACAGCGCATCGCCGTTCGTTCCCATGCTGCTGAACTTCGGAGCCATCGGCGTCTTTACGATCGTCGCTATCTATTCGTTCCGGTCCGCCGTCAGCGATCGATTGCTGCAGTTCGGCTTGCACCTGATTCTCGGTGGCGCAATTGGAAATCTGATCGACCGTTTCCGCTTCGGTTCGGTGGTCGACTTTCTCGACTTCTATGTCACGCTGGGTGGCACGCCTCATCACTGGCCGGCCTTCAACGTCGCCGACTCGGCGATCTGTATCGGAATCGGGCTGCTGTTTCTGGACATGCGGCGCAGGCCGGCCGAGACCGAAGCGCAAGCGACGACTGCGGCATAACGGCGGTTCTTGTGTGGCACAGGCACTCCTGCCTGTGTGTCGCGGCCTCGAGCCGCGACGTTTCTGCGGCAACCAAAAGAGAAGTCGGCCTCGACGGCCGACACACAGGCAAGAGTGCCTGTGCCACACGAGAGGCAGCGAAACGCCCTACACCGGCTCCGGATTTGGCGGGGTGACTAGGGCCGGGCCCCCGGTCGTCAGAGCCTGCTGAGCCAGTGCGGCCGCCCCCATCAGTCCGCCCATCCCCATCGACTCGACGGCGCTGCTGGGAACAAGCATGAGGGCGCCCTTCTCCTTCAGTCCCTCGTAGAGCATGTTCATGGCGCGGAGATGGAGGGCGGTCGGATTTCCGTGATACGAGAGTGAAGCCTCCTGAAACAGCTTGGCGATCTCGACCTCGGCCTGCCCGAGAATGACGCGGGCCGACTTCTCACGGGAAGCTTGCGCTTCACGCGACATGGCATCCTGCAGCGAAGCGGGAATCACGACGTCGCGCATCTCCACCGACTGAACGGTGACGCCCCAGGGATTGGAGCGGTGGTCGATCATCTTCTGAAGGTCCTCCTCCATTTTCTCGCGGCCTCTGAGCATTTCGGCGAGCGAGGTCCGGCCGATCAGGTCGCGTAATGCGGTCTGCGCAGCCCAGCTCACTGCCTGCGCGTAGTCCTGAACCTCGAGGGCTGCCTTTTCGGCGTCGTAGACGAGCCAGAAGAGAACGGCGTCGACATTGACGGGAACGGTGTCGGAGGTGAGGGTCTCCTCCGCTGCAAAGCTCGTGGTAACGATGCGTTGATCGATCCAGGAGGAGACGCTGTCGATGAAAGGAATGACCCAGAAAAGACCAGGGCCGCGGAGGCCGATGAATCGACCCAGCCTCAGCACGACGCCCTTCTCCCACTGCTTCGCAATCTTCGGCGACTGCGCGAGGATGAGACCGAGCAGGATCGCTGAGATGATGTAGACCGGGTTCTCGGCGATGACGGTTCCGGTGAGACCGGCCGCGATGGAGAGAATCACGATGAAGATAGCGACGACGTTCAACCTCGGCGGATCGAACGGCCTCTGGTTGGAATCGGTTTTTCTGGGGAAGGGCATTTTCATTTCTCCTTTTGTACGCGCTCGGCGAGGTGTTCGTGCACCTCACTCGGGGAGTACCCGAGCTGCGCGGCCTGATTGACGAAGTGATCGAACAAAGTACGGAGCTGCGCGTCGCGCTCTCGTTTGCGTGACCTCGGAGCGGGCGTCTCACGGATGAAGGTACCGACCCCGCGACGCGTCTCGAGGACGCCGGCGCGCTCGAGCTCGAGGTAGACCTTGGCGACGGTATTGGCGTTCACGCGGATGTCGATGGCCAGCTGACGAACGGTCGGAAGGCGGTCGCCATCCTTCAGCCGCCCCGAGGCAATGGCGGCTCGAATACCCCTCTCCAGCTGCGCGTAAAGGGGGAGAGGATCCGTCGAGTCGACCGTCAGCCAGTGCGACATATTGTACTAGTACAATAGGACAATACGAAAGCTTTGTCAAGTGGCCGGACATTCCGATGTCCGGCTCGTGGCGCAAGCGGGACCCTCGATTGAATAGGGATCTGCCTGGCGCCGCTGGACATCGGAATGTCCAGCCACCTGGACCGATCGGCTAAACCGTTATTTCGGGCACGTTGCCCTCTACGATCAGCGTGGGCTCTGTGCGGCTCTGAACATCTTCAATACTCACTCCCGGTGCCAGCTCCATGAGCTGCAGGCCGCGGGGGGTGATGTCGAGCACGCAGTACTCGGTGATGATCCGGTTGACGCAGGCGACTCCGGTCAGGGGGAGGTTGCACGACTTCAGAATCTTCTTCTCCCCTTTCTTCGTGACGTGCTCCATGGTCACGATGAGCCGCTTGGCCGAGGCGACGAGATCCATCGCTCCACCCATTCCCTTGACCATGGCTCCGGGAACCATCCAGTTGGCGATGTCACCCTTTTCCGAAACCTGCATCGCGCCAAGGATCGAGAGGTCGATCTTGCCACCACGAATCATGGCAAAGGACTCGGCGGACGAAAAGAAGGATGCTCCCGGCAGCACGGTCACGGTCTGCTTGCCGGCGTTGATCAGATCGGGATCGACATCCTCATCGGTCGGGAAAGGTCCGAGCCCGAGGATGCCGTTCTCGGACTGAAGAGTCACTTCGACGCCGGGCGGAATGTTGTTGGCGACCAGCGTGGGCATACCGATCCCGAGGTTGACGTAGTAGCCGTCTCGGAGCTCCTGAGCGGCACGGCGAACGATCTGATCACGAGTCAAGGGCATTTCGAGCTCCCTCGTTGAAGTCGGCGCTATCTTAACCCGCGCAATCAACGAAGCAGAACGTGAAAGAATGAGAGTGTGAGCGCCATCGGTGAGGAGCGGCTACGAGCCAGCACCAAATGGTTCGCAATCGCAGTCATTGCCGGATGCCTCCTGCGCATCATCCTGGTGGTGACGACCATCGGCACCAATGACGTCGTTTTCAATACCATGTGGGCGCGCCTCATCGAGCGGCATGGAATCGCGCACGCATACGCCTACAACCAGGATCTGAACCACCCTCCGCTCTCGTTGCTGATTTTCTCGCTGATGAATCGGACATCGAGGCTGCTGCATGTCCGATACACCGACGTTTTCCGCATGGTGCAGAGTATTGCCGACGTATTCAGTCTCTTCTTCATTGGAGCGATCGCGCGGCGACTCGGCAGGCCCTCGCGAGAGATGGCGCTGTTCTTTTTTCTCTCGCCGACGGCGATCGCGATCTCGGCCTTTCACTGCAACACTGACTCGACCATGGTCGCGCTCACCTGCCTCGCCGTGCTGCTGCTCATCGGCGATCGACCGCTCTGGTCAGGGGTCGTACTCGCCCTCGCGATCGGCATCAAGATCCTGCCAATCTTCCTCCTCCCCTTCTTTCTTCTGCAGTCTCGAAAAAAGGCTGCTGCACTGGCGGTCGGATTCGGAGCTGCTCTCGGGTTGATCTTCGTGCCGTCGATCGTGATCGGAGGCGCACCGGTCGTTCGAAACATCTTCGGCTACTCGGCGTTCGCTGGAAAGTGGGGACTTCCAGCTCTCCTTCTGGTCGTCGAGAAAGCGGTGGCGACTCCGCGGAGCACGGTACTTTACGTGCTGGCCTATCTCTACGCGACGCAGGGTAAATTCGTCATTCTCGCTGCAGTGGCGCTGCTGGCAATCCGTTTCAGGCGAATTGTGAGGGAGCGGCCGGACACACGGCGCGAAGCCGTCGCAACGATCTCTCTGGTGTTTCTCTTCGTGCTCTCGCTGGCGCCGGGTTTCGGAATTCAGTACCTGGTCTGGCCGCTGGCGCTGCTTCCGTTCCTTCTCGAATGGAAAGAAGCGCTCCTCCTGAACGCCGTCATCTCCGCGTACGTTTTCACGACCTACACGATCTGGTCGAAGGGCTTCCCCTGGTGGTACGCGAATTCGATCGCCGCCATTCCACACAAAGAGTGGGTGATCTACCTCGGCTTTCCGACCTGGTGGATCATCATCTGGGCAGCGGCTCGAGGATATGGGCAGATCTTCCGGCGAACGGGTGAGGCCGCGGAGCCGGGGGTCGATGTGAGCGGCGACGTCGCCGCCCCACTGCGCTAGAATCCCCGGCCCAATGTTCCGAAGCATTCGCGTTGTCCTCACTCTATTCCTGGCCACGGCCATCGTCGCCCCTCTGGTGACACTGGTGGGATCGCTGCGCTCCACGAGTCCGCTCATCGATCGGCTGATCCGCCTCTGGGCTTCGAGCATCGTCCGCGCCGCTGGACTTCGCGTCGAGGCGACCGGCATGGAGAAGCTGAAGTCCGATCAGCGTTACATCTTCATCTGCAACCACACCAGCTATCTGGACATCCCCTGCCTCCTGACCGTGGTACCGCAACCGCTGCGCTTCCTGGCGAAGAAGAGTCTGTTCCAGGTGCCGGTTTTTGGCTGGGGGCTGAAGGCGGCGGGCTTTATCCCGATCGACCGGAAGGATCGCAGCTCGGCAGTGAAGTCGTTCGACCTGGCGGCCGAGAGAATCCGAAAGGGGAACTCGATTCTGGTCTTCCCGGAAGAGGGGCGATCTGCTTCACAGGAAATGCGCCCCTTCAAGCGCGGAGCATTCCTGCTGGCGCTGAAGTCGGGGCTCCCGATCGTTCCGATGGTACTGGAAGGAACCTACGAGGCGCTCCCCGTGGGACGATTCAAAATCAAGCATGCGAAGATCCACGTCACCGTTTCTGATCCGATCAACACCGCCGATCTCTCGATTCGACAGAAGGACGAGCTCATCGACGCGGCGCGGGGCGTGATCGAAGGGATGTTGAAGCGCCCGCTGGTCGAATCGGCACAACCCTCATAAGGACTCTCCATGACCACCACAATCACCCTTGCCCATTCCCCCGACGCTGACGATGCCTTCATGTTCTATGGGCTGGCGAAAAACAAGCTCGACACGGGAGACCTGAAGTTCATCCACGAGCTCAAAGACATTCAATCGCTGAACGTCGACGCCCTTGAAGAGCGGTACGACGTCACGGCCGTGTCATTTGGTATGTATCCACGAATCGCTGACCGCTACGCCCTGCTCTCCAGCGGGTCATCGATCGGCGACGGCTACGGCCCGATCGTCGTCAGCAGAAATCCTATGACGGCGGCGGAGATGGCCAACCAGGTGGTCGCTGTGCCCGGCGAGAACACGTCGGCATACATCGCGCTGAAGCTCTTCTCCCCCTCCGTAAAGACAAAGACCATGGACTTCAACGCCATTCAGGAAGCAGTGCGCGACAACGAGGTACCGGCCGGCTTACTCATTCACGAAGGGCAGCTCACTTATCACGAGGACGGTCTGCACAAGGTCGTCGATCTCGGTGAATGGTGGAAGGGTGAGACCGGGCTTCCGCTTCCGATGGGCGGGAACGCCATCCGGCGGTCACTTGGCGAAGATGTGATGCGACGGGCTTCAGCGATCCTGAAGAAATCGATCGAGTACTCGCTCGAGCATCGAAGCGAGGCCCTCGACTACGCCATGCAGTACGGCCGGGCCCTGGACAAGGAGCGGGCTGACCGTTTCGTCGGAATGTGGGTCAACGAGCTGACGATCGATTACGGGGATCGCGGCCGCGAGGCCGTGCGTGAGTTTCTATCGCGGGCCGCGGCGGCGGGGCTGCTGCCTGAGGTGAAGAGTTACGATTTTTATTGAGTCGGGGAACGTTGCTCTTTGCTCGTTGCTCTGGGTGAGGAAGCCGCCTCTGTGTCATCCCGAGCAAGGGACAGCGTGCGCGCTGCCACTGAGAAAAGAAACTGAGTGGTGTCATCCCGAGCCGCAGCGAGGGATCTGGGCGGGGGCCTTAGACCCTGGGCCATCGAAAATGTTTGCGAGCACCACGATGGAAGGGCCCCCGCCCAGATCCCTCGCTGCGGCTCGGGATGACACATCAGGGAACCCGCGTAAATACAGGGAGTTTCTTAGAAGCAAGGGACAGCGTGCGCGCTGCCACTGAGAAAAGAAACTGGGTGGGTGTCATCCCGAGCCGCAGCGAGGGATCTGGGCGGGGGCCTTAGACCCTTGGCAATCGAAAATGTTTGCGAGCACCACGATGGAAGGGCCCCCG
>DASZZV010000292.1:0-1608 GCA_035544835.1 Thermoanaerobaculia bacterium
AACCAGACTCCAGCCGAGGAGTCACAGGGCGGATCGGGTCTCGCCGAAGTGCTCGAGAAGATCGGCGTCAGTCAATCGCAGGTTCAGCTCGTGCGCGACTCGTTCAAGGACATGAACGTCGAGGATTCGCTCGAGAAAGCCAGGACGTACATCAACGACGCGCTCACCAAAGCGCGGGATTACGCGAAGAAGAACCCCGCGGTGGTAGTGGGGGCACTCTCCGGCCTGGTCATCGCCGCCGGTCTGCTCACCGCGGCCACACGTCGCGACAAATAGAACCTGACGGGATCCAGAAAAGGCCGGTCTTCTCCGAGACCGGCCTTTTTGTTTCAATGTGTGCGGAGGGAGCGCTCTGGCTCAGATCAGATTCATCATCAGCGCAGTACTCTCGATATCATGGTTCATCGTGGCGAGTGCGATCTCGTTCATCGATGCGCTGTTGCATGGAGATGATCGGGACCTGACGCACCGTTACGCCTCGCTGCTGTCGGCCGGCTTCGTGAGAACCCTTCATCTGGAACATCGCGTCGAGAATCGCGAGCGGCTCATGATGTCGCAGCCCTGTGTCTATCTGGCCAACCATCGGAGCAACATGGACGTCCCTGTTCTCTGCGGTCTGTTTCCGCCGGGCACGGTCATCATCGGCAAGCGGGCAGTTCTGAAGATCCCCTTACTCGGCTACATCTTCAAACGAGGCCGCAACATCGACATCGATCGTTCCAACCAACAGGACTCGTACCGGGGAATCGCCAAAGCCGAAAAGGCCATCAACGTGGAGAAGCTTTCAGTCTGGGTTTTTCCCGAAGGGACCAGAAACTACGGCACCATGAAGAAGTTCAAGAAGGGGGCATTTCACATGGCGAAGAACACCGGGGTGCCGCTGGTGCCGCTGGTGTGCGCTGTCCCGAAGGGCTGGGTCGACGGAACGCGGATGCATCTGTCCAAACGTAACACGATCGCCGTGCGGGTTCTCGAGCCGATCGACCCGTCGCGTTTTGAATCCGTCGACGAGCTGATCGACTACACATGGAAGCTCATGAAGAGCGAGCTCGAGTCCCTCGAGATGACGGTCTAAAGGGGATTACCCCCGCTCAATCGGGCTCGAACTCATAGGAGTAGCCGGTAACCCCGATCGGCACCTCACCCTCCGACGGTGTTGCCCCCCGTTTGCGACTGCCGGCGATCTTCTCTTCGCCGGCCTCGGAGACCGCGATTCCGCGCGCCAGCTGCATTCGCGCACTGGCCAGGTACACCTTCACGCCCTTTTCGGCGTAAAGCTGCGCGATCTGCAGTTCATCCGCGTCGATCACGACGTAGTCATCGATTCGCGTCGAGTAGACGGCGTACTTGCCATTGGATTGAAGCTCGATGCGCCACGCCATGTGAATATTGTTGCATGCAGCAATCTTCCGAACCGCGCGAATCGCGGTAAGCCAGCCCCAGATGTCGGCGGGCTCTGCCCGCCGCCTGGAGTTTGGCCATTCGTGTGCGGCCCGGAGGGCCAGTAAGCTGGTAGCCAGTGGTGAGCGAAGCGAACCACTGGACGCGGGATCATAACGATTCTTTTCTTTTCCAGAGCCCCAGGAGGGGCGCGAGCGATCGACAGAA
>DASZZV010000293.1:0-3173 GCA_035544835.1 Thermoanaerobaculia bacterium
ACGATGGAAGGGCCGCCGCCCAGATCCCTCGCTGCGGCTCGGGATGACACATCTAGGGAACCCGCGTAAATACAGGGAGTTTCTTACGCGGCTTTACCGGAGCTTGTCATCCTGAGCAAGGGACAGCGTGCGCGCTGCCACTGAGAAAAGAAACTGGGTGGGTGTCATCCCGAGCCGCAGCGAGGGATCTGGGCGGGGGCCTTAAGACCCTTGGCCATCGAAAATGTTTGCGAGCACCACGATGGAAGGGCCGCCGCCCAGATCCCTCGCTGCGGCTCGGGATGACACATCTAGGGAACCCGCGTAAATACAGGGAGTTTCTTAGAAGCCGCAGCGAAGGATCTCAAGATATAGCGATCTGAATTCAGATCCTGCCGCTGGAGATCCTTCGCCGCGGCGGCTCAGGATGACAAGCACGTTTCTTTTCCCATCGGCGACGCAGCGTCGTGCCTTGCTCGGGATGACAGCCGCTCTGTATTCAGCATTCTGCATCATTCAAGGCTTGGCGCGGATCGCAACGGGCGTCGGGTACTCGCGGCGATCCATCAGGCTGTTCAGCGGGACCTCGCGAATCGGCACGGTGTGGCCGGCGACTACGACTGTGCCCTTCAACAACTTCTCGGTTCCCGATTCTGACGAGAGCCGGACCTGGACTCTGGAAGGATCGAGGAGATCGATTGCTCCGTTGCGGATTACGAGACCCGGGATCACCACATCTGCGTTGGCCGGCACATGTTCCAGAAGCAGCTTCACGTCAGGAACGCCCGGACGTTGAAAGTAGATGGCGCAATCGCCGGGAGGCACATCGAGCAGGACGAAGGCGCCGTTCTCACCGAAGGCACCCGTAACATAGGGCGCCTTCTCCACAAACAATGTGGTCTCTTTGAACAAAGCGACTTTGCGCGCCCTCTCAGTGCCGGAGTCCATCACTTTGAAGGTCCCTTCTTTCCCAGGGGTCTCGATGTCCTGAACCCAGCCGCGAACGCTGACCGGCGTGCGACTCACGTCAGCTTCTTTCTTTGCCGGCGCCGAACAATACGAAGCGGCCAACCCGAGTAGAGCCAGCAGAAGTGTTCGTCGCTTCACGAGCAGAGTCCCAGTAGCTCGGCAAATTTCCGGAGGTCGATGTTGCCTCCCGAGATCACGGCCACGATCGGACCCAGGCCGGCTTTCCCGCTCAAGGCGGCTGCGACAGGGAGAGCGCCCGCTCCTTCGGCGATCACACGAACCCTTTCGGCCACGACCCGGATGGCCTGTTTCGTCTCTTCCAGCGTGACGACAATCGATCCGTCCACGACGTCACGCATCTGCTCCCACATGCGCGGAAAGATGCTTTTGCCGCCGGCGCCATCGACGAACGAGGCCGTCCAGTCGCTGAAGATCTGAGGAGAGCTTTTCTCGAAGGAGAGCGCTCCCGGTGCGGCCGTCTCCGGCTCCGCCCCAAGCACGCGAACCGATGGTCGCAGCGCGCGCATGGCACTTCCGATGCCGGAAATCAGACCCCCGCCGCCGATGGCAGCGATCACAGTATGAATCGACGGAAGATCCTCGACGATCTCCAGCCCGATCGTGGCGTTGCCGGCGATGAAATTGTGGTCATCGAAAGGGTGGATGAACGTTCCTTCCGCGCCCGGAAAGCGGCGTTCCTCCATCGCTTTCCAGCAGTCATCGAAGGGGGCCTTGATCAACCTCGCTCCGAGTGCACGCATACGCTCCACTTTCGTGTCGGGCGCAGTATTGATCACCACGACGGTGCAGGGAACGCCGCTTTCCCGCGCGGCGTAGGCGACGCCCTGCCCGGCATTGCCGGCGCTGATCGTCCACACTCCCAGCGACCGTTTCTCCGGGGAGAGCATGGCCACGGCGTTGGCAGCGCCGCGGAGCTTAAAAGCATTGATCGGCTGCAGGTTCTCGAGCTTCAAGTAGATCACCGGCTCGCCGTCGGCAGTGGGAAGACGGATCAAAGGCGTACGGATGACAGTTGAGGCGATGCGCTGGCGCGCCGCGTGAATCTCATCGAGTGTGATGGGCGTGATGGCAGGCGGAGAGGTCGTCATTGCCGGCAGATTCTACAGCGGTCGTGGGAGGTGCGCGGATGGAGCCGAGCCTGATGAGCCGAGCCGGCCGTCACTTCCTCTTACTGGCCGGCTTCTTCGCCACTGATTTCTTCGCCGCTGATTTTTTCGCGGAGGCTGTCTTCGCTGATGACTTCTTCGCTGGCACTTTGCCTCCTTCGCGGCGCGCTTCTGATAGCCCGATTGCGATGGCCTGTTTTCTACTGGTGACTTTCTTGCCGCTACCGCTTCGCAGCGTTCCATGCTTTCGCTCATGCATCGTCTTCTCGACTTTGTCCTGAGCTTTCTTACCGTAGATCGCCATGCGTCTCGGCCCTCCTTCTCCAACGCCTCGCACAGCAGCGCCTCTACGCGAGGGGATCGCCTTTGTGATTTCGAAGCCCGGCGGCTTCTCCAAAGCGATCGTCATCAAGCTTACCTTCTTCCCGTCGTCCAGGTCGAGGAACTCTTCACGCAGAATTCCGTAAGCCTCAAGATCTAGAAACTCATCACCCTTCTTCATGTGCTGTCGCAGAAGTCCCTCGTGCCTCATTCCGATTCTTCGCATCACACGACCCGAGGCTTCGTTGTCAACAAAATGAAATGCGTAAACGCGATTGACGTCCAGCGTGTTGAATGCGTACTCCAGGAGCATCGACGCTGCCTCGCTGCACAATCCTCGATTCCAGAAGGGGCGGCCGACCCAGAAGCCAATCTCCGCACGAGCGTTAACATTGTCAATCCGCACGCCGATGGAGCCGCAGAGCTGTGAACCTTCTTTCAGCACGATTGCGAACGTCACGTTCTGGCCTCGTTCGTCCGTCTGCTGCGAGGCAATCCACTCCCGGGCATGGCGCTCCTCGTAAGGATGCGGGATCGACAGAGTGCTGCGCGCGATGTTTTCGTCGTTGGCCAGAAGAGTGAGCGATTCCACATCGCTCATAGCGAAGGCCCGCAAGATGAGGCGGGGCGACTCGAGAATCGGTCGCTCAGGCATTGAGGCTGCGATTGTAAATCGACGGAGCCGGCATGTTGCAGAGAAGAATCCGGAATCGGATGTATTTTGATGAAGGCCGCCCGAGGGTTACTTCGGGACGACGCCGGAAATTCTCCGCCCCA
>DASZZV010000294.1:0-5045 GCA_035544835.1 Thermoanaerobaculia bacterium
GCCATGCGCATCCGCAATCGATCGAGCTCACGCACATGGCCTATAAGGTGTCCGACAAGATGGTCGAGCTGGTTAACGAGCTGGCCACGCGCTCGCCGATTCGGCTGCTGTGGTTTCTGGAAGGACGCGGCAGGGGAGAGCTCGTCGCCATCTTTCTAGCCATGCTCGAGCTCACACGCCTCGGTGCGATCTCACTGAAGCAGAGCGACTCGTTTACCGAAATCCTGATTCACCGCGTCGAAAAAGAGATCGACGCCGAGCAGTTCAAGATGTATGACCATTAAGGAGTAGCGATTCGGCGACTCAGCGGTGAAAGCCAGAGAAGGTGTCATCCCGAGCCGCAGCGAGGGATCTGGGTGGGGGCCTTGCGGTTTCGGCCGAAGGCATCACGAACGATTGTGCGCGGCACCACAGTCCCAAGGCCGCCGCCCAGATCCCTCGCTGCGGCTCGGGATGACACCTGCAACCGCATCATGATGACAACGCGAGAACTACGAAAAAACTATGACTATTGAAACTAAAGAACTCAGATCGGCCATCGAGGCGATTCTGCTCGTATCCGGAGAGCCGGTGTCGATGGAGAGCCTTACCGATGTTTTCCCGGACGAGCCAAAAGAGAACATCGAACGCGAACTGCAGGAGATGGAGAGGGAGTTCGCTGAAAAGATAGGCGGGTTTTTCCTGGAGCAGGCCGCCGGCGGCTTCCGCTTCGTCACCCGGCCCGATTTCGACATTTACCTCCGCAAGTATTTCGCGAAACAGAATGAGGGGCGATTGTCGGTCGCGGCGCTCGAGACCCTGGCCATGATCGCTTACCGCCAGCCCATCACTGCTCCGGAGATCGGCGACATCCGTGGTGTGAACTCCGCCGGCGTTTTACGCACGCTGCTCGATCGAAAGATGATCCGCATCGCCGGCCGCAAGAATGTGGTCGGCAGTCCCTTCCTGTATCGCACAACGCGCGAGTTCCTGCTTCACTTCGGCCTGAACAGCATTCAGGATCTGCCGAAGCTCGAAGAGTTCGCCGAGGTACTCGGCGAGAATCTTACTGAAGAGATGATGCTCGGCGCACCGACCTCTGATGAAGATGGCGAAGGTCTCAGCGTGGAGCTGTCTTCGTCGGGCCATTCGAATATTTCTGAGGCCGAAATCGTATCGACGAACGAGGCTTCGCGGCCATCGATTGATGAAGCGGTCATAGAAAATCTTCAAGAGCGACAGGTTGATGCAGACGCAGGCGATGAACAACCTGTAGAATCGAGCTTCAAGACAAACGAGAGCTGATGCCACCAGAACGTCTTCAGAAGATCATTGCCAAAGCCGGCTTCGCATCGCGGCGGCGGGCAGAGGAAATGATCCGCACCGGCCGTGTGACCGTGAATGGAAAGGTCGTCACCGAGCTCGGCTCGCGTGCCGACGCCGCTTCTGACCATGTGAAAGTCGATGGCAAGCTCATCACCCGCTCCGAAGAACATCGCTACATCCTCTTCTACAAACCGCGTGAAGTGATGACCACGGTCAGCGATCCCGAAGGGCGCACGACCGTTCTCGATTACGTGCGCGGCATCAAGG
The DNA here is from genome assembly GCA_035544835.1 of Thermoanaerobaculia bacterium. GTDB lineage: Bacteria > Acidobacteriota > Thermoanaerobaculia > Gp7-AA8 > Gp7-AA8 > DASZZV01. The sequence goes on from DASZZV010000294.1 coordinate 1,573, forward strand.
AACGTCTTTTCCCTGTAGGCCGGCTCGACTACCAATCGGAAGGGCTCATTCTTCTTACCAACGATGGAGAGCTGGCCTTCAAGGTTTCCCATCCGACGGAAGGCTCCATCAAGAGCTATCACGTCAAGGTGCGCGGAGTTCCAACCGATCGTGTCATCGACAAGCTCCAGCGCGGCATCACGATCGAAGGCAAGCGAACGCTACCCTGTGACATCAGCCGGGTCCGGACGACCGGAAAGGGCGAGGACGAAGGGAACAGCTGGTTTGAAGTGAAACTTCGGGAAGGACGCACGCAGCAGATCCGTAAGATGTTCAAAGCGGTCGGCCATCCGGTCTCGAAACTGAAGAGGGTGGCCATTGGTCCGATCTCGGACCCGAAGCTGACTCCTGGTGAATGGCGCGAACTGACCACGAAGGAAGTAAATCTGCTGGCCCGTAAACCGGCCAAACCGCGCGCTGCAAAGAAACCAGCTGCCACGCCGGCGCCAGCACCTCAGAAGCGAGCCGCAAAGAAGGATCGGGTGGCGGCAACGAAATCGGGAGAAAAGCGTCGAGCCACGGCGCAGGCTCACGCCGAGAAGAACGAAAGCCGCAAAGCTCGAGGGCAGTAAGTGCCTCTCATCGTCGCCATTGATGGTCCGGCCGGCGTCGGGAAATCAACCACCAGTAAGCTCGTTGCGCGCGATCTTAGACTGCCTCATATAGACACCGGAGCGATGTATCGCGCCATCGCGCTGAAGGCGGTCAGAAGCGGCATCCCAGTCGATGACCAGCAGGCATTGGCCGATCTGGCCAGTACTGCCGAGATCTCTTTTGTGCCGGGTCAGGCGGGGAGAATTCTCCTTGATGGTGAGGACGTCAGCGCCGCTATCCGGATGCCGGAGATGAGCCTGGCAGCCAGCAGCGTGTCGGCGGTTCCCACCGTGCGTCGAATTCTGGTCGCTTTGCAGCAGGCCATGGGCAGAAGGGCCGGGGGAGTGTTGGAGGGGCGTGATATAGGGACGAAAGTTTTTCCCGAGACACCCTTCAAATTTTTCCTGACGGCGCGACCGGCCGTCAGAGCGGAGCGGCGCTTCCAGGAACTGTCGGTCAAGGGCTCGAGCCCGTCACTCGAACAGGTCCTGGCCGAGATCTTGACCCGTGACACCCAGGACTCCACCCGCGCCGACTCTCCGCTTACCTACGATGAATCTTACGAGCTCATCGACACATCCGATGTCACGATCGACGAGGTAGTGGACAGAATCGTGGGCTCCGTTCGAAAACGTACCGGCTGAGTCCTTGACTCACTTCATAGCGGTCGCTAAACTCCAGCCTCGGCACGCTTATCAATAAGACAAGCCTTTGATTTAGAGGTGCTTGCCATCGCGCAAGCCGCCTTTTGAGCGCCGAGTCTCAAAATCCAGGAGGTTTTCCAGTACATGCCATCGAGTGACGATCCAAAGAAGCACAAACCGGCCTCCCGCGCCGGGGAAGGAGAACTCGACTCGTTTGGGATGGACGAGCTCCTGAAGATGTACGACCAGAAGATGTCTGAGTTCGCGGAGGGAGACATCGTTCGCGGGCGCGTGCTTCAGATCAACCCCAACGAGGTCGTTCTCGACTTCGGCTACAAGTCGGAAGGGCTGTTGCCCATTCACGAGGTGACCGACTTGCAGGGGAACATCACCGTCAAGCCGGGCGATGAGATCGATGTCTACGTCGAGAGGCTGGAGAACACCACCGGAAATGCCGTCCTGTCGCGCGAGAAAGCAGCGCGCGTCGTGGTCTGGGACAAGATCGAAGAGGCGTTTCGAAATAACACTCCGGTCACCGGCCGCGTTGCCGACAAGGTCAAAGGTGGACTGAGCGTCGACGTCGGCGGCATCAAGGCCTTTCTCCCCGGATCGCTCATTGATGTGCGACCTGTGAAGAACCTCGATGTCCTTCGCGGAAAAGAGTTTCCGTTCAAGATTGTCTCCTTCGACAAGAAGCGCAACAACGTCGTTCTCTCTCGCCGCGCCATCGTTGAGGTCGAACAGAACGAGCGCAAGAAAGTCACCTTCGAGCATCTGCGGGAAGGAAAGCCGACACACGGCATGGTCAAGAACATCACCGACTACGGCGTCTTCGTCGACCTCGGCGGAGTGGATGGCCTGCTGCACATCACCGACATCTCCTGGGGCCGCGTCGGTCATCCAACCGAGTTCTTCAACATCGGCGATGAGATCGAGGTGATTGTCCTCAAGTTCGATCCGGCCAGTGAGCGCGTATCGCTCGGCTATAAGCAGCGCACTCCCGATCCATGGCTGGACGTCGTGGAGCGCTATCCGCTCGGCAGCAAGGTCTCGGGCAAGGTCGTCTCACTCACCGACTACGGTGCATTCGTGGAGTTAGAAGAGGGAGTCGAAGGGCTGATTCACATCTCGGAGATGTCGTGGACGCGCAAGGTTCGCCCCTCCAAGCTCCTCAATGTCGGCGACCAGGTCGAGGCTATCGTCTCGGACGTGAACGTTCCGAACCGTCGCATCTCGCTGTCGCTCAAGGCGCTCGAGCAGAACCCGTGGGAAACCGTGAGCGATCGATATCCGATCGGAGCAGTGGTAACGGGCAAAGTGCGGAACCTCACCGACTTCGGCGCCTTCGTCGAATTGGAAGAGGGAATCGACGGCCTCGTGCATATTTCCGATATGTCCTGGAATCGTCGCCTCAAGCATCCCAGCGAAGTCCTGAAGAAGGGCGATAGCGTGACAGCCCGGGTGATCAACGTGGACGCTGAAAATCAGCGCTTGTCCCTCTCCGTAAAAGAGTTCGTTCCCAACGAGTGGGATGAGTTCGTGAAGGACATGCACGTTGGAACCGAGGTCATGGGAACGATCACTAAAATCACCGACTTCGGTCTGTTCATACGTCTTGCAGATGGCGTCGAGGGGCTGGCCCATGTCTCTGAAGTAGTCACTCGTGACGCCAAGGCCAAGCTCGACAAAGTGTTCGAGGCCGGCGAGCCGGTCAGAGCACGCGTGATCAAGATCGATCAGACGGAAAAGAAAATCGGACTCTCCATGCGTGACGTCGAACCGCTGACCGAGGAAGAGAAGCAGAAGGTCCTCGCCGAGCATCAACAGCAGGAGCAAGCCGCGGTCGAACCGCCGGCGGCGGAGTAGCACTACACATCCGGGAATGGACGACGAGAGCCAGGCCTCACCGGCAGGTACCGGTCTTCTGGATCTGATGAGCAGGCGCTTCTCGCCCTTCCTGTATCGCTGGTGAATGAGGAGGAGCCTTGACCGTCGAACCGAATGATCATGCCGAGCAAGTGAATTCCGAATCGAAACCCGGTGTCATGACGAAAGCTGAGCTGGTAGAGGAGGTCTCCCGCACAGTACAGCTCACCAAGAAGCAGGCCGAGTCGATCGTGAACATCGTCTTCGATTCGATCGTGCAGTCGCTTCGATCGGGGGAGAAGATCGAGTTGCGCGGGTTCGGAAGTTTCA
>DASZZV010000295.1:0-10781 GCA_035544835.1 Thermoanaerobaculia bacterium
TCCGACAGAGAAAAAATCTCGTCACGAAACTTTCCTCTTCCTTCACCGGCGCCAATCCCATAGGTAACTCCGAGAGGGCCGGAGATGCGGCCGCTTCCCCACAGCCCCACGAAGCGAAGCGGCCACGCTCCGCCCTGCTCCTCTCGTCGAGCCATGATGGGAACGTCGATGCTGGTCTGTAGAAAACGGCCCCTGTGCTCGCGCTCATTCCAACGAATGAGGCCGGTATGGACCTGACCAGCCTCGACGCGAAACAGGTCCGAGCGACTGTAAGCGAGATAGAGCCGTTCGAGATCGAGCTCGTTTTTTTTGGTCAGACGTCCATCCACATCCGCGTCGTCGCGGACACTCTGCAGAAGCACTTCTCCCAGTGCCGACCACCGGTCGGAGAGGCGCGACGTGAAGTACAGATCGAGCTCGGCAGCGTCGAAGGCATAGCGACCGGAGCTCAACGAATGGCGAGCATCCACGTCCCCGAAGCCGGCGAGACGGAAGGCCTCGGATGGAGTTGGAGAAGGATCAGCGGTCGCGACCTGCGCAAGAAGAGCCAAAGGAAAGAAGACCGATGCGCACAGGCCAGACAGAATGAAACGAAGTCGTAGGTAGGACACATCCGTACTTTAAACCGGGAAATCAGAATTCATCGCTGGTTCATTCTTTTGACGTAGGCTGGTCACGGAATGCGCCTGCTCCTGGTCGAAGACGATGCTGATGTGGCCCGCTTTATCCGTAAGGGGCTGGTCGAGCAGGCCTACGCGGTGGATGTGGCTGCAGACGGTGAGTCGGCGCTCTATCACGCCGGGGTGAATACCTACGACGGGATCATTCTCGACCTCATGATTCCGGCGCCGGATGGGCTGGAAGTGTGCAGTCGACTTCGCGCCGAGGGATCCAGGCTCCCCATCCTGATGCTCACGGCCAGGGACTCGGTCGATGAAAAGATCGCTGGTCTCGACTCGGGCGCGGACGACTATCTGGCCAAGCCGTTCGAATTCGGGGAGTTGTTGGCGCGGCTGCGCGCACTGCTGCGCCGTGGCGGTGCCAGTCATGGAGGAGTTTTGAAGGTTGGAGACCTGGAGATCGACACCCGATCGCACCGCGTGTCGTTCGAGTCGAAACCGCTGCAACTGACCACCAAGGAATACTCCCTGCTCGAGTATCTGGCGCGAAACTCAGGCAGAATCATCGGGAGAGAAGAGATCGCCGAGCACGTCTGGAATCAGGATTTCGATCCTTTCTCGAATCTCATCGAGGTCTATGTGAATCGCCTTCGAAGAAACATTGAAACCATTTCCTCGCGGAAGTTGATTCAGACAATCCGCGGCGCCGGCTACATGCTCGAGGAGAGCGAGGGCGAGCGGCCCGTCGATTGAAATGTTTCATTCCGTACGCGCGCAGCTAACCCTGTGGTACTGCGGCGTCCTCGCCGTCATCCTGATCGCCTTCAGCGGCATCAGCTACGTACTCATCGCAAGTCAGATTCGTGAAAGTACCGACGAGTCGCTGGCCGACACGTCGCATGAGTTCACCGCCGCCTTCAGTGACAGGGCCGCCGAAGAGAGCGCACGCGACGTTTTCCTCGACTTCCGATACAGCGACCGTGAGATTCTGGTGCTGTCACCAGCCGGTGAGGTCATCGCGCGATCGCGGACGAGAGCCCTTCCTAGTGAAACCATGTCGACTCTTCGCACGATGGCACGCCTTCGTGGTTTCTTCACCATTCCAGGTGGTGAGGACGAGGACGGTCTTCGCGCCTTCGCCACTCCACTGACAGTGCTGGGCAAACCTTACTCCGCAATTGTGATTCGTTCTCTCCATGAACAGACCGACCGTCTCGAAAACGCAGCCCGGGCGCTGTTCCTCGGAATTCCTCTGGCGCTTCTCATCGCCAGCGTTGGCGGATATCTGTTGGCCAGGAAGAGTCTGGCTCCCGTTCTGGAGATGAGCCGAAAGGCGCAGCAGATCGGCGCCGACACGTTGAGCGAGAGAATCATCGTTCGAAACGAGAAAGACGAGCTGGGAATCCTGGCAGGCACTCTCAATGGCCTGCTCTCCCGGCTTCAGGATGCATTCGACTCTCAGCGCCGCTTCATGGCCGATGCCTCACATGAGCTACGTACGCCGCTTTCGATCATGCAGGGTGAGGCTGACGTAACTCTGGCACGTCCGCATAGAACCGAGGACGAGTACCGCTCTTCGCTCGACATCATTCAGCAGGCCGCAAAAAGACTCACCAGAATCGTGCAGAACCTCTTCCTCCTCGCTCGATCCGACGCCGGCAGCTACCCGATTGATCGATCCCGCTTCTATCTCGACGAGGTCGTCGACTCTTGCCTGACCAGCCTGAGGACCATTGCCTCCTCGCGAGACATCGAGATCTCATTCGACAAAAGAACCGAGGTAGTGATGACCGGCGACGAGGATCTCATTCACAGGATGGTCCTCAACCTCGTGGAGAACGCGCTGAAGTACAGCACCGCCGGGGGGCGCGTGTCGGTGCGGCTGGAGACCGACGGATCTTCGAACGTGATTACGGTCTCGGATACGGGACCCGGAATCCCGCTGGAAGAACAGGACCGGATCTTCGACAGGTTCTATCGCCTGGACCGCGCACGCGGCGCGCAACGGGCCGCCGGATATGGAGGCGCAGGCGCCGGGCTCGGCCTTCCGATTGCGAGATGGATCGCCGAGATTCACTCCGGAAGCGTGCGACTCGCCAGTTCCGGCGCCGAGGGGAGCACATTTATCGTCGCTCTCCCCGTCTCTCACTCTTCGTAACCCACCTCTCACAGTTTTTGATTTCGAGCTGATAGTGCCTACCAGAATGCGGGCTCGGTTGTTACCGCGGCGCAATGCGTAGGGCCGCACGGCGTGCGGCCGATACCCGGTAAACAACCGTTCAATGTGAACCGGAAAGCAGGCGGATGACCAATCGCAGAGACGTTATGAATGTTTTGTCGCCGAGGGATTCGCATTGTTATGTTTGTGTTCCGCGACCGAAGGTACCGGCCGCACGCCGTGCGGCCCTACACCCAGCACCCGGTGCGGACGCGGATAGCAGCTGTCTGCTTCGGTTCATTGAGGATTTATCTGCAATAAGCCAAATTCCTTAGCCGTTCGGGTCGAAGGCTGATCCGAAACCAGGGGATTTCTGAGTGACTGACACCGACGCAAAGCAACTCCCCGAAGTACAGCTCGCCCATGAGAGCGTTCTTTTCGTTGCTCCCCATCCCGATGATGAGACCCTCGCCGCCGGCGGGTTTCTACAGCAACTGCTGAGATCGGGAAGTCGGGTCCGCGTCATTTTTCTCACCGACGGCGAACGAAACCCTCTTGCCCACAGTGCCATGGAGCGGAGGTTCTGCCTGGGATCGGCAGCCCGCGAGAGATTCCGCACCTACCGAAGAGATGAGGCCCTCAGAGCTATGGCGCACATCGGGATCGCAGCCGAAAACTGCACCTTCCTGTCGTTGCCTGACTCGTTCGTGTCACGTGCGATGGCGAATGGCCACGCCGGTATGGTGATCGCGAACGTTCGCTCGATTGTGCGTTCTGTGAATCCAACATTGATCCTGATCCCATGCAGGAGCGATCTGCATCCCGACCACCGAGCCGCGGCTCGCCTGCTCGAGACGGCTATGGCCGGAGGGATACGACCGGCCACCACACTTCGCTATGCGATTCATCGACCTCCCGGATTGAATGGCCGCGAGCTGGTCGTGATCCCCCTGTCGAGTCGGGAGCTGGAGCGCAAACGAGCCGCCATCGGAGAATACCGAAGCCAACTCATTCTCAGCCGCCGGCGCTTTTTATCCTTTGCTCAGCAGAGCGAAGAGTTTCACGAGTCGTGCTCGACGGAACCATCAATTTCCGAATGGGCACGACGTCTCATGCGGCTATGGACGATCGTCCGGGGATCCTTCCGTCGACGAAAAGGACGGCGAACTGCGTCCGCTGTCCTCACACTGGACGAGGGTGGATTGTGGATCAGAGGTGAGGAATAGACGCCGTGGCGAGGCCGGCGTACGGAATTGTTTTGCTGCCACCTGCGGATTTCTGAGCTTCCTTGGCCAACTCAGCAAACGGCGAGAAGCCGCGATCGATGGCGGTCGACCAGACGAATGCGACCGTTTGACGGGAGGCGCAGACGAATTCGTGGACGCCGGCGCTCAGATGACGTGGCCCAACATATAGCGAGCCATCTAGAAATCCCACCGCATGCTGTCTGGATCCCACCATGGCATAGGAAGCGTCGAAGGGAACCTCGAAGAGAGCACGCGACGAGTTTTCGAAAATCCGACCGGGGACACGCAGCAGTCCGACGCTCACGTAATGGTCGTTGAGGAAGCGGCGCGAGGCTGCGGGGTAGCGCCAGCTATCTTCGGTAACGACGCATGTCTTCGTACGAATGATCCGTTGCCGGATCTCGTCCGGCATGAGCCCGCGCACGATCCGCTGATTCGTGATGGTCTCGAGCACATAGTAATAAGGACGATTTCTGAAAATCGTCTCGCCCTTCGTATCCATCACCGGCTCGGAAGGCCCCGCCAGCTTCAGCACATCCCGCAACAGGCTCGTCTCCGGGAAGGTCTGATCGTGCTGCAGGACGCCAACTCGGATAAAGGCCACCAGAGACGCGACTACCAGACCGCTGAGTGCAGCCACCCGGAAAGGCTTCGGAATTGCGAAGACCGCACCGGCGATAAAAACGTGAATCAACGGATAGGCAGGAAGATAGTCCTGGCGAGGAATGAGCGGCCAGAAGCTGACCAGCAGAGCAAGATACGAAAGCGCAGTGATGAAGATCAACGACCGAAGCCTGCGTTGCTCAGGGTGCGTTTCATTGGAGCCCGTGAATCGACTCGAGGCAATCACGAGAGGAATCGCCAGGATAGCGATCAGCCCCCGCTCAGGGTGACTGGCGTGTCCAAGCTGCGGAAGAAGGTTATGCCGGATGGTGCAGTAGACATACGCATCGCCGGCACCGGTAGAAAAAAAATAGGCGCTGAGGGCGGCGACGGGTGTGACCGCGCCTGTCAGAAGCAGCGCACATCGCGCCAGGAAACTCTTGAGGGAAATGCCCCATCTCAACGTCGCCAGGGTGCCGATACCGAGAGCCCCGACCAGCACGACACTCTTGAGTGAAACGGTAAAGCAGAGACCGAGCAACACGCCGACCAGTAAGGTTCGCCGGTAGGTCATCGATCCCGAGACGATCACCGCCAGAGCGACCATCCAAAACATCGCCCAGAGATTGTCCGTCCGAAACTCGGTCGAGGAAAGAAGGTAGCCTGTCGAGATCGAGACCAGAATTGCCGCCCAGAGGCCGACTGTCGGAGAGAAGAGCCGCCTGCCGATGCAATAGGTGCAGGCCAGCGCGGCCACCAGCAGAGGCAGCATGGAGAGACGCATCCAGAAGATGATGTCGGCCCGCTCGCCGGCTGCCGCTACCAGCGGCGCGAAGAGGAGATGAAACAGCGGCATGTGATTGTCGAACACGTCCCGGTACTGTTCCAGCCCCCGACTCCAGCTCCAGGCGACATGAAGATGCTGCGATTCATCGGAGTCCACTTTGTAGCGAAGGAGAACCAACGCTCTCAAAGCCATCGACAAGGTTATGCAGAACACTGCCACTGCTGGAGGAACGAAGGAGCGGACACCGCCCTCAGAAATGCGAAGGGATGATGGATCTCGCTCTCTTGTGCCGACGGTCATGCCCCCCATTGTGCGTACCCGGGATAAACTCATCATGAAGAGCGCACTAATACTTTCACCGATTGTTTGACTCGCATAGCCGATTCTTCCTTCCCTGACTTGATCGATCCGCGGGCGAAGCGCGATTCCCGGAATCGGTCTATGAGTAACGCCAACGACCGCGACCGGCGTCATCGAACCCGGGTAAGCCTCCCCGACAAATGCGCGGTGTGGCCCGAGCTCAGGGTAACGAAGGAATGTAGCGTTCCCTGCTCGAAGTCCTCGATTTGGACGATCTTGCCCTGTTTCTCTGCCCACGTCACGGCAAAAAGGCCCGGACGCAGCGGCGTCACGGTGTAGCTGACCGTCTGCTGATCACCCTTCACTGAACCTTGCGTCCCGGTGAACGTCATCTGGCCGGCCGAAGAGAAATCCAGATCGAGCGCTATCTCTCCCAAGTCAGCATGATAGACGTGACCCACCGCGGGAAAGGCTTCAGGACTCGTGGGACGAGCCTTGTGTGGCATGGAAGAACAGCCGACAGTGAGGATCACTACCGCGATGCCAGCAGAACAATACGAGTTGCGCATTTTCACGATTCCCGCCCTTGGTTTGATGCCGACCGCGCAAAACATCTCCGTTGTTGTTTTCGATGACTTTTCTTTTCGTTCAGCCGCGCCGACTCTAGAAGGCCTGTCCGCTCGAGAAGGAGATCAGCAGCCCTCGCCTTCCAAGTGGATCGCGCTGTAGCGGATAGGCGGCATCGATGCGAATCAGCCCGCGCTCGGTGCGAGGAAGACCGAGGCGGATTCCGACCCCGACGTCCGCTCCGAAGCCGCTGGTCCCGCGGAGAGGGCCGCCACTTGCTTTTCCGGCGTCGAAGAAAGCGACGACGCCCGGCGAGATCAATTGGAGCAGCTCGCGGCCGAGAAAGATCCGCTGTTCGGCATTGACGACGAGATTCCGTGACCCTTCATAGGCATGGAGCCGATAGCCGCGAAGCCCGCTGCGATCATCGGCGAAGAACTGCACCTCGGGATCGAGGTTCGAGCCGTTGTTGAGAAGCAGGTGAGCGACGAATGTCTGTGGAATCGCCGTCTGCCAGCGATGCACGAATTGGCCATTCAGCGACGCGATCGTGTTCCGTAACCCCTGGTCAATCCGACTATCGAACGAGCCCCTGGTCACGACAAACGTCTGACCACCGAGCGTCCAGCCCCGACTCATCGCCGCACGGACGTACTGCGTAGTCCGTGCGACGCCGAGCGCCTTGGGCGACACGCCGGCCTCCATTGAAAACTCGGTCCCGAGATTGAAATCCTGATGACGAATATCGTCATCGACGAAGTTCCAGGTCAGAAACCGGCTCTGAACATGACTGACTTTCAGAAAGAGGTAGCGAAACGAGCGATCAGTACTGTCTGCAACCGTCGTAGTCGAGCGAAGCCGATCGTCGAGGATGCGGGTTCCGATTCCCCATCGCGTGGCCGAATCCGACTTCGTTTTGCTGGCGAGGGCCCATGAGGCAACGAACTGGCGATGGTCGTGCGTCAGCGTGGAAAAGAGCTCGCCACCTCGGTACAACATGTCATGACGGCGGTAGTCGCTGAAGGACAACTCGCCGGAGCTGCGTGACGTGATCGAAACGAAGGGTTTGCCGAGCGAGAGCCGGTGCTCGAATCCGTCGGAGTTCTTGGCGTAGGTCGCCCTCGCGCGCCAGTACGGCCTCAGGAACGCAGGGTCGGAAAGATCGAAAGCCATCCTGGCGCGGTCGCTTCCGCGGTCATAGCTCATCGATGCGGCACGCCCGGTTCCACCGACGTTACCGTCGGTCAGTTCGAAACCATACGTGCTGACGCCGCCACTGTTGCCAACGCTCGTACCTGGTTCGAAGGTCCATGAATCTGCCGTCTCCACAAGGATGTCGACGACACCATCGTGCGGCTCGCCGACGCTGATTTTCGCCGAGCGTATAAAATGTAGAGCTCGAAGATTGCGTTCCGTTTCGCGGAGCCGAGCCGGGTCGTACGTGTCGCCCTCTTTGAAGAGAAGGAACTCGCGGACGACCGATGGTTTCGTTTCGGAGTGGAGATTGTCGGCCAGGCGGTAGAGGAAGCCGCGCTTCGCCTCCTCGGGCGAGTAGATGTCACCGGTGGCGATGGTGATCGAGCCGATGCGGGGCGGCTGTTGCGCGTGGGCTCGTGAAGCTGCGAAAAAAAGCAGTATGAAGCCGACTGCAAACTCGAAGAGACGAACTTCGAACGAGGGGCGGGACATGGAGCCTCCGAAACACAACGCAGTTTCAGAATGCACATAGGGTGCATGACCCCACGATAAATAAGCGGCAGGTGAAAACATCCAGGAGGAGGATCAGGCACGGCACGGAGGTAGGACCGTTCCGTCACGGCCGCGACGATGGAGCCTGGAGACCGCGGGATATGGTCACCAGGAAGGCATTCCCGGCCGGGCCGCTCTCGATCCAGATTCGGCCGTCGTGAGCTTCGGCGATCCACCGGGCGATGGGGAGTCCGAGGCCGGCGCCGGGGTGACCAACGCTGGGGCCGGCGCGGAAGAAGCGCTCGAAAAGATGCTCGCGGACCTCGGCGGGAATCTCGGATCCGTTGTCGCGGACCTCGAGTCGCACGCTGGAATCGTCAACGACAGCGACGACCGTCACCTTCCCACCCGAGGGCGTGTACTTCACTGCGTTGTCGATGAGATTCCCGATCATCCGCTGCACCAGATCTTCGTCGCCTTTCATGAGAATGTCATTCGGATGGCATCCCTGGAGCTCGATTCCGCGCTCGCCGGCGAGGGTGCGAAAGCCTTCGATAGTCCCGGCCAGTGTCTCGTCGAGATAGAAGCGGCTTCGCTGCAGCGGATACTGACCACTGTCCCCTCTGGCCAGGAGAAAGAGGTCCCGCACAATCCGCGTCAACTTGCGAACGGAGCGATGCATGATCTGCAGACTGCGTCGATACGCCTCTGCTTCACGATCATCGCGTGAGAGGCTGACGTCGATTTCGCCCTGCAGAATAGCAACGGGCGTCCGCAACTCGTGCGAGGCGTCAGCCATGAAGCGCCGCTGACTGTCGAATGACTCTTCCAGCCGCTGCAGTAAAGCATTGAGCGTGGTCGCCAGCTGGCCGAGCTCGTCCCGAGGATTGGTCACGGCGATTCGCTCGGAGAGGCTGATGGCGCTGATCGCGCGAGCTTTCTCACTCATAGCGGCGACCGGGGCAAGCGTCTTTCGGGCCAGGAGATAACCGCCTCCGGATGCGATGAGCACGGCCAGAGGAATGGCCAGAAGCATCGAACGGCGCATCTCCGCGAATGTCCGCTCCTGCTCGTCGAGCGAACGCATGACGGCCAGGACGTGGCGTTTCCCGAGGATGCTGATCGGCTCCAGAAGCAGGCGGAAGGTGCGCTGGTTTCGCAGAGTCTTCAGACCGTAGGAGCGGTGGTCGATCAGTTTTCGCAGAGCGAGTCGCTCGATACCTCGCTCGAAGCTCGAGTGCGACGCGGCAATCTCCCGGCCATCCTCGCTGAAGATGATGATCGCCTCACTGCTGTAGCGAAAGTCGAGCAGCGCCGAGACAGTACCGCTCTCGCGCAGGGCTAGCGAGGTCTCGCTGGAGTCGTTTGAGAGAACAGCCGACAATTCGCGCGCCGTGCTGGCCAGCGAGTTGTCGGTGTTGTGTCCGATCTGTCGGCGAAGCAGACCGTAGGTGATGGCACCGAAAGCGATCAGCACGAGTGCCAGAACAATCGAGTACCACGCCGTGAGCCGTGCGCGAATCGAGTGAATCATCTCGGCCTATTTTGAGGGACGCGACTCGAGGATGTAGCCAGCGCCACGGATGGTGTGGATGAGCTTGGTCGAATGATCGCGATCTATGCTCTGTCTCAGACGACCGATATAGACCTCGATGAGGTTCGAAAAGGGATCGAAAGTCTCATTCCACACGTGCTCGGCGATCTCCTCGCGGCCGATCACGCGCCCTTGATTCAGGGCCAGAAACTCTAGAAACGCATACTCCTTCGCCGTAAGCTCGATCTCGGCATCGGCACGAAATACGTGATGCGAGCGCGTATCGATGGAAAGGTCTGCCACCTCGATGACCGGATAGTGCTTCGAGCCTCCTCGCCGCAATAGAGCGCGAAGTCGAGCCACGAGCTCCACGAACTCGAACGGTTTGGCCAGGTAGTCGTCGGCACCGGAGTCGAGGCCCTCCACGCGATCAGGAACACTGTCGCGCGCGGTCAGCATCAGGATCGGCGTCTGAACACCCTCGCGCCGCAGCATGCGACAAACAGCGAATCCATCCGGCGGAGGAATGGCAACGTCGAGAATGATGGCGTCGTAGGGAGTCATCTCGGCGTGCTCGAGCGCCGCCTCACCATCGGCCGCTTCGTCAACAGCGTAGGCACGCTCGACCAGACCGCGCACGATGAATTGCCGCATGTCGGGATCATCTTCAACGATGAGTATTCGCACGGGTTCAGTCTCCTCGGGTTCGGGTGAATGAGCGGTGAACGCCGATCATCGCGCGCTCCACTTTAACGGGTACTCGGGTGCATCGTACCGACGGCCATCGACGGTAATCGCCTTGACGTCGCCGCTGAGGTCCGAGGCCTCCACGAAGCCGATGGCGTTGCGATGCGTGGCCACGTAGAGGCAGGCATCGGCCGGAGCTCGCGCCAGATGCGGCGGCGCGCCGACCTCGCCTCGAAAGACAGCGCCGATCCACAACTGCGTAAAATCGATCTCGGCAATGCCGAGCAGCTCTTCCAGAAAATAGCGCTCGGCGGGCTCACGGCTGCCAAGAATCACAGGACTGATGCGGTAACCGCCCAGCCGCGAGATCCGCGCGGTGTAGATCTGCCGCAAGTCATCACGGGAGATGTCGCCGATCGTTCCGGCCTTCCCGGTGATGATCACGAGTCGATGCGTCTCCGCCCCTTCGTTGCGGGCCGGCGCGGCGAACATCATCGTCAGCGCGATGAACAGTGCGATGAGCGGTGCCATGCAAAACGGGTCAGAACGACAGGCCGAACTGCAGGCCCAGAAGTTCTTCACGGTCTCC
>DASZZV010000296.1:0-5723 GCA_035544835.1 Thermoanaerobaculia bacterium
CTGAGACCAGGCGCGAGGCCTCGGGTCTGGCCATGTCATCGCGGAACTCGTATCTTTCAGCGGATGAGCTTCACGTCGCTCCTGCCTTGCAGAAGGCGCTACAGGCCGGGTTGTCGGCCATCACGCTCGGCTCGAACAGCGACGAGATCGACCGCGTCATGCTGGAGTCGTTGCGGAACACCGCCGGCGTTGACGTCGACTACATCAGGCTCGTAGACGCCGAGACGTTTCTGACTCCGCGCGATCTCGATCGAGACCTGCTCCTGGTGGGTGCGGTGCGAGTCGGCAAAACGCGCATCATCGACAATGTCACGGTAAAGGGGAGTAAACCCGCTACCCAGTGAATCCCCGCTCATCGCCACAGGCGTTGTGGTTCAATGGGCACGTATCGAACTCTCTCGAAGTCGGAGGACTGTGGGTTGAGCGGCTTAACCGCGTTGCTGGCGCTGTCGGCGGTCGCTCTGCTCTTTCCGATTCTCGTGGAAGGGTATCGGCGTCGCGCGCGCATTCGACGCGCGCACCAGGGCGGCTGCAGTCACTGGTACACGAATTTCGATGAGTCGCTCGAATACGAGCCTCGTCATAAAAACGATATCGAGAGGGTCTTTATCGACGACCTCCGCGGCAAGGGCTACCGGCCGACCGACATCGTTCACCGAATCCCCCGCACTTTCCGGAGCAAGATACCCGGTGACAAGCACATGCAACTGTGGCGAAGTGCCGAAGAGGGTGCCGTACCGCACTGGGTCTGCACGCCGGTGCGGAAGAAGCGGTAAGCAGGCACTGGAAGGAGGGCGTCGTATTCGACGTCCATTGAGAAACCATCCCGAAATCCAGCGACCGAGGTCGGCTCTACGATGATGTCTGAAGGCGGACCGGTAAACCGAAGGGTCTCGATCCGAGGGCGGGGTCGATCTGCTGGATGGGTCCTGCAGGCGTGGGCAAGGGTGATGAAGGCCTTTCCCGTGCTGATGCCGGTCACGGTCGATCGCAGCAAGCAGCCCGATGCCCCCCAGTCCGGCCGGATGTTCCCTTCATCACACGGACCGACAACGGGACCAATGACACCGTGCTGAGGACCGAATAGATCGGCGTGATCGCCCTCGACGAAGCGTAGACGATCGACCATCTCATGGTGCCAACTCTTGAACGTCATTCGCAACGTAGATATCGGGCGGGATGGACGGAGGCTGAATTCCCATTGGCTGTGGCGGCAGGGCTCGAACCTGCAACCTACGGATTAACAATCCGCCGCTCTACCAGTTGAGCTACACCACAGTAAGGAAGGGCCGGAAGAAAGCGCGCATTGTACAGCCTGTCGGATCTCGAATCACATAGGAGGAACGGATTTCGCCGGGTAGGGACGCGCAGCTGCGCGTCCGGTACCTGCCGGGCACGAGGCAGAGCGCACCTATGCGCGGAGAGTGCCGGACGGGGCAGCTGCCCGTCCCTACGCAATCGTTACCCCAACCAGGGGAGTCGAATTAGGTACGAAGGACCAGTGTCTCCAGGCCAACGTCCACGGCCATGCCGCCGGATTTCCGGGCGAAGTCGAGCTCGGCAATGTCGGCCAGGGCGCGAAGCAGTTCGCCCTCGCGATGCGACCGGGCCGCTTCGAATCTCTTGTGGAGCGCGAAAGGGTGGGGCTTCTGCTTCACCAGACGGTTCTCTGCCAGATAGGCGGACAAGGCGTCAGCCATCCGATCCTTGAAGGTGTTGTAGGACATCGATTGGTTCAGATTGATTCCTCGGCGCCGGGCGAAGGAATGAATTCCCAGCAACTGGCGGATTTCATCGGCCAGCGGAAAGAGAAACTTTCCGTACTGCACGTCGAGCGGAGTCTTCGGATCTTCGCGCCGGGCCTGAGCGATCAGATCACGCAACTTGGAGACTGCCTGAACGGTCTTGCGCTCTGCAAAGAGTGAGGCGAATTCGTAGCGAGCGCCTCCACCGAGGGCGATGACCTGTTCCTCAATCATTGCCGAAGACACCCGTCCTCCCTGCCCCGCAAAAGTCGCCAGCCTCTCCACTTCGGAGACGAACAGCCGCAGGTCGGGAACCTCCCTCGAGAACTTGTCAGCCAGAACGCGGTCGATCCCGAGACGCGTCATGAGCGAGCGAGAGGCCGCCGCATCGAACTTCGCGCCATACTCTGTCCCAACCGAGGCGATGATCTGCTCCAGCGCCCTGGGGACTTCCTCACGAGTCAGATCACAGATCACGACCACACCATGGCTCTCGATCAGCGCCACGGTCGCGGAGTCGCGCGGCACCTCACCCGTTTTCATCATCAGCACAGTCCCCGGAGCGCCGCCCTGCGAGATGGCTTCGGCCAGAAGCGCCGAGTCGCCCTCGCCACGAGATGCTTTCTTTCCCTGACTGCGAGCGACTTCGAGCATCTCTGACAGGGCCGGCTCGACCTTCTTCAATCCAAGCAGACTGCCGAGCGTCGTCTCCGTGGCATCGACGTCCATGCCGACCAGGCCGAGAAGATGGAGCAGCTTGGCGATCGATGAGGCTCGTTTGCGATCGGTCTTCGCCGAGGTCCAGTCGGCGATCGACTTCTCGTACAACGGAAGCAGCTCTTTCCGCGTCACAAAGGCGTTGACCTCGGGGACGACCAGGAGTCGCCGCGTCGCGAAGAGCGAATAGGTACGGAACGAATCGAGAATGGAAGAGAGGTCGGCGGTCTCGTCGAACCTCTGCACGTGGATGTCGGGATGTGCCTCGACGATCTGTTCCCGCGCGGCCGTGAAGGCGCGATCGACCAGAAACTCGTTGTCGCCGCCGATGAGAATCAGCGTTGGCAGCTTGCCTGCGGAGAGAATGGCCTGAAGCTGTGTGGGAGACTGAGGCATCAAACGCAGAGGGCACGGTCTCCCGTGCCCTCTCTCGAGTTGTCTGTATTACGAAAAGCGTTAGAGAAGACCCTTCTCCTGCAATTCCTGACAGTCGATACAGAAGGGAGTCCAGGGAACGGCCGCAAGCCTTCTGTCACCGATGGTGACACCGCAGTTCGTGCATACGGCATAGACGCCGGCGTCGATCCGGTCGAGTGCCTCTTCGATGAAGACCAGCGTCTCGCGATCGCTGTCGGACAGGGAGAAGTTGAGCTCTTTGGAGTAGGCGCTGGCCGCTTTGTCGGCCAGATCCTGAATGCCGTCATCGGGCTGGGCATTGCCTGCGGCCCGATCGCGGTTGAAGGAATCAAGCATCTGCTGCTGCTTTTTCAGAAGCGCATCCCGAAACGTATCGTGAGCGCTTGCTTTCGTTTTCGTTCGTGCCATGGGACCGCCCTTCTCCTTACTTGTGATATCGGATGTTTCTGATCAGGGTGCATGCTCGATAAACCTGCTCGAGCAGTACGACGCGAGCCAGCTGATGAGGAAGCGTCATGGCCGAAAGTGAGAGCACTTTGTCGGCCCGGCGGCGAACGGAATCCTCGAGACCCAGATCGCCGCCCATGACGAAGTGCACACCCCCGGACTCATTAACCGTGAGCCTCTCCAACCACTTTGCGAACTTCAAAGAGTCCATCGCCTCACCACGCTCGTCAAGGACGATCGTGGTGCCACTCGATGGAATCGCCGCAATCAGCCGCGCCGATTCGGCGTGCATAATAGCGGCATCACTCTTTTTCTGTCTATCTTTTTCGGGTGTAACTTCAATGATCTCAATCGGAAAGAAGTGCTTGACCCTCTCCGTGTAACGCTCCTGCAGAAGGCGCGATTCAGCGTCAGCATTCGAACCAATCCAGATGAATCGAAATTTCATGGGCTGGGTAGTCTAAGCCGCAGGCCGAGTCTTCGGGTAGAAAGCTCGGAGTGGCGACATCCTGTCGCCTGGCCCGGCGGCGTCCCGCGCCGCCGCCCCATCCGATCGCTTGCGCGAGAACGGCGCCGCGGGACGGCGCCGGGCCAGGCGGCAAAGATGCCGCCACTCCGATTTGGCGCCGATGCGCACGTACGAATCCAGGCTCACTCCAGCCCGTATTTTCGTCTCTTCTCCAGCAGGGTCTTGCGATTGATCCCGAGGATCTCGGCTGCCCGGGAGAAGTTCGAGGTGGTCTTACGAAGGACCTCTTTGATGTACCAGCGCTCCAGCGTCTCGAGCGACCATGCGGCCTCACGAGCGATTTCGCCCAGAGCGGCGGCCTCCCGGAATCTCTCGACGGGAAGCGATTCCGGCGTGATGGTGTCCGAGCTCTCCAGAATGGCCGCTCTCTCGATGACACCACGCAGCTCCCGAATGTTGCCCGGCCAGTGAAAGTTGCAGAGCAGCTCCATCGCCTCGGCGCCCACGGTTTTCGTCTTGATGCTCTCGCGAAGTCTTACATCCTTGAGGAAAGCCCGCGCCATGACCGGAATGTCTTCGCGCCGCTCACGAAGAGGGGGAAGCGTGACCGACACGATATTCAATCGATAAAACAGGTCCTTTCGAAAAGAGCCCGAGTCGATCAGTTGCTGGAGCGGGACGTTGGAGCTCGAGATCACCCGCAGATCGGCGTCGATCAGGCGCGTTCCGCCCAGTCGCGAAAACCGATGCTCCTGAATCACGCGCAGCAGTTTGGCCTGAAGCGGCAGGGCCAGGGTTCCAACCTCATCGAAGTAAACCGTGCCGCGATGGGCCTGCTCGAGCTTGCCCGGCTTACGAATCACAGCGTCGGTGAAAGCTCCCTTCTCATAGCCAAAGAGCTCACTCTCGAAAAGCTCGGAGGGAATGCTCGCGCAGTCGATGCGCACGAACGGGAACCTTCCCCTAGGTCCCTCCCCATGAATCAGCCGCGCGACGTGATCTTTGCCAACGCCCGATTCCCCCTCAAGGAGGACTCCGACGTCACGTCCGATCACTTTGTCGAGAGTCTGAAGCACCGGGCGCATTGCTGCACTACGCGCCAGCAGGACGCGACCGATCGAAGCCTGTCTGTTACCTGGCTGGGGCATTCGCCTTGGGAGCGGACTCCTGGAGGAAGCGCCTGGTGATATTCGGTGCGTCGCCCCATAACCGCTCCAGCCCGTAGAAGCGCCGGCATTCCTCGGTGAAGATATGCACGATGAAATCGCCGTAGTCGAGGAGTACCCAGCGCCCCGAAGACATCCCCTCAATCAATAGCGGTTTGGTCTTGTCCTCCACTCGGAGACGATCGTCAATGGCATCGGCAATAGCGGCGGTCTGGCGTTCCGTTGTGCCCGAGCAGATGATGAAGTAGTCGGCGATCGAGGTGAGCCCGGTGAGAACGAGCACGTCCAGGTCGAGAGCCTTCTTATCGAGGGCGGCGTCGACGGCATGCTGCACACGCGTCAGGATCGGATCTTTCAATGCATTTCCTCCGGGCGATACAAATCGTATCGCTCCACGTAACGTGCGACCTCCGGTGTGACCAGATCCGTAAAAGCCCTGCCTTCGCGTACCCGATTGCGGATCTCCGTCGCCGATATATCAACTCGGATGTTATCGGCCAGGACAATGGCCCCCTGTTTCCCTCGCTCCGCTGCTGATTTCACGCAACCTGCCAGCTCGGGAGGTGTGCTTGCGCCCCCTCCCCGTTTCAATACAACGAAGTTAGCAAGTTCGAGTATTCGCGCCGGCTCTTTCCATGACATGAGAACTGCCAGATTGTCCTCGCCAATGATCCAGTCGAGAGTGTCTGTCGGATGGAGGTGGCGAAGGATCTGAAGAGTGTCGACGGTGTAGGAAGTCTCTCCGCGCTCCAGCTCCAGGGG
>DASZZV010000297.1:0-5427 GCA_035544835.1 Thermoanaerobaculia bacterium
ATGACAAGCTCCCGAGTTCAGCTGACAACTGACAACCAACATCTGGCTTCCTACGAGAGCTCGGACTCGGCGAAGAAGAAGCTGATCTCGGTGGCTGCGTTCTCGGGTGAGTCGGAACCGTGAATGGCGTTGCGCTCGATCGACTCGCCGAAGTCTTTGCGGATTGTGCCGGCGTCGGCTTTGGCGGGATCGGTAGCGCCCATGAGCTTGCGGAGCTGCGGGACGGCGTCTTCGCGCTCGAGCGCGGCAACGTAGACCGGGCCGGAGGTCATGTACTTCACGAGGTCGCCATAGAAGGGACGCTCTTTGTGTACGGCGTAAAACGCCTCAGCCTGCCTGGTCCCGAGGGCGACTTTCCTGATCCCGAGGATGCGGAAGCCCTCCACCTCGATACGGGAGATGATCTTGCCGAAATTACCCTTCTCGACGGAGTCGGGCTTGATGATGGTGAAGGTGCGATTGCTCATATGCGAAGTCCTCTGGTATTGGGTTGTGTCCTCGGCGGCGGTGGGGCCTTGGAGCCGGCGGATTATACAGAATGCAGAAGGCAGAACGTTGCTCGTTGCCCGTTGCCCGTTGCATGATACGAGCTATTAGCTACTCGCCGTTGGCCAAGAAGCCGGAGGCTGGAACCTGGAAGCTAGAAGCTAGAAGCTAGAAGCTAGAAGCTAGAAGCTAGAAGCTAGAAGCTAGAAGCTAGAAGCTAGAAGCTAATCGGAGCATCTGATGAATTTCCTCATCAAGAATTTCCTGCGCGGGCTGGTGATCGTCGTGCCGATCGCCGTGACCGTGTATGTCTTTTACGCGATCTTCACGAAGATCGATCAACTGCTCGGCCTTCCGGTGCGCGGGGTCGGATTCCTGGTGACGATCCTCCTGGTGATCCTGATCGGCGTGTTGACGGGGAACATCTTCGTCAAGCGCGTCTTTCATCTGATGGAGAAGGTGTTCACGAAAGCGCCTTTCGTGAAGACGGTGTACTCAGCCATCAAAGACCTCATCGAGGCGCTGGTCGGAGACAAGAAGAGCTTCAATAGGCCGGTGATGGTGCTGCTGTATCCCGCGGCCGACGCCAGAGTGCTGGGATTCATCACCCGCGAGGATCTGTCGGCCCTGGGACTGCTGGACCACGTCGCGGTTTACTTTCCGCAGTCCTATGCCTTCGCCGGGCGGCTGCTTCTGGTGGCGCGCGATCGGGTGATTCCTGTCGGCACGGACGCCTCGAGGACGCTGGCGTTTATTGTCTCGGGCGGGGTTTCGGGATTGTGAGATCAGCATCTTGTGTGGCACAGGCACTCTTGCCTGTGTGTCGGCCGTCGAGGCCGACTTCTCTGTGAATCATTACAGAAACGCCACGGCTCGACGCCGCGGCACACAGGCAAGAGTGCCTGTGCCACACAAAAAGAGACGCTGTCAGGTAGCCGTGCGGCTTCCATTGGTGACGCTCTGGCAACTACTATCTACCTTCGCCGGCAGCCGCGTCGTCATCAAACGAAGAGCCGCTTCCGGGAATGACTGGTCAGGAGCGTACATGTTCACCAAAGGTGGTCCGTCGGTACTTCTCATCGTTCTACTGATCGCAGGCTGCGCCACCACGACGCCAGTACCACAAACGGCGCCCGCTGCCGCGGCGGGACCGTACGGGATGACGCTGGAGGAAGAAGCGCGCATCCTTCAGCTCGAAGACCGGCGCGAGCTCGACCCGGCATTGACCGAACAGTGGGCGCACCATCCCAACAGCCTTCATCGCGCGCGGATCGCGCTGGCGCTGGCGCGTATCGGCAACGCCACCTTCCTCGATGCCAACGGAAACGGCGTGAAGGACGAGGGAGAAAAAATGGGAGGCGTCGATACCCTGGCGACGATGGCCAGCGACCCCGACGCCAATGTTCGTCGCAGCGTCGCCTTCGCGCTCGGGGAGATCGGCGACGCGGCCGGAGCACCGACCCTTCTCCTGCTAGCCGGCGATCGTGAGAATGCCGATGTCGCGGCTGAAGCAGTGGAGGGTCTGTCGAAGGTAGCGAAGCAAATCACGCTCACTTCCTACAGCCCATTCACCGGAGCAGACATCCGTGAAGGGGTGCGGGCGCGGGCAGTCCGTACCCTGTTCCGGTTCGACAGCGACGATGCCTCCTCGATCGCGGCGGCGCTGCTGGAAAGTCCCTCACCGCTCGTGCGCCGCGAGGCCGCATACACGCTGGCGCGGCGCAAGTTCGCACCGGCGCGACCGCGGCTGGAGCTACTGCTGAGCGACGGGGACACGCTTACACGAGGCTACGCCGCGCAAGCCATCGGTAGCATCGGCGAAGCGTCCTCGATCGACGCCATGATCCCCTCGGTCAACGATTCGCATCCATGGGTTCGCACCAACGCGCTGCGAGGACTGGCCCGTATCGCTGAGAAGAACGAATCGAAGCCTGGACTCTTCTCCGCAGATCAGGCCATCAAGCTCGTGGCCGTCAGCGACGATCCCGATCCCGGCACGCGAGTCACGGCCATCGATGCTCTGGCATACGCGGCCCGCACCAGCGCCCAGGCAAAGAAGAGACTCCTCGACATCGCCGTCAGCGGCGACCGATGGCAGCGTGAGGTGGCAGCCGGCGCGATTACGAGGGTATTCGGCGATGACCCCGACAACCCGCTGCAGTCTCTGCTGTCCACCGATAATCCATGGATCTTCGTTCGCGCCGCGGAGGGAACCGCGAAGCTGAAGAGTGGCGCCGGACTGCGTGGGAAGCTGGCCGGCAACAGCGATCGGATGGTGCGCACCGCGGCCATCGGTGCGATCCCCGACGATTCCGTCGATCAGGAGATCGAGCTGATCAACTCGGCACTCAAGGACGAGGACCCGGTAGCCCGAGGCACGGCCATCGACCGATATGCTGCATCGAAGAAAATCCCCACGGCGGACAAGGTCCGGACGCTGCTCGATGCCGAAGCTCGAGGCAGCCGCGATCCGGGCATGAATGACGCGCGGCTGTCGGCCATTCAGGCGCTGGCCGACATCGATTTTCCTGAGCGGGAGTCGTTCCTCCGAGAGCGCGTCAGCGATCGCGACCCGGTGGTACGACGGATGGCGGCAACACTCATCGAGGAAAAGCTCAAGAAGCCGCGGCCGCAGTTCACGCCGCTTCCCATCGAGCGGCCGCTCACTGATTACGTCGAGATCGTACGCTGGTCGCGCGACCGTCACACGGCCACGATCGATCTGGCCCGCGGCCAGATTCAACTGGTGCTCCTGTCGCAGGACGCTCCGATGACGACATGGAACTTTGCCCAACTGGCCGGAAAGCATTACTTCGACAAGACCAGCTTCATGCGTGTGGTACCGAACTTCGTCATCCAGGGAGGGGATCCGCGGAACGATATGAACGGCGGGCCCGGCTACGCAATCCGCGACGAGATCAATCTGCAGAAGTACACCCGAGGCGCGGTAGGAATGGCTTTATCTGGCGCCGACACGGGTGGGTCGCAATTTTTCATCACCCATTCGCCGCAACCCCATCTTGACGGCGGCTACACGATCTTCGCGCGCGTCATCGACGGCATGGGAGGAGTAGTCGACCAGACCGAGCGAGGTGATGAGGTAAAGCGGATCACCATCGACACCAACAAACCGGCGTCGGTTGATTTCTCGTCCGTCGAGAAGACGCCGCTGCCGACCGAGGTCGGCCCGACATCGCCGGCCCGCCTGCTCAAGGTCGTGCCCGAGTACTCGGAGCGAATGGCATCGTACACACCCGATGCCGACGCGGTCAGTCTGCTGGCAGCGGCGGTGCAACCGCAGGATCATCTCGACGTCTTTCTCGGCACATGGTGGCCGGACAGTCAGCGCGAGATTCCGAAGCTACTGAAGATCATCGGTACCTTGAAATCGAAATACGGAATCGAGCTACCGGCAACCTATGTGGCAGTGAATCGAGACAAGAAGGAGCCAGCCAGCCTGCTTGCCGGACGCGAGTTAGAGAAAGTCGCCACGATCATTTACATTCGAGACGGCAGGGAGCTGGGTCGCATGGTAGAGAAGCCGGCCGGGCTGCTCGAGGACGACATGCTGCAGATCGTGGCGGGAAAACGATGAGCTACTTCATCGGTCGTTTTCTGCAACTCGCCGGCATGGTCATTCTGCCCATCGGTTTCTACATCGGCTTTGCGCAGGACGATGTGCGCACCGAGGTGAAACTGCTGGTGATCGGCGGGCTGCTCTTCGTGGTGGGATGGCTGCTGGCGCGGAAGATCGACTGAGGTCATGAGAGTCGTCATCACCTCCCGGATGCCGGCCGTCGCGGAAGAGTTGCTGCGGGCCGCCCGCCTCGAAGTGGCAATCGACGAGGTGGGACATGACGCAAGCGAGGAGCGACTAGAGGAGCGACTAATCGCGGCGATGGCAGGCGCCGACGCGGCCATCACGGTGTTGACAAATCCCATCACGGCCACGGTCCTGGCCGCCTGCAACCAGCTACAAGTCGTCGCGAACTGCGCGGTCGGAACCAACAATATAGACCTCGCCGCCGCCAGAGCCGGGAACATCGTCGTAACCAACACGCCGGGAGTGCTCACCGAGGCCACGGCCGAGCTCACCATGGCTCTTCTACTGGCCGTGACCCGTCGAGTGCTCGAAGGAGATTCCATGGTGCGGGGCGGAGGATTTGAAGGATGGCATCCACTCATGCTGCTCGGATCTTCACTCTCCGGAAAGCGACTCGGCATCATCGGGATGGGCCGAATCGGGCGGGCCGTGGCGATAAGGGCGCGAGCTTTCGGGATGGAGATCGTCTACTTCTCGCGAAGCCGAGCCGATGAGGCAGAGTCCTCGGGGGCGCGCAGGATAGGCTTCGACGATCTCCTCGAGACAAGCGACGTGATTTCCATCCACGCCCCTCTCACTCCCGACACGCACCACCTCGTGGCCGCCGCCGCTTTGGCGAAAATGAAACGGGGCTGCTTTCTGATCAACACGGCTCGAGGTCCAATCGTGGACGAGAGGGCGCTTGTCGATGCGCTGGAGAACAACCTCCTCGGTGGGGCTGGACTCGACGTGTACGAGGATGAGCCGAGGGTAGAGCCGCGTCTGATCACGATGAAGAATGTAGTTCTGCTGCCGCATCTCGGCTCGGCGACCGTCGAGACCCGCAACGAGATGGCCAGCATGGCGGCGCGCAATGTGATCGCTGTTCTGTCGGGGAGACAGGCGTTGAACCAGGTAGGGTAGCGCTTCTGCCCCGTTAAGCAGCGCGCGAATCCTGGCGACCAACCCCTCTCCCGAGGGCTCCCGAGGGAGAGGGTCTGGAGTTTGGCCATTCGTGTGCGGCCCGGAGGGCCAGTAAGCTGGTAGCCAGTGGTGAGCGAAGCGAACCACTGGACGCGGGATCATAACGATTCTTTTCTTTTCCAGAGCCCCAGGAGGGGCGCGAGCGATCGACAGAA
>DASZZV010000298.1:0-26498 GCA_035544835.1 Thermoanaerobaculia bacterium
GTTACGCCTTCACAGATCATCGACTGCGGTGCCGGCAGCATCGAGATCGCGCACACGACGATGCGCGAGCACGGCGGCAACAAGTACGGCTTCATGACTTTCGAGGATGTGCTGGCGAAGTCATCGAATGTCGGTACGATCAAAGTCGGTCTGGCCCTGGGGCCGCGACGCTTCTTCCATTACATCACCCGTTTCGGCTTCGGCCGGCGTACCGGAATTGAGCTGCCCGGCGAGGCTGCGGGGATTCTCCGCAGGACCGAGCAATGGTCTCAACTCTCGAACGCCGCCATGTCGATAGGCCAGGAGATTGGTGTCACTCCGCTGCAGATACTCACCGCGACCGCCGCCGTGGCGAATGGAGGAAAGCGTGTCAATCCGCACATTCTGGACAGGGTCGTCAATTCAGAAGGGGAGACTCTTTTTCGTGCCCCGATTCCTGCTGCAGAGCAGGTCATCTCGCCGAAGACGGCAGCGGTGCTGAATGAGATTCTGAAGGTTGTGGTGAGCCGGGGAACCGGTCAGAATGCCGCGCTTGAAGAACACGTCGTGGCAGGAAAGACCGGGACGGCGCAGAAGGCCGGCCGCGGTGGCTATTCAGACCGCGTCGTGGCCTCATTCAGCGGGTACGTCCCGGCGGACCGTCCGCGCCTGGCGATTATCGTCGTCGTCGACGAGCCCAGGACGGCTCAATATGGCGGAACCGTCGCCGCGCCGGCCTTCCGGGAAATCGCTGAAGGAACGCTCCGCTACCTCGGAGTGCCGCCCTCACTGCCGGGTCGAACGCTTCAGTTGAATGAGCCGAAGCTGGCGGTCTTCTCGCAAGGAATGCCGGCGACAATACCAGCGGGGTCGGTGCATAAAGAGGGCGACCGCACCGTGGTCGAACAACGACCAGCGCCAGCAGCAATTCCAGATGAAAGTCGGGAGATTGTTCTTCGGCTCGAACCGGGGGCGACCTCGCGATGAAACTCAGCACACTTCTCGAGGGCGTGAAGGTCACCGAGACCAGAGGGAATCCGGACGTCGAGATCTCGTCGGTCTGTTCCGACTCCAGGCTCGTTCGCGAAGGAGCCCTGTTCGTCGCGGTGGCGGGCTTCAAGGTTGACGGCGCGCGTTTTGTTGACAGTGCTCTGGCGAAAGGTGCCGCAGCAGTTCTGGCGGAGGCTCTCCCCTCTGTGAGCTCATCGGCGACGGTCGTGAAAACGCCTGATGCTCGCGAGGCTCTGGCCGTGGTGGCTGGAAATTTCTATGGGCGGCCCGCCGCGAAACTGCAGTTGGTGGGAGTCACTGGAACCTCAGGGAAGACCACCACGACCAAAATGCTGGAGTCGATTTTTGACGCTACCGGCGAGCCTGTCGGATTGATTGGAACCATCGACTATCGCGCAGGGGAACTGACCGAGATTGCCGATCGAACGACCCCTGACGCCATCGTTCTTCAGGAGTGGCTGGCACGCATGGTCGAAGCCCGAGTGACCCGTGCCGTGATGGAGGTTTCATCGCACGCCCTGGCCCTGAAGCGCAGTTACGGGATCTCGTTTGCCGCGGCCGTGTTCACCAACATCTCTCGCGATCACTTCGACTTTCATCGCGACTTCGAGGATTACTTCTCCGCCAAGAAGATTCTGTTCGATCAGATCGACCGAAGCAGGCGCACTGCCGTGGTGAATGCCGACGACGTGTACGGGCGCCGGCTTCTCGACGAGCTAGGGGCGGCGGCGTGGAGCTTCGGACGTGAGACCTCCAGTGACATCCATCCCGCCCCGGGCTTCGAGATCTCGGTTCGCGGACTTCGTGGAGAAGTAGTGACGCCCTCGGGAAATGTCGCCGTGGAATCACCTCTGCTGGGTGTACCCAATCTGTACAACTGGATGGGAGCAATAGGCGCGTCACTCGCCGTCGGAGTAGCTATCCCGACCATCCAGCGCGGAATCGAAGCCCTGCAGACTGTGCGCGGCCGCTTCGAGTCGGTTTCGATCGAGGGTGGACCGACAGTTCTCGTCGACTATGCCCATAAACCGGATGCTCTGGAGAAGCTTCTCCATGCCGTCCGCGAGCTGGCGGCGGGAAAGAAGCTGGTCGTGGTCTTCGGCTGCGGTGGCGATCGCGATCGGGGCAAGCGCCCGGAGATGGGAGAGATCGCCGGACGGCTGGCCGATCTGTCGATCATCACCAGTGACAACCCCCGCAGCGAAGATCCGGAAAAGATCATCGATCAGATCGAGGAGGGGATGCGCCGGACGAAAGGCGTGCACCTTCGGATCGCCGACCGCAGGGAGGCCATCGATCGCGCCGTGAGCGAGGCCGGGGACGACACGATGGTCGTGATCGCTGGAAAAGGACACGAGAACTATCAGGTGATCGGCGATGAGATCGCCCACTTCGACGACCGCGAGGAAGTGGAATCTGCGCTCCGAAAGAAGTCGCACAAATCGGGCACTGTAAAATGAATTCTTTTGCATATAAAAAGAGTTTGAAATCACATATGAAAATGGACTACTATCAGGTCGATCCGATTGGCGGGTGTTGTGTTCCGGCTCCGCCGGCATGGGTGGGTTGGGGTGGCGCGACGGTGATCATCAGGCAGTGGGACGGGGAAGGGATGATCACCTCCAGACGGCGGAGCCCGAAGAGAACATCGGCCGGATTCGTTCCGCCAGGAGCAACGACGCCCCCTGGGGAGTGGTCTTCAGTCGACAAGCCGGCCGTGTGTGTCATCCCGAGCCGCAGCGAGGGATCTGGGCGGGGGCCTTACGCCCTTGGTATTCGACATTGTTCGCAAGCACCAAGGGGGAAGGGCCCCCACCCAGATCCCTCGCTGCGGCTCGGGATGACACTTTCGTCCTCTTTCTCGCTGACGCGCTCCGAAGCTCAGGGCTACAAAGCGTTGACTCGAAACCTCAACCAACACGAGAGAGAGGCCTGACGTGCTCTATTACCTCTTCTTCTCCCTGCGCGACGCTTTCTCCGGATTCAACGTCTTCCGGTACATCACCTTCCGGACGGCTTATTCGGCCCTCACCGCGCTGCTGATCTCCTTCATTCTGGGCCCCTGGCTGATCAAGCGGATCACGCAGATCAAGCTGGGTCAGTTCATTCGCGAAGAAGGGCCGCAGTCGCACCAGCAGAAGGCGGGGACTCCGACCATGGGCGGAATCCTGATCAACTTCGCGATTCTGATCCCGACCATTCTCTGGGCCGACATCATGAATCCCTACATTTGGATCGTGCTGTTCGTGACCTTCGCCTTCGGAACGATCGGATTCATCGACGACTACAACAAGCTGGTCAAGAAACAGAACCTCGGGCTCACCGCCAAGCAGAAATTCCTGCTCCAGTTCGTCGTGGCTCTGATCGCGGGTGTAGCCGTCGCCTATCTTCCGCAGATTCACAACGCCTACTCGACGAAGCTGACGTTTCCCTTTGTGAAGCGGCTGGTGATCGACCTGGGGTTCTTCTACATTCCCTTCATCGCCGTCGTGATCGTCGGTGCCTCCAACGCCGTCAATCTGACCGATGGATTGGATGGCCTGGCGATCGGTTCGACGCTCATTGCCGCGGTCACCTACACGATCCTCACCTACGCCGCGGGGAACTTCAAAGTCGCCGACTACCTGCGCATCGCCTGGGTCCCCGGGGCCGGCGAGCTGGCGGTTTTCTGCGGAGCGATGGTAGGAGCATCACTCGGTTTTCTTTGGTTCAACGCTCATCCCGCGGAAATCTTCATGGGTGACGTCGGCTCGCTCGCTCTGGGGGGTGCCATCGGTTGTCTGGCTGTGATCATCAAGCAGGAGATTCTCCTGGTGCTGGTCGGCGGCCTCTTCGTCGTCGAAGCGCTCTCGGTAATCATTCAGGTCATCTCATTCAAGACCACTGGGCGGCGCGTCTTCAAGATGTCGCCAATCCATCATCATTTCGAGCTTTCCGGCTGGAACGAGACCAAGGTCGTGGTGCGTTTCTGGATCGTGGCGATCATGTTCGCGCTCCTCGCTCTGTCGACATTAAAGCTGAGGTGAACGAATGGCCAATCAATCCCCTGAAAGTGTTCTCGTGTTCGGCGCTGGTAAGTCCGGTGTGGCGGCGGCGAATTTTCTGGTCGCGCAGGGCACAGCTGTGACGATCACCGACTCGAAGAACGAATCAGAGCTACCTCTCATCGGCTCACTCTCTCCCCGAGTAACCCGCGCCTTCGGATCGCACCCTGAGTCGCTGCTGGACGATGCCCGTTACATCGTTCTGAGTCCCGGGATTCCTATGAGCATTCCGATTCTGGCCCGCGCCGAGGCTCGAGGCATTCCGATTCTCTCCGAGGTCGAGCTGGCTTTTCAGAATCTACAGGGAACGGTCATCGCTGTGACCGGATCGAACGGCAAGTCGACGACGACGGCGCTGATCGGCGAGATTCTGAGGGTGGCGGGGCTCGATCCGGTGGTGGCAGGGAACATCGGCGTTCCGTTGATCTCCGTGGTCGAAGATGGCGAGCGTTGCTATGTTGTGGAGCTCTCGTCGTTCCAGCTCGAAACGATCGACAGCTTTCGCGCCAATGTTGCGCTTCTCCTCAACGTCACGCCCGATCACATGGATCGATACGATTCGATCGACGACTATCAACGTGCCAAAGAGCGCATCTTCCGCAATCAGCACGATAGCGATTTCGCCATCGTGAATGCCGAAGATCCAAGAACGGTCCACCCTCCGACCAAGGCAGTGGTGTGGCGGTTTTCGTCTCTCAACCTGACCACGCCGGGGGCCTTTGTCGATGGCGACGACCTGGTGCTGAACACATGGAAAGGGGAGGAGCGAATCCCGCGAGCATCTCTACGAATCTCCGGCACTGCCAACGTCGAGAACGCGCTCGCGGCGTGGCTTGCCGCCCACGCCGTTGGCGTCGGACCGGCTTCCGTGAAAAAGGCCTTCGAGAGCTTCGCCGGACTTCCTCATCGTATGGTGCTGGTGCGGGAGCTCGAGGGCGTTTCCTACATCAACGACTCCAAGGGAACGAACGTCGACGCGACTATCAAGTCGCTGGAAGGGCAGCAAGACGGCCGCGTTCTGCTCATTCTCGGTGGCAAAGACAAGAACGGGGAGTTCGAGAGACTCGGCGATCTCGTGCGTAAGAAGACCCGGGCCATTCTGACGGTTGGCGCCGCGGCGCCCAGGATTCGCCAGGCCCTCAGCGGAACGTCCGAAATCATCGACGCCGGAACGATGGACAAGGCCCTGGAATGGGCGCGGAGTCACTCCAATCCCGGCGACGTGGTCCTTCTGTCACCAGCCTGCGCGAGCTTCGATCAGTACGACAACTTCGAGCATCGCGGTCATCACTTCGAAGAGCTGGTGAGGAATCTCTCGTGAGCCGGACCCTCACTTACGATCGCTATCTGTTCGGGACAGTGCTCCTCATCCTCGTGATCGGGCTGGTCATGATCTACAGCGCCTCGGCCATGATCACGGTGCAGAAGGTGGGCAACGACAATCCCTACTTCTTCCTGGTTCGCCAGTGCCTCTGGCTGACGGCCGGATCGGGGCTGATGCTCATGTTGATGAACATCGACATGAACCGACTCCGCGATCAGAGGGTGATCTATCTGCTGCTCGGCGGCATCTGTACGGCGCTCGTTCTGGTGTTGTTTCAAGCGCCGGTCAACGGAACGCATCGATGGTTCCTGTTGCCACTCTTCCAGTTTCAGCCCTCGGAGCTCGCCAAGCCGGTTGTGGTGTTGTTCGTAGCCGCGTACCTCTCGCAGCGCGAAGAGCGAATCAACGAGCTGTCGTCAACCCTGATTCCGCTGGCGGCAGTACTGGCGATCATCGCCGGGCTGATTCTGCTTCAGCCCGATTTCGGCACGGCCGTGACGATTCTGGTTGTCGCGGCGGCGTTGATCTTCATTGCCGGACTTTCCTGGAAGCGAATCGCTCTCTTCTCGACGGCGGTCATCCCGTCGGCCATCGCCCTGGTGCTGTCGGCTGACTACCGGCGCGATCGGCTCATGACTTTTCTCAATCCCGAGGCGGATCCGCAGGGTAAAGGCTTTCAGGCCATGCAGTCGCTCATCGCCCTAGGCACCGGTGGTTTCAAAGGCCTGGGCATCGGCAATGGTCGCCAGAAATTATTCTTTCTGCCCGAGCCTCATACCGATTTCATTTTCTCGATCATCGGCGAAGAGCTGGGTTTTGTCGGCGCCTTCGTTCTGCTCGGGCTCTTTACCTTTCTGGTGTGGCGGGGAATCCAGCTGGCGATCCGCAGCAAGGACCGCTTCGCTTTCTACGCCTCGCTCGGGTTCACGCTCATGATCGGCGTTCAGGCCTTGCTCAACGTCAGCGTGGCGCTATGTCTGCTGCCGACCAAGGGATTGCCGCTGCCTCTGGTGAGTTACGGCGGGTCGTCATTGATTGCAACCATGTGCGCGGTAGGAATTCTTCTGAATCTCTCACAGCAGCAGAATTGAAGGCTCGACGGTGAGTGGGATGGGCGTGAAAGGCGATTTCGGATTTCGGATTTCGGATTTCGAATTTGAAGGCGACAACGGAGTGAATCTGTCTCTTTTAAATTCGAAATTCGAAATTCGAAATTCGAAATCCTATCTCGACGGCTCGTCCGGGAGTCTGCCATGATCGCGCCGTCTCCCTCGACCACGCTGATGATCGCCGGCGGAGGCACGGGCGGTCACATCTACCCGGCCATCGCGATTGCCCAGGAATACAAGGGGCGCGATCCGAAGCGGCAGGTCGTCTTCGTCGGTACCGAGTACGGACTGGAGAAAACTCTGGTACCGAAGGCCGGCTTTCCGCTCGAGTTTGTGTCGGTTCGAGGGCTCAAGGGAAAGGGGATCGGCGAGACGCTGCTGAACATCCTGCGTCTGCCGAAGGGTTTCATCGATGCCTGGCTCCTGTTGACGAAGTACCTCCCCGCTGCTGTGATTGGTGTCGGCGGCTACGCCTCCGGCCCGGTGCTGTTGGTCGCTGCCCTTCGCGGATTCCCGACCCTCATCGACGAGCAGAACGCCTTCCCCGGACTTACCAATCGGCTGCTGGCCAAAGTGGTGAAGCAAGTCGCCGTTGGGTTTCCGGAAGCGCTTCCGCGACTCGGGCGTGAAGGAGTCGTAACGGGGAATCCGGTTCGCCGGGAGTTCTTCGATTTCAAGCGGGCCGGCGGTGAGGGTGGATCCGAGCGTCAGCGTCTTCTCGTATTCGGCGGAAGCCAGGGGTCGAAGATCCTGAATGACGCTATGACCGGGGCGCTTCTCTTTCTGGCGCACCTCAAAGACCGGTTGGAGATCGTTCATCAAACCGGACCAGCCAATCTCGCCGAGGTGCAGAAGGCCTACATAGCGTCGGCATTCTCGGGCTCCAGAGTGGTTCCCTATCTCGATCCTATCGTGACCGAAATCGGCAATGCCGATCTGGTCGTTTCCCGCTCCGGCGCCATGACCATCGGTGAGCTGGCCGCCCTCGGGAAGGCGGCGGTCCTGGTTCCCTTCGCCCGAGCCACCAACAACCACCAGGAGCTCAATGCCCGCGCCGTGGAAGCGGTGGGGGGAGCGGTCGTGATCACAGAGTCGGAGCTCACACCGGAGCGTCTGGCCGGCGCTATTTCAACGATCCTCTCGGAATCGGGAAGGTCCATTCGGATGGGCGAGGGTGCCCGGCGTCTGGCCGCGCCCGACGCCGGAAGAAAGATTGTCGATTTAATTGAACTAATTCAGAGAAATTAATTGCTTTGACCCGTTGCGAAATTTAGAATCATATATATACAACTAAACTATCTGAGATGAATTTAGGTCATATAAAGAACATTCATTTCGTCGGTATCGGCGGAATCGGAATGAGCGGAATCGCGGAGATTCTGAAAAGTCACGATCTCGTCATCTCGGGATGCGATCTAAAACCGTCTTCAGTCACTGAGCGGCTGGAGAAGCGCGGCATTCCTGTGGCCATCGGTCACTCCGGGGATCACCTTGGCGCGGCCGATCTGCTAGTCATTTCCTCAGCCGTGAAATCGAATAATGCCGAAGTCCTGGCAGCGCGCGCCGGTCACGTTCCGGTCATCCGTCGCGCCGAAATGCTCGGCGAGATCATGCGGCTCAAAAAGTCCGTTGCCATCGCCGGAACTCACGGAAAGACCACGACCTCGGCCATGACCGCTGCGGTGCTTGCTTCGCTCGATCCGACCTTGATCGTTGGCGGAGTCATGCGGGACATCGCCACCAACGCTCAACTGGGCAAGGGTGATCTGCTCGTGGTCGAGGCTGACGAATACGATCGATCGTTTCTCGTGCTCTTCCCGACCATCGCTGCCATTACGAATATCGAGGCAGACCACCTCGACTGCTACGCCGATCTCGACGACATCAAGCGAGCCTTCCTGGAGTTCGCCAGTCGCGTTCCCTTCTACGGACTGGTCATCGGTTGTGGTGATGATCAGAACGTAGCCGCACTTCTGGATGAAGTGTCGAAGCCGGTCATGAGCTACGGACTCTCAGCGTCAGCCGACCTCAGAGCCTCCGAGATCCGATTCACGGAGTCGGGAAGCGATTTTCTGGTCACCCTTCAGGGCAATGCGCTCGGTCGTGTCACGCTGGGGGTTCCGGGAGAGCACAACGTCAGGAACGCTCTGGCAGCCATCGGCGTCGCGCTCGAAGTAGGTCTGCCCTTCAGTGAGGCCTCGCGGGCACTGGCCGCTTTCCACGGAGTGGAGCGTCGTTTCCAGATCCTGGGGGAGCACGCCGGCGCGACCATCGTCGATGATTACGCCCATCACCCGACCGAGATCAGAGCGACGCTCGAAGCGGCTCGCCGGAGCTATCCGGACCGGCGCATCATCGCTCTGTTTCAGCCGCATCTCTTCTCGCGCACACGTGACTTCTTTGGCGACTTCGCCGATGCCTTCCAGTCCGCTGACGTGGCCTTCGTATCTCCCATCTATGCGGCGCGCGAAGAGCCGCTGGAGGGCGTGTCGACCCGGATGATCACAGATGCCGCGGCGAGAAAGGGACGAAGCAACGTGAAGCTTCTCGATCTCCACAATGACGAGATCGTGAGGCACCTGGACGGATTTCTGACGAAAGGCGACGTCCTCATCACCATGGGAGCCGGTGACATCAACAAGGTCGGTCTGGCGCTGGTGGGGAGAGCAGCATGACCAGCTTCGAGTCAGCCGATCGCTTCCTTCGTCCGTCGGATCTGCGCGCTCTGCGGCGGAATCACCGGCAGCTTCAGATGCAGAGGATCCTCGTCGTCGCTGCAAATCTGGTCGTGGCCTTTCTTTTTTTCCTGGGGACCTTCTGGCTTTACAGGATGACGCAGGCCAATCGCCGGTTTGCCATTCGCAGCGTCGAGGTAACGGGATATGTTCACACCACCAAAGGGTCTCTCGACGCCATCGTTGCGCAGCATGTCGGCGAGAACCTTTTCCGGATCGACATCGCCGCTTTAAATCATCAGTTCGCGTCGCTTCCATGGGTCGAGCAGGTTGCGATCGAGAAGCAGCTTCCCAACACACTACGCGTGCGCATCAGGGAGCGGCAGCCCGTGGCCATTGTGGCGGGCGATTCGCTGCGGTTCGTCGATCAATCCGGAGTCGTTTTCGCTCCGGTGAGTCGCGATGCCGGGCCGGCCGCGCTGCCCGTCATCAGTGATGCTCAGACCGCCGACTCGGTCAGCCGCACCGTCGATTTTCTGCGGGAAGTCCGGACGAAAAATCCGGCACTCTATTCGAGACTCTCCGAGATATCTCCGGTAGCAGAGAACGGATTTCGAATCTTCGACCGCGACCTCCGCACCGAGGTTCTGCTCTCGAGGGAAGACGGTATGGAGAAGTGGAGCACGCTCTACGCCATCGCCCAGGGCGAGGGTTACGGAACGTCTTCGATCGAGTACGCCGATCTTCGTTTCACCGGCCGCATCGTCATCAGACCGCGCAAGCCGGCCGCCTCAGTTTCAGCGGCCCCGGTAGTCCCCGGATTAATCGTCTCGAATTGAAAAGGTAGGAGAAACATATGCCGAAGGCAGACAACTACATCGTCGGACTGGACATCGGAACCTCCAAGGTTTGCGTTCTGGTGGGAGAGCTGACCGATCGTGGGCAGCTGGAGCTGATCGGCAAGGGCACGGCGCCGATGAGGGGAACCCGGCGAGGAAACATCATCAACCTCGATCAGGCCATCGACGCGGTGAAGAAGGCGGTCGATGAAGCCGAGGTGATGGCGGGTCTGCAGATCGACTCGGTCTTCGTTGGTGTGGCCGGCGATCACATCCGTTCGGTGAACTCTCGCGGCGTTGTTTCGGTGATGGGCAAGCACAAAGAGATTTCTCACGAAGACATCGATCGGGTCATCGAGGCCTCGAAGTCCATCAATATCCCCAGCGAGTTGGAACTGCTCCATGTGGTGCCGCGCGAGTTTGTGGTCGACGGACAGGATGGGATTCACGACCCCCTCGGGATGACCGGCTCGCGTCTGGAAGCCAACGTTCACATCGTCACCGGTGCGCGAACTCACAACCAGAACATCCTGACCTGCGTGAACAAGGCTGGAATCGCCGTTCAGGAAATGGTTCTCGAGCAGCTGGCTGCGGCCGAGTCGGTTCTAACACCCGACGAGCGGGAGATGGGCGTGCTGCTCATGGATATCGGTGCCGGAACGACCGACTACGCGGTGTTCCTCGAAGGCAACGTGGTTCACACCAACGTGCTGCCGGTCGGTGCGGGTCACTTCA
This sequence comes from Thermoanaerobaculia bacterium, assembly GCA_035544835.1. Classification (GTDB taxonomy): domain Bacteria; phylum Acidobacteriota; class Thermoanaerobaculia; order Gp7-AA8; family Gp7-AA8; genus DASZZV01. Next base: position 10,717 of record DASZZV010000298.1, read on the forward strand.
CGTCTGATCTCTCGGTGGTGCTGCGCACGCCGATGGAAGACGCCGAGCGCATCAAGAAGCGTTACGGCTGCGCGCTGGGATCTCTGGTTACCAGCGATGATCCGATCGAGGTCCCGACAGTCGGCGGACGAGCGCCGAAGATCGTTTCGAGGGCCGAGCTCACGAACATTCTGGAGCCGCGGGCGGCGGAGCTGGCCAGGCTGGTCTATCGCGACATCGAGAAGGTCGGCCTCGACAAGGAAATCCGCAGTGGCCTGGTCCTGGTCGGCGGCGGTGCCGAAATGGATGGAATGGTGGAGATGGTCGAGCAGGTCTTCGACCAGCAGTCGCGTAAGGGGATGCCGCGTGGATTAGGCGGTCTGTCCGACACCGTGAACGGGCCGGAATGGGCTGCTGCCACCGGTCTGCTCCTATGGGGACTCAGGAATCGCGCGCGCACGCGAAAGCCGCAGCGCAGGGGACTGGCCAAGGTGGCCGATTCATTCCGGCAGTGGTTTGCACAGAGTTGATGAAAGAAACGACTTTGATTGCCCGAGGAGCGAGGACCGGGGGATCGCCTGGGCGATTCCTGCTCAGCTTTACCAATCGGCTGGGGGATCCTTCGCCTCGCTCCGTAGTGATTGAGAGGATGCGTTTTGAGAAAGCGTCAGCAAAAAAGTATTGAGACCAGGCAGGAAAGTTTCGGAGGAAGCGAGATGATTACATTGGACGAAGCGGCAGCGGATGGGCGAATGAAGATCTCGATCGACGACGAGCTTCCAGCAAAGATCAAGGTAATCGGAGTCGGCGGCGGCGGTGGTAACGCCATCAACAGGATGATTCAGGCCGGGATCGGCGGAGTCGAGTTCCTGGTCGCGAATACCGATTTGCAGGCCATGAAACACTCGCTGGCTCCAGTGAAGATCCAGCTCGGCACGAAGCTTACCAAGGGGCTGGGAGCGGGAGCGAATCCCGATGTCGGCAAGCAGGCCGCTCTCGAGGACACCGAACACATCCTCGAGGCGCTGAGCGGCGCCGATATGATCTTCATCACCACCGGGATGGGTGGTGGGACGGGAACCGGTGCTGCACCGATCATCGCCTCTCTCGCTGCCGAGTTAGGCGCGCTCACCGTGGCCGTCGTCACGAAGCCATTCAGCTTCGAGGGCAAGCGACGCCGTATTCAGGCAGAACAGGGAATCCGTCTATTGAGGGAGTCTGTCGACACACTCATCACAATTCCCAACGAGCGGCTGCTCAACTTCGTGGAGCGGGCCACGTCGCTGGGCGACTCGTTCCGCATCGCCGACGATATCCTCCGGCAGGCTGTCCAGGGTATTTCCGACCTCATCACTGTCCCTGGAGAGATCAACCTCGACTTCGCCGACGTGCGCACGATCATGCATGGGATGGGAATGGCGCTGATGGGAACCGGTGTGTCGACCGGTGAGCATCGAGCGGTGGAGGCAGCGCAGCGGGCCATTTCGTCGCCCCTGCTGGAAGAAGCATCGATCGAGGGTGCCAAGGGCGTTCTCATCAACGTCACCGGCGGCACGGACATGACGCTCTTCGAGGTTCACGAAGCGGCCTCCATCATTCAGGAAGCTGCCGATGATGAAGCCAACATCATCTTCGGAACCGTCATCGATCCGCGCATGAAAGACGAGATCAAAGTCACGGTTATCGCCACCGGTTTCGATGCCGCGACACGCGGCCTGCTCAACAGCCGCGGCGAGGCACTGTCGGGACGTACCCGGGAGTCCTACCATGTCACCGGTCATGCCGAGACTCCGGCGGCGCGGCCCGCGCCGCTGGCCGAGGAGATCGCGCCGGCCTCGCAGGTGGGAGCTGACGGAGAGATCTACGATCCCCCGTTTTTTCGCAAAAACTTCAGTGGCCGCCCCGACGGCGGCTCCGGCTTCGGACCGATGGCATCGACCGATTTCGGCGCTGATCTCGATATTCCGACGGTGATCCGGAACCTCAGCGACTAAAGCGGTGGCGAGCTCTCTTTTCTCCCGAGGGAGAAGGTAGCCGCCGCAGCGGCCGGATGAGGGCGGCGTTGCGTAAAAAACCGGCTCAGCCTGCTGCCTCTGTTTTACGAGACCGGCTCGACGAGCGGAGCGACTCGGATACCCGAATACTTCGGTGCGAGCTCGCGCCGGTTCGGGAAGTCGATCACCTTCGCATTCAGGAGCCGCTTGAACACGCGCAGTCCTTCGGCTTCGGTGAGCGGTGAGATCTTTAGAATTCTTCGAACGGTGAGATGCCCGTCGATCCGTGAAAAAACAAACGCATCCGACGAGTCGAGGTTCACGTGGGAAATCGCGTCCGGACCGATGGTCACAACGGGAACGTCATCGAGTATGAAGTTGTGTTCGTAGATCGCCTGCCGGAACTCGTCGGTGATGCGTAGGAGGTGATGGAGGATCTCCTGCCGCCCCGGGTAGGCGCTTGCCAGCCCCTGCAGCATCTCCAGCGCTTCGGTCCACCGTGCCTCGTTCGCGGCCCGGCACGCTTCGTCGATTTTTCGGATGATCCGCTGCTGGCGATCGACTGTACTGGTGACGTCTCCCGGAACGATCACGCGCCGCTGGAGCATCTCCGAAATCGCTCGATACACCTGGTAGCGGCTGAAGGGAAGCTTCAGGACGATGTCGTGGACGTTGCTGCTGCCGTCCAGAAGATCGAAGACGTGACGGGCGACCTTGGCGTTCTCCCACGCCCCCTCGGAAGGGAACGGTTCTTCTCCCTGTTCGAAGAAACTCGTCGGATGAATCGCGGCGGTGATGCGACTCCAGACATCGGCGCGGCGGACGCCCTCGGAGACGACACGGATCGGATCGAGATTGATGACGATCGAGTCCTTCGTGTTCGGCAGGACCGGATCGAACTGGAACGACCCTTCGCGCCACAGGAACACGTCGCAGAGATCTTCGACGGTCTTCTCCGTTAGCGTCGAGACCGCCACCTCTCGAGTAAGAGTTCGGTTGTGAACGAGCGCGGAGGCGAGCATGACGCCGGCTGACTCGCTGGCCCGGAGGGCTTCGGCAATCTCAGCTCCGGTGCAGTAGCCGAGGAAGAGCAGATAGCTGCTGTAGGAGTGACGAAGCTCGCTGGTTGACGACCAGATGATCCTGCCATCGCGGAAGGTGACCTCTATCTGCTTTCCTTTTTCGTCAATGACGCGGAGCAAACCTGTCCGCTGAGCGGTGCGTCCCCACTGAATGAGGTCCGCCATGGACATTGTCGAAAACTTCCCCTGAATGGTCACGATCGCGGTGCGAGGCGATAGCATAGCGCACCATCGATGGCGCCTTGTATCTTCTCGGTGGCCTGACCAGAGACACGGACCTCACGACGCACTACACTAGTGGAGTGTATTGGCTGAATTGGTACCATCTGGCTTGGTCTCGACGTCGTGAGCTTCGTTGCGCCTCCTCAGCGTAGTCACCACTATGCTTGCGTCGGCGCGCCTCGCTCACGCCCCCGATCCCTGCGCCATCTGGTACCAATTCAACCAATACACTCCACTAGTCTCTTCCGATCGATTGGGTCCGATGGAATCTTCGAGAGCAGCAGCGAGTCGAACAGGCCGGCGGAGGCGCGACCTCACGGGCGTGGTTGCGCTGCAGCAGCGAATCGCCCTCCGCGACTTCGGCACACAGTCGTCCTTGAATCTGATCCTCGAAGCGACGGTTCGGATCGTGGGGGCTAGCGGCGCCATGTTCGAGAGTGCCGGGGCCGGAGGCTGGTCCTCCCGGGGGGTCGCAGGATGTTTTGCGCCGGACAGCGCCGGCACCTCTCGCGTGGATCCATCCTTTGGTATGAAGGCCGGGACAGGCCTATCGATTTGCAACGACACGCTCGCGGACACCCCCGCCGTACGCGAGGCCTGCGGCACGGTCGGCGCGAGGTCGATTGCGACCGTGCCACTGGAGCGCGGGGGAGAAAACGCCTTCATTCTGACCGTCGTCTCGGGTGAGCCTGGGGCATTCGACGCCGCCGATCTCGAGGTACTCCAACTCCTTGCCGGCTTCGCGATGACCGCGGCTCTCGAAGCCGATCTCGCCCCGAGGACCGAAGCGGAGACTTCCGGTGGAATCACCACTCTCATGGCCGCCGTGCAGCGCGAGAACCAGTTCGCAAAACTTCTTCAGGAGATCGCTGTCGCAGCGAATGAGGCGGCCAATGTGGAGGAGGCGATTCGCCGTAGCCTCGTGCGTATCTGCGAAGTGACCGGCTGGCCGATGGGTCATCTCTACCTGACGAGCGGAGGAGGCGACCGCCTCGTCTCCACTCCGGTGTGGCACATGAGCCACTCCATACGGTTCAACGCGCTCCGGAGGCTGACCGACGGGATGGAATGGCGGCGCAACGTCGGCCTTCCGGGCCGCGTCCTCGCGGATGGAAGGCCGTCATGGGTCGTCGACATCCGCACTGATCCCAGCATCGTTCGCACGCGGCTTGCCACATCTCTCGGTGTCCGTTCCGCCTTCGCACTGCCGCTACTGATCGGATCCGAGGTCGTGGCCGTACTCGAGTTTTTTTCCGAGCAGCTTCTCGCGCCGGATGAGCGGCTACTCGAGATCGCCGGGCATATCGGGGTTCAACTCGGACGGGTCATCGAACGGAAGCGCGCAAAGATTGTCCTGGCCGCCTCCGAGCAGCACTACCGTCTCCTTTTCGAGCGGAATCTCGCTGGCGTCTTCAGAATCACGCTCGACGGAAGGATCCTCGATTGCAACGACGCATTCGGGAACATCCTCGGATATGACTCCAGGGAGGAGTTGCGCACGCGATCGATGCTCGATCTCTATCCTGAGTCGCCCGAAAGGACGGAACACTTCGAGCGGCTGGAAGCCGGGCGCACATTGACGAATGCAGAGATGCTCATGCAGCGGAAGGACGGCTCGCGGGTCTGGACGCTGGTGAACGCGAGCCTGATTTCGCAGGGTGAGCTCCAGGTGATCGAAGGGACGATTCTGGACATCACGGCGCGTAAGCAGGAGGAGTTGCGGGTCGAGTTTCAGGCGAACCACGATCCGCTCACGAAGCTGCACAACCGCGCCTCCTTCCGGGCGCAACTCGACAGGTCGATGGCCCTGGCACGGCGCTGTGAGACTCCACTAGCGCTCCTGTTCCTCGATCTCGACGGGTTCAAACCGATCAACGACACACTCGGCCACGCCGCGGGCGATTTGCTGCTCCAGGAAACAGCAGCGCGCCTTGTGGACAGTGTCCGCGGCTCCGATCTGGTAGCCCGGCTAGGTGGCGACGAGTTCGTCGTGCTGCTCACCACGCTCACGAGCGCTGGCGATGCCGAGAGCGTGGCGCAAAAGCTCCTGACACGGATCGGCGCGCCGGTTTCTTACCATGGCCGCGACCTCACGGTCACAGCGAGCATAGGGATTGGCCTCTGTCCCAATGACGCCGTCGATGCCGACCAACTGATCGCCGCCGCCGACCGGGCGATGTACATGGCCAAGAAGGCCGGCGGAAACGGATATCGCTCTTTCGTATCGGGATTAGACAGATCCACTAGTTGACGAGTGAAGGTCCCCTGACGATTGGTGTCGGTTGACCTCTGCGGTAGCGAAGCCGCGCCGCGACGATCCCTCCGAGGAATCCAAAGGCATGCGCCGTCCAGGAGATCCCGGCCTCGGGCAATACGGTATGGGCGATGGCGCCGCCAAACAGAAAGGCTACTGCCAGGGTCAGGACAAAGGAAGATAGGCGTCGATCGTAGACACTGCGGAAAAGAAGAAATCCGATGAAGCCGAACACCACGCCGGAGGCGCCGATGTGATTGCCGCTGGAGCCGAAAATCCAGGTGCCGAAGCCTCCGATGAGCATGGACATCTGTGTTACGAAGAGGAACTCACCGATGCCCCGGAGAAGGATGATCCCGCCCAGGATCAGTAAGGGAATGGTGTTGGCGACGATGTGGCCGAGGCTGCCATGGATGAAGGGAGCTTCGACGATTCCGACGAGACCAGCCGAGGTGCGAGGGATGATGCCGGTGACCGGCAGCAGCCTCGATCCGGTAATCAGGTCGATGAAGTAGACGAGCCACATCAGGCCGACGAAGCCGAACAGTATCGTTGCGCGGCCGGCCCAGTCGCGTTCGATCTCAGCAGGTGCGTTCAATACTGGGCTCCTATTGAAGCAGCTACTAGCTACTAGCTACTAGCTACTAGCTAAAGCTGGAAGCTGGAAGCTAGAAGCTAGAAGCTAGAAGCTAGAAGCTAGAAGCTAGAAGCTCTAGTAGCTAACAACTGACACCGTACCTACTCGGTCCGCAACACGGTATCGCCTGTACCGTTGTCGGTGGAGCTGACGAAGGGAATGACTCCGCCGGCGCCGGAGACGACTTCAAACTTTATCTGGACATCGTGAAGATCACCGAACAGTGAGTCGCGTGAGTCGCCGAGAAGCGACTTCACCATCCCGGAAACCAGGATGAAGTCGTTAGGGGCGAGCTGATAGTCATGGCTGGCCTGTGTTCCGCCACCGGAGAGTTGGAGGCCGTCGGCGAACGATACCGAGACCCGCACCGTAGCCGACGCGCCCGTGGTCTCGATGATCCCGAAATTCGTTCTGAAGGTCCCTGGCGCTCCGGTGATGGTACGGCTGACGTTGGAGTCCTGGAGTCCACCGATGATGCGGTTGGCGCCGAAGCGCAATGCCGAGGCGGCAGGGAGCGCCGGCACGGCGGTCCCGAAGGTGCCGTTCTGTCCGACCACGCTGGTGTAGGTGCGGCTGGTGACGAAAAGTGAGGAGCCTGAGCTTGGGACGACGATCACGAATCCCACCGAGTCGCCGACCACGCCGAACAGACCGCCCACGACGTCATTCAATACCTGTGCGGCACGGGGAGCGATAGGGACCTGTTTCTGAATCATTGCGCCGCCGCGGGGGAAGTAACGCAAGGTGGCCGAGGCCTGGGCCCCGCCCCCGTTGGTGATGGCGACGTCGGTACGAAAGAAGGTGTTGTTCGCTCCCTTCGATGTTCCGACCACAGGAATCACGAAGCTGTCGGCGGCGGCTTTCGCGAACTGTTTCGTCCAGTCGGCGACTGCCCAGGTATCTCCGCTGGCGTCATCGACTGGAGTCGCGAAGGCGAAAACCTTTCCACCAGAAGTGTTGGTGATCACGGCCGTGACCGCGTTGTCGGGAACGGCATTATTAATCTGCAGCAATCCGAACGTCGACACTGGCTGATTGCTCAGTGAGCTGACGACCGCGCCGTTGGCGTCGAGAAAATCGATCTGAACCGCCGCGTCGACGCCCGACCCTTCCTGCACATAAAGGTTGGTGTGGCTGGTGGCATCTTTGCGGAGCCCGGTCAGCACGAGCTTTTCGCCTGAGGCCGCAGCGCGGTCCGAACGGAAGACCGGGAGTGTCGTGCCGTAGGTTCCCTTGGCGTTGTTGGCGTTGAAGACATTCGCGCCGACTGACAGCGTTGTCGCCGCGGAGGTGCGGATCTGCATGGTACCGATCTGATTGTCCTGGCCGTACACGGTCTTTACGACGTCACCCAGGCTCAGAGAGCCCGCCGGCGTCACACTTCCCGAAGTCTTCGAGGCTGAGAGTGTCTTATCGGCCGGCTTGTAGAAGAAGTTCAGATCGCTGAGTGGATTTTGGCTGTCTTTGTTGGTGACCGAAAGGTCGGAGAGGAATAGTTTGCCGCCGCTGCCGAGGATGTGGCCGACTCCAGGGATGAAGAGCACGATCTGACCAGGGGGGAGCGCCGGAAGACTGGTGGACTGGGTGGGTGGCTTGGTCGTGTCGACAACCGAGACGATGCTGAATCCGGTTGGGGGGCCAGAGTTGATGCCGGTGCTGGAGCCCCTGGACGCGGAGGGATTCGCGAAGTAGGTCAAAGTCAGCGAGCACTGATCGGATCCCTGCGAATCCTCGCGCAGAGTTCGGTCGATGGTGAAAGTGATCGTTTTGGTTTCGCCGGGCTGCAGCGTGATGAGGCCGTCCTGAGGACTCATCCAGGGAACATCTGAGGTGAGGATGCCGGTGACCACGCCATCTCCAGTGTTGGTGAAGTCGATGGTCGCGGTCTGCGTTCCGGTTCCGGCGACGTCTCCGCGATTCGAGCTCGGCTGAGGACGCGGCTTGCCGAAGGCGGGCGCCGAGCCGACCAGCACGCGCACGGGAATCTGGAAGCCCGGTCGCACGCCGATACCTGCCGGAATGGAGAATCCTTTATAGAAGCCGGTGGCCAGGGCTTGCGTCTGGATGGTGACTACCTGGGAGGCTCCCTTGTCGAGGTGGAATGAGGTTGGTAGCTGCGTGAAGAATGTGTCGCTCTTCGTCAGCGTGATGTCGGTAGGATCGGGTCCGAGATTGGTCAGAACATAGGAGGTAGATCCGCCACTGCTGGGGAGCTGAAGAATCGCCCCGGGAAAAGAGCTGCCGATGACGCGTGCAATCGGCAGGGCCGACACAGTGATGTTCGCGGTCGCCGAAACGACGGCGGGATTGGATGCCGTGATCGTGGTCGTGCCGGCGCCCACAGCCTGAACGAAAAACGTCGCCGAGGTGTTACCTGCCGGGATCGAGACCGTGGCCGGAACCGTTGCGGCACTCGGGTCCGAGGACGCCAGGTTCACCGTGAGGGGCAGACGTCCGCCGGGGAAATTGGTTGTGACCGTCAGCGTGCCTTTACTGTTTGCGCCCAGGGTCATCGTGGTAGGCGTCAGCGACAAACCGGCAACGGTCACGGACGCGGTATCCCCAACAGCGTTGGGATTGCTCGCCGTAATCGATGCGCTTCCTGCTGTGGTACCGCCTGTGACTGTGAATGACATCGAGGTCTGGCCCCTCGGGATCACGACGGTGGCGGGCACTGTGGCGATGGTGGTGTCGGAGGAAACAAGATTGATTGTGAAGCCGACGGTACCGAAGTTGATACTCGCGGTCATCGTTGTCTGGCCGCCGGGCGAGAGCGTTACCGGTGACGGAGACAGGGTGATCCCGGCGACGGTTGCCGTCGCTGAATCTGGAACCGCATTCGTCGCCGACGCAGTAATCGTGGCGATACCGGCTATGGAGCCGGTCGTGACCGGGACGCTGACGGAGGTGAAGCCTCCAGCCGGGATCACGACACTGCTAGGGACCGTGGCGATACTCGTGTCCGAAGATAAGAGGTTGACCGTCAGTCCCACCACGCGCCCGGTAGGGACGCTTGTAAACACCGTCATATTGGCGGGCGGCGCACCGGGAGCCCGAATGAGATTCGGGGTCAAAGTCAAGCCCTCGATGGTCACCGTAGATGTGGCGGAGTTGTAGTTCGTCGCCGATGCCGTGATGGTGCTCGATCCCGGGGCCGACCCGGCTGTCAGCGTGAAGGTCTTTGATAACGTTCCCGTGGCAATGATCACCGACGACGGCACCGTAGCCACGCTCGTGTTGGAAGAGGTGAGATTCACCAACACATTGAAGGTCTGCGTGAACGGGATGCTCACCGTCATCGTCTGGGTGGTATTGGGCGCGGGCCTTAATGTCGCTGGTGTCAGGCTCAACGAGGGCAGCTGCGCGAAGAGCGGCGCGGTCGTCGCGCTGAGGGTGAGTACGACCATGGAAAGCATCAAAGCCCTGAACGGTTTCATCAAGAGGTAGCCTCCGCTTCTTAGCTGGATCGATGTACGCGAAAATGAACGCTGAGTCCTGGACGATTTCTGAGCATAACCTCACTAACACATAAAAGTATTCGCCAGGATGGGGCCGCTGTCAGTGAGCAAACGCACAAAACGCAAAAAAGCCGGAGAAAGTGTGGTTTCGAGCCGCGTAGCGGCGGCATCGATTTAGCCCCACCCGTGAGGGGGGAGCGCGTCGGGCGGAGATATTTTCACGAGCCGCGCAGTGGCGGCATCGAGTTTTATGACCATACTGAAGACGAGATGCGTCAGCGGAGAGCCGTACGTATGTCCCATCGTGCAGCGTCCCTCCATCGGCTAGCCGATGCCGCCCCTGCCGGGGCTCAGAACTGTGTCTCGTTCGCGCGTTCCCCACCCTCACGGGTGGGGCTAAAACGATGTCGCCGCTACGCGGCTGAAAGTCCTGTCAAGCGAGCGCACAAACCCAGGGATTCTGCATTCTGAATTCAGCATTCTCACCTCGCACCTACTCCCACTCGATCGTGCTGGGAGGCTTGGACGAAACGTCGTAAGCCACGCGGTTCACGCCGCGAACCTCGTTCACGATCCTCCGGGAGATGGTGTCGAGCACGTCGTAGGGGAACCGATACCAGTCGGCGGTCATGAAATCGGTCGTCGTGACGGCTCGCAGAGCCAGCACGTTTTCGTACGTCCGCTCGTCGCCCATGACCCCGACGGATTTGACCGGCAGAAGGACGGCGAAGGCCTGGCCGATCTCGCGATAGAGGCCGGCCCTGCGAATCTCTTCGATCAGAATGGCGTCGGCATTCTGCAGGATGGCCACGCGCTCCGGTGTGACCTCGCCGAGAATGCGCACGGCCAGGCCGGGCCCGGGGAAGGGATGCCGCCACACGAACTCTTCCTCCAGCCCCAGCTCCAGGCCAAGTGCGCGCACCTCATCCTTGAACAGCTCGCGCAGGGGCTCGATCAGTTTGAGCCCCATCTTCTCAGGCAGGCCGCCGACGTTGTGATGAGTCTTGATGACCGCGGATGGGCCTTTGATCGACACCGACTCGATCACGTCGGGGTACAGCGTTCCCTGAACCAGAAACTCGACACCCTCGATGCGCCTGGCTTCGTCTTCAAAGACGGAGATGAATTCGTATCCGATCTTCTTTCGCTTCAGCTCGGGCTCCGACACACCGGCCAGCTCGCGGTAGAAGCGATCCTTGGCGTCGACGGCCACGATGTGAAGTCCCAGACCTTCGCCGAGCTTCGACATCACCTGCAGCGCCTCGTCCTTTCTCAGTACGCCGTTGTCGACAAAGACGGCCGTCAACTGATCGCCAATGGCCTCGGCGACCAGAATGGCAGCGACGCTGGAGTCGACGCCACCGCTCACCGCGGCGATGACTTTGCTCATGCCGACCAGCTCACGAATCTCGGCCACTTTCCTCTTTCGGAAGTCGCCGAGATCCCACGCTCCCTCGGATCCACAGATGTCGAAGAGAAAATTCCGGATGATCTTGCGGCCATGCTCGGTATGCGTGACTTCCGGGTGGAACTGAATGCCGTAGCAGCGGCTCTCTCGATTCTCAAATGCCGCGATGGCTGTGTTCGGCGAGGAGGCGGTCAGCTCGAAGCCTGGTGGTGGTTTGAGGATCTTGTCCCCGTGACTCATCCAAACGCGGTGAGTTTTCGCCGTGTCCGAGAAGAGCGCACTGTCCTGAATGATCTCGATCTCGGCGCGGCCATACTCTCGTTCAGGCGCGGCTTCGACTTCGCCTCCGAGGAAGTAGGCGGTGAGCTGCATGCCGTAGCAGATGCCGAGGATGGGAATTCCCAGCTCGAAGATTTCCCGTTCCATGTACGGCGCGGACTCGCCATAGACCGATTGAGGTCCTCCGGACAGGATGATGCCGCGTGGCGCAATGCGGCGGACCTCGGCGACTGGAATGTTGAAGGGATGGATCTCCGAGTAGACGTGATTCTCGCGAATACGCCGGGCGATCAGCTGCGTGTACTGAGATCCGAAATCGAGAACGAGGATGGTTTCTTGTTGTGGGGACACGCTTCCCTTCCGATCGCTGCAGATTGAAAGGGCGATTGTAGACGAGGAGCGGTGGCTGATGCCGAGCCGTCAGGCCGCCTTGCCGCCCCGGCTGTCATTGGGGTCTTGTGTGGCAGGGGCGCTCTTGCCTGTGTGCCGCGGCGTGGAGACGCGGCATTCCTCCCGCAATTCGACAGGAAAGTCGGCCTCGACAGCCGACACGCAGGCAAGAGTGCCTGTGCCACAAAAACCCCGGTCGCGCGCTATTTCTTCGGGGGCGGTGGCGCCGACCCTGGTCCGCCTCCCGGCGGCATGCCCATGGTTGGTTGTGCCGAGGGCCGGGTTGGAGGCGGCGTCTGAACAGCGGGCTCGGTCACGGCCGGTGTCGGCGTCACGATATTTTCGGGTGCGGCCTGAGGCGAAACGCCCTGGTCGGCGGGTTTGGCCGATGTAGAAGATGACGTGCTCCCGCCCGAGCTCACTTGCGGCTGGATGCTGCGCCGGGCGTGCTCGTCAGGGTACATGTGGATCAGCGCGAGGTCGACGAGCCGCGAGTCGATGATGCGAGGGTTCTTCCTGACGTCGAGAAGTGAATGATTGATCTGGAAGGCGCGCGCGTAGTGCTCGACGGCATCGTCCGTAGCGCCACGTTTCTCGTAGAGAAGGCCGAGCTGGAAGTGAGCCGCGGCGTTGCCGGGCTTGATCGACAGGCTCTTGTTGAGATCGTGAATGGCGCGGAAATGGTTTCCCTGTGCCGCGTGGATCAGTCCGAGGTTGTACCAGGCCGGATAGAAACGTGAGTCGGCGCTGATGGCGCGATGGAATTCGACTTCGGCGTCTTTGGGAAAGCCGCGATCGAGCAGGAGCGTGCCCAGATCGTTATGAACCGAGGCCTGAGCTGGATTGGCCTGAAGCGATTCCATCCTGGCCATGATCAGCCGGTCGGTCGGGTTGGCAGGGTTCAGATAGCGGGCGTAAAACGGCCGTACGTAGCCGTTGTTGTTTGCGCGTTTCTGCTGCATCTCTTGAACGCGCGCGCAGCCGAAAGTAGCCGTTACAGCGAAGAGTATGAGTGTTTTTCTGATCATCGTTCCTGTACCGGCCTCGCTTTGAGTTTCACTTTGCCTTCCACGGTCTCGACCCTGAAGGCGATGGTCTCCACTTTGAATCGATCGCGGAGATCCTGAGCCTGTTTCTGCACCATGGCTGCCACCTGCTCGAGTGAGAGAGCCGAGCTCTTACCAAGGCGTTGGTTCGCCTCGAGGATCTGCGCGTGAAGCGTCTTCAAAGCCTCGCCTTCCTCGGAGCGCGTTACTCTTACATACGGATCGGGGGCCCCGGACGTTACAGGTGCAGGACGCGGAGGGGGCGTTGCCTCCTTTTTCTCCGCGCCATTATTGCCTGCGAGCGCCGCGACCCTCCTGCGATAATCGGTCGGCCCCTCCTCTCTCTCCCGCATCTGACGACCCCAGAGCTCCTGGAACTGGTTGTATCGGGAAATGAGAGTGCTGAGACGGAACCTCATGGCATTGTCACGGATCCGGGACTTACCGCTCAGGTCCCGCATCATCTCGTCCAGACGTTTCTTGTCTTCCGTCGGGGGAAGCTTGCGCACGCCCGCAAAGAAGATGTCGTACTGAATCTTCAGCTTGCGGATTGCCTCCTCGAAGCGGTTGATCTGTTCTTCGCTCTCGTTCACTGACCCTCTGAAATCCCGGACCGGTCCGGGACAGCTAAGTGTACTCTCGATGCCAGAGCCAGACCTGCTAGGCTCTAACTCTGTCAGGTGCCGCGAGTGCGCACCGCTATCTGTCGCGAAGAACAACAAATGAAAGCCACGAGTCCCTTCCGCAGCATTCCCTCGATGGAGCGGGTCCTTTCCAGTGATGAGGCGCGCCGGCTGATCGATCAGTTTGGCCGCGAATCCTTGAAGTCCGCGGTGAGCGAGGTGCTATCGGACATCCGCCTCGGCAACGAAGAATCGGGCGGAGATATCGCTGAGGTGCTCCGTGCTGCCGAGAGGCGGCTGCAGAATCGATTCGACTCTTCGCTCCGCGAGATCATCAACGGCTCAGGAGTGATCATTCATACGAACCTGGGACGCTCCCCGATCGATCCTGAGAGCTGGATCGCAGCCGGTAGTCTCATGTCGGGCTATTCAAACCTTGAGTTTGATCTCGTTGATGGTGAACGAGGCTCGCGGCATGAGCACATATCGGCTCTGGCTTCGCAGCTCTTTGGCTGTGAAGCGGCGCTTCTGGTCAACAACAATGCCGCGGCAGTGATGCTCGTTCTGTCAGCGCTGGCCCGCGGTCGCGAAGTGATTGTCTCTCGCGGCGAACTGGTCGAGATCGGAGGTTCGTTCCGCATCCCTGAGGTGATCGAGCAGGGCGGTGCGCGGCTTCGTGAAGTGGGCACGACGAATCGGACCAGGGCTGCCGACTTCGAGAAGGCGATCACGGCCGAGACCGGTGCGATGCTTAGAGTTCATCAATCCAACTATCAGATCGTCGGCTTCACGGAGAGCCCCGGGATGGAGGATCTGATCGAGATTGCGGGTCGAACGCACGTGCCTCTGGTCGTTGATGAAGGGAGTGGTCGTGTCATCGATCTTTCCCGTTATGGTTTCAAGCGCGAACCGCTGGTCTCTGATCTGCTGGCGGCGGGCGCTGACGTCGTTACCTGTTCGACCGATAAGCTCCTCGGCTCCTTGCAGGGCGGGCTGATCCTTGGAAAGCGGGACCTCATTCAACGCTGCGCGAAGCATCCTCTGATGCGGGCGTTCAGGGCCGGCAAGGAGTCATACGCCGTGATCACAGAGACCCTTAAGGTCTTCCTGAGTGGAAAGCACGAATCGCGGATCCCGCTTTACCGAATGCTGTCCGTGCCCGTTGATTCCCTCAGGGCGCGTGCCGAAGAGCTGGCCGCGGACGGCAGGGGATCGGTGATCGACCTGCGCAGCATGCTGGGAGGGGGCACAACTCCCACTGAGACTATGGCCTCGATCGGAGTCGCCTTGAATGGTGATGTCGTCGAACTGCAGCGTGCGCTTCTTCGAGCTCCGACGCCGATTGTCGGCCGGGTCATCGAAAATCGCCTGTGCCTCGATCTGAGAACGATCAATCCCTCTGAAGACGAGCTGCTAACCCAGAGTCTCTCCACGATCGTGGCTGCGACTCGATGAGGCATCTCAATCTTCCGGGCGATCGGCCGCGAGTTTCGAGACGGCGGGTGAGAAGCCGGACCTGCAGCTTAGAGTGTCTCAAAAACTTCGCAGGGGGGAGGCGGCATCCTGCCGCCTCCCCCCTTTAATGAGACATCGCCCGATCATCCTCTGCTTTCTTCTTTTTTGTCTTGCCTCGATGGTCCGGGCAGAGTGTCCTGCAGGAAAGAGTGCATTTGCGGACGGAATGGAGACTGTGTGATCTGAAGAAATTTGATGCCGCGGCTGGCTTCTTCGAAAGGGCGGTGATGGGGACCACTCCAAGCCTCAAATTGACGAGAGCATCATGATGACTTAAATTTGATGCTATGCGCACCACGATTACGCTGGAAAAAGACGTAGCCTCCCGCCTGGAGCGTCTGAGGAAAATCAGGCCGTTCAAGCAGTTGATTAACGAAGCGCTTCGAGCCGGCCTCGATGAGATCGAGCGCAAGGGCTCAAAGAAACGCGGACGTTATTCTCTGACGCCGGTCAAGGGTCAGCCGCGCCGGACTGACCTCGACAACGTCGCGGAGCTGATCGCCGAGCTCGAAGGAGACAGCTTCCGGTGATCCTTCTCGATGCAAACCTTCTCCTTTACGCAAAGTTCTCCGACCTTCCGCAGCATGGCCGTGCACGAAGCTGGCTCGAAGAACAATTGAGCTCTGCCGGCAAAGTCGGTATCCCCTGGCAATCGTCCCTGGCCTTCCTCCGTCTGGCGACGAATCCCAGACTCTTCGGGCGACCCATGGGAATTCGCGGCGCCTGGCAGCAGGTGATCGAATGGCTGGACTATCCCGGAGTGTGGATTCCTGAACCGACGGAGGATCATGCCCTCGTTCTTGGACGGATCCTCGGACAAGCCCAGGCAACTGGCAATCTCGTACCGGACGCCCATCTCGCGGCGATCGCGATCGAGCACGGTCTGACGGTCTGC
>DASZZV010000299.1:0-56435 GCA_035544835.1 Thermoanaerobaculia bacterium
CATCCTTTTTCGGATGTCTGCGAATCGCGATGAAGGCACCGGCGGCGACGATGAGAATGACGATTGGAATGATGATTTTCTTGCGGGACTTCGCTGGTTCCATCTCACTCCCTACGACCGAGTCGCATTTTCGTTGAAAGGGGATTTTGTTGTCCGGCACTACGACAGGTTGTCTTGACCAGGAGCGTCGATTTCATCCGGCGGCGGACCATGGATGACACTCGTGTCTGCCCCGAGCAACTTGCGTGCGAGCGGCCGTATGGCAAACCCCAGCACGCTGCCGGCCGGCTGGCCCTGGTCGATCCGGCGCAGTCTCGATATCTGTTCGGCCAGCAGGGCTCCTGCCACGAGGCCCGACAAGATGCGCCGGAACGTGAATGCTCCCATCGAAATTGAGAAGAACGCCGAAGCCATTCCGGTCACGGCCGCTGCCATCAGCCAGTAGACCGTGGTTCGTCCCCAGGCGATGTAGTCAAACACAAATAGTTCGGCCAGCAGCTTCTGTTCGGGGGGCGACAGGAGTGCCAGGAATGGCTCGCGCGAATGGTAGAGATCGAGCAGTTGTTGCGCAGGAGTGATCGGCAGGGGGCTCGTCGACGTGAGTCGCTGACCCTGGCGTAGTTTGTAGCGGCGGTCGCGAGCGGTCAAAATGTCGAGATCGGCCGCGAGTTGCGGAGAGATTTCACGATTCGGTAGCACAGGGTCTGCAGGCGGCGCTCCCCGCAGGTGGCGGACGCCTCTGACAATCCAGTAAATCGCCACGCCGAAAAGCGATCCAATGGGTTGGCCATCCAGAGAGCGTCTCAACCGCACGACACTTTCGAAGAAAAGAAAAAGGCCGGTGAATACAACCGTGATCGGAAGCGATCCGGAAAGACCTTTAAGACCGGGGATGGGAATCCGCGCCGCGCAGTAAGCTCCGAACAGGAAAGCGGGGATGGTCGAGATCATGGTCATGCGGACGGCGGGAAGGCCGTACTCCGACTCGATCTCGTTTTGAGCTGAGGCGGGAAGGTGTCCGTACACGACTCCGAGAAGGCCGATGCTGGTCGCTTTCCTGCTGTTCAGCAAGGTCTTCTGATGCGCGTCGAGTCGTTGTGCTTCGCTGGCTTCGTCGTAATGCTCGACGACGCGGATGACATTGATGTCCTTCCAGGGCTCGAGGACATAGCGGACACGGCCCGATGGAGTGCTCACCACATCCACGACTTCAAAATGCGCGTCTTCGCTTTGCACTGCGGTACCGGGAAACTCGGCCGACGTACCGCTCTTTGGCTTGCGGGGCAGCCATCCCTTGTCGTAAGGAGAAACAAGGATGATCTCGCCCGGGCGACGAGTCTGAAGGCGATCGGATCCGTAGGCCTTCATCACCGTGAGCCACCGCCGTCAGAGGGACGGAATTGAAAATTGAAAATTGAAAATTGAAAAAAGAAACGAAGGTCGTCCCGGAACGTGTTCACCCGGGTGTCATCCCGAGCCGCAGCGAGGGATCTGGGTGGTGGCCTTTCCATCCTTGTGCTTGCGAACATTGTTGATCTCCGAGGGCGTCAGGCCTCCGCCCAGATCCCTCGCTCGACGCTCGGGATGACACCCAGTCGTGTGTTCTCGGGTTTTTCAATTTTCAATTTTCAATTCGGTACGCTCGCTCCCGGCGATGGGCCCAAAGCGTTTTCCACCGCCGGTCCGAGCATGTCGACGAATCGCTCGGTCTCCTCGACCCGCGTGACGATATTGCCGAGGGACCGGGTGATCTCGCCTGCATCGAGCTGCGGTGTGCTCAGCCGCGCCAGGATCATCTCGAAGGCGTCGGGAAACGCTTCCAGCTGCGCCGCTGCGCTCAGATCGCGCTTCTCGCATTCGGCCAGCAGTTCTCGCTGTTTCTCCAGAATTCCGATGTGCCACTCACGAGCTGAGGCTGTAATCGGCTCTTTCTCGGCGAGTGTCTTGAGCTCCGCGATGTGAACCGAAATTTCCTGGATGCACTCGCCGAATGAAGGGATGCGCAGCACGATTGGTGACGGTTTTTTCCCCCGCTGCGGCGGCTGACTTGGCTGTGGGTCGCGCACCCTGCTGTCCCGAAGAAGTCGCAGGTACTGCATCCGCGCTTTGACGAGTTGTAGATAGCTCGACAGCATGTCGTTGATCTGCTGCAGGATTCCGAGCTCGGTCAGAAACTCGATCTCAGTTCGCTCTCTCGCCAGCGAGGCCAGCCTGCCCCGAATCTCCACCAGGCGGGGATAGGCTTCCAGCGGGTTGCGGAGCTGACCGGTGGCGATCCAATCGGAAAAGGGGGGCTCACAGAGCCGGGAATCGATCCTTGAGCGCAACTCTTCGCGATCGTGCTCGGCCTTCTGTTCGAGCGCGGTGCGCTTTTCGTCGAGGACCCGTTGCGAGTACTTTTTGGACGTCGAGGCCAGCGCGACCCACGTAGCAGAGCCGAGTCCCCAGAGAATCAGCGGAAGGGGATTCCACATCGCCGCGGCCGCGACCAGACCTACCGCGCCGGTGACGACGTTCGCAGGAGCGGTCGCCGCCATGGCCGCGCTCTTTTTCCATATCTCTTTGGGTGTCATGGTTGGTGGAGGCTTCTAGCTATTAGCTTCTAGCTATTAGCTTCTAGCTTCTAGCTTTTAGCTGTTAGCTTTTAGCTTCCCCCTACATTTTTTCGTTGCTTTGTTCACGAGAGTGACCGGCAACCATCAAGATACGCCCATCAACATTGACTTTGCACTCCTACGGCGACCGCAAGATTTGGCGTCGCGTCGCGCTGAGCCATTGGACCTGCAGTGCGACGAGCTAAAAGCTAGAAGCTAGAGGCTAGAAGCTAGAAGCTAAAAACCTACAACTCCCGAAATCGATGCCGGATTTCTCCGAGTAATTCGAGGAACTCCGGCCGCGTCGTGATTCCCTTGTGCCAGGCCAGCCCCCGCTCGATGAGATTGTACGTGGCCTGAATCCGTGCACCGGGAATCACGTTCCCCTTCGCATCGCGATCGCGGCCGATGAGCCAGATGGTATCGGCGACCTCCAAAGCCGCGGCGATGTCATGCGTGACGATGATAAAGGTGTTCAACTCGTGCGCGCATGCGACCTCGGTGATCATTCCCGCCACGCGCTCCACGGCCAGCGGATCGAGACCGGAGAAGGGCTCGTCCATCAGCAGAAAATTTTCGCTGCACATGAACTGCTGCGCGATGGCCACCCTCTGCCGCTGCCCGCCCGATAGAACTGCCGGATAGCGATCTCGGTGAGAGTCCAGATCGAAGCGAGCCAGCAATTGATCTGCCTTGGCTCGGGCAGCACCACGGTCAAGACCGGAGCGTCGTCCTGCGATCTCGAGATTCCCGAGGACCGTTCGATGTGCGAAAAGCGGGTAGTGCTGCGCGACCACGCCGACCATTCCCCGCTCGACAGGCCGAGCCTCTTCTCCGATGAGGACCTGGCCGGTAGTCGGGTGTGTGAGGCCGGCCATCACGCGGAAGAGCTGCGTTTTCCCGATCCCAGATGGACCGAGCAGACCGACCACCTGGCCTGCCGGGCAGTCGGGGCGAACGATGTCGCGGATCTCCAGGTTGACGTCGCGCAGGATGAGGTTCTCGCCGAGCTTCAGCGATACGTCGCGCACCTTCAGCACCGTCCCGCGTAGCTCGTAAGGGAAAGCGGTGCTCATGCGCGTCGCTCCAGGGTCATCTCCGACCATGGGCAGAACGCGCTCTTCAGCGTCCCGATGGCGAAATCCTGGAAGAGGCCCAGGAGGAGAATCATGAACTGGATGGCGAACACCTCGGCCAGATGGAAGTGCTTGTTCTGGTTGAGCAGCATGGCCCCGATGCCGCCCTCGGAGCGCGAGATTCCCTCGACCATGGTCAGCATCATCCAGCCGATGGCGGCGTTCTGACGGAAGACCTCGAAAGCCTGATCGGCAGTTCCCAGAATCACAACTTCCCAGACCACCTGCCACTCATTCATTCGAAGTGTCCGGGCGTGGTCGAATTTCTCGCGAGGGATCTCGGCAACCACTGAGGCCATGGACGTGACGAAGAAAACCGTCATGCCGAAGACCAGCAGAGCGATCTTCAGCGGACGTCCGCCGCCCACCATGAGCGTAAAGACGAACGTCAATCCGATCAACCCGAGGAAACGACCCTTGGAGATGGCCGTGGCGATCGGGCGAAACAGCGGGATGACGGTGAGGTAGGCCAGGCCGAGAGAGATGATGACCGTCAACCCAAGCGCCTCGAGGTTCATGGCGAAACTCGTCCACAACTCGTGGGCTAGGCCCTCGGTCATCCAGAGATTCTGCAGCGCTGCTGCGACCTCGGCGGGGCGCGGAAGCACCTTGAATGGCGAGAGGATCCAGATGGCGAAGGCAATGGCCACCTGCACGGCGATGATCGTCCGCATCACCGCCGATGAGATGGTCCGGTTCGGCAGGATTGGATCTGCTGTTGATGACAGATTCATTGATGTTTCTCCTCCCTGCTATGAAAAGGGGGGAGGCGGCATCCTGCCGCCTCTGCTGCCCGTAAAAACAGAAACGCTTCGCGCTTGCGTAAGTCGAACGCCTCGGTTTCAGGGAACTGAAGAGGCGGCAGGATGCCGCCTCCCCCTGAGCCATGCATTTTAGTGTTAGCTGTGGGTTGTACCGATTACGATCTCGACGCGCCGATTCTGAGCCCGCCCGTCCGCCGTCGAATTCGGAGCGATGGGATTTTCCTGGCCATGCGAGAAGACACGGATACGACCCTGAGGGAAGTTGATCGACGACTGCTGCTCGAGCCATTGCTTCACGGCGAAGGCTCGCTCCTCCGACAGAGACATGTTCGCCTGCACGGTGCCCTGACTGTCGGTGTGTCCGTGGATCTCGACGACGGTGCCGCCGGCCACGAGCAGGTCCTGGAGCAGCTTATTCAGTTCGGCCTCTGTCCCCGAGGAGAAAGAAGCGCGGCCTGAGTCGAAGTTGATATGCCAGGCCCGGCGACTGACCACGCTCTTGAGCTGTTCTCCGGCGCTGGCGAAAACAGGCTGTGCCTCTTTCGTCTCCGGCGCGTTCTTCGCGGCGATTGCTTTGATGTAGGAAGTATCCAGCACCTCCTTCACCGGCATGTAGCTGGGAACGAGCTCGGGATACTGGTTCACGACGATGTCGCCAAATACCTTGTAGGTGGCGGCAAAGAGATTCGACGATCCCGGGACGAGGCCGAACAGCAGGAGGTTGTCGGCGAGATTATTCGCCGCAGAGCCACCCAGTTCGACGATCGATCCGGTGCGGTCCTTCTCGGTGGTGCCGTGGTAGTACTTCTCCCAATAGGCGCCGTCCGACTCGTGATAAACCTTGGCGCTTACCTTCGACGCGAACTCGAGTGCCCGTGCGCTCGACTTCACCTGATCGCCACCCTCGAGCATCGCCGTGAGCATGCCGGTGACTTCCGGACGATTGGCTTTCATCCACTTGTCGATGCCGATGATGACGTGCGGCATCTGCGACGTGTACTCGCGCGTCGACACGATGGAGACTAGTCCTCCGCGCTTCTGGGCCACGGTGACGTCGCCCGGCGTCCAGGTAACGACCCCGTTCACGCAGACGTGTTTCGTCTCACCGGTCTTCTTACCGTGCGAGACGACCGGTCTTTCTTCACAGTAACCGGCCACATATTTCTCGGCTGCGTCGATGTAGTCGGAGGCAGCCACCCAGTTCAAGCACTGCGCGTCCCAGGTATGTTCGTCGGGGTTGTTGCAAAGGCTGTTGTCGCCGAGCCATTTCTGGGCGATGTTCCAATCGCCATCACGGAGATAGCCGGCCACAAGTCCACCGCGTGAGGCGGAGGGATTCTCTTTCCACTGCGCGGGGCCCATGAACTTGTCTTCGCCCCGCGAGTAGCCGAGCGAGCCGACGACCTTGGCCTGGTACTCAGGACCGAGTCGTTTGAGTGTGTCGTTCAATCCCTTCAGAAAGGTCGCGCTGCCGTCTCCCATGATTCCGACGAAATGAGCGCCCGTGGTCGGGTTGGGATTGCCCTTGCTGAGATCGGTCGCGAAAGCGACCAGCGCTTCCTGCATCTTCGAGGAGTCATCCTCCCGGACCAGCTTGAGGTTCGCGCCATTACTGCACATCAGACTTCCCTCGGTCGATTGCGGGCCGCCGTTGGCGAACATCGCTCCCATCTGAGCGTTCCAGGCCCAGACCAGCATCCTGACCTCGGGCTTATCGCTGCAACCTACGGCCGTGCCGGGAAGGTCGACAGCTTTGGTTGATGACGAGCCGCCTGCCGGCAGGTCGGGAAGATCTGCTCGCAGAGGGACTCCCGAGGGCTGCACTTTAGCCGAGGGGATCAAGCGATTGAACGTATCGGGCGCGAAGTGCCGGACGCTGAGGAATGCCGCGGCCAGCACGGACGCAAAAAGGACGAGCTTTGCGAAGGGCGTTAGTTTCATCGGTACTTCCTCCTGGACGATTGCGAAAATAATAATCGTGTTTGGCTTGCTGAGCTAGACTTATCATCCTGGAAGGAGTCGATGATCGGGCTTTTGAGCGGGTATTGGAGGCTCGACTCCCTCAGCGCGCGAAGGCGCGCGGCAGACCTATAGCACCGGGCGTAAGCCCGGTGTTAGTGAGAGCGCGCTCTCCAATTCTCAGCCCGCGAAGGCGGGCGACAGCGGTGTGTCCGTGATCTGCCGCCCGCCTTCGCGGGCTCGTAGAATTGAAAGCAGTTGTGTTGTTCGGTCTTCCGCGTGACACCGGGCTCACGCCCGGTGCTACAGGTCTACCGCGCGCCTTCGCGCGCTGCATTCTGGTGCGAATCAAAGAGAAGCCGTCCGCCTCGCGTCCAGAGCCGCTCTCCGTTTCCTCGCGACGAAACCCTGTGAGAAATGCGGGCTAGCGGATCGAACACACCGGTACAATGCCTCGCTTGTAAGGAGTGTGCATGACCGTCGAATTGAGTCTGGCTTCGTTACGTAAGTTTGCCGCCGGCCGCCGCGACGAGTACGAGTCGCTTCTCGGCGAGCTGGTGGAGATGCCTACGGTCTCCGCTCAACCGGATCACAAGGGCGACATTCTGAGATGCGCCGACTTCGCCGCGGCTACGATCAGCAGATTTGGCGGCAAGGCGACAGTCATCAAGACTACCGGAAACCCAGTGGTGCACGGTTCCTTCGTCAATGAGCGCGGCCTGCCTCGGGTGACGGTCTACAACCATCTCGACGTGCAGCCGGCTTCGCGCGAGACGGAATCATGGGAGACCGAGCCTTTCGTCTTCACGAAGAAGGGAGACACCTATTTCGGCCGCGGTACGACCGATGACAAAGGGCCGGCCGTGAGCGCGCTGTTCGGAATTCTCGCCGCGCGTGAGGCGGGCGTGCCGATCAACACCAGCGTGTTGTGGGAGTTTGAAGAGGAGATCGGTTCCGGTAATTTCGCGTCAGCGCTCAAGAGCAAGCCGTCGGTAGTGACGACCGACTCGATCGTCGTGTCGGACACGATCTGGGTCTCGCGAAAGCGGCCGGCATGTCCGGCCGGACTCCGCGGGTTGTACGGCTTTACCCTGGTTCTCGAGACCGGCACGACCGATGTTCATTCCGGAACTACAGGAGGCGCGGCTCGAAACCCTCTCGGCGAACTGATGAAGCTCGTTTCGGAAATGTATGACGCCACGACAGGGAGAGTGAAGATCAAGGGCTTCTACGACGACGTCGAGCCGCCGACGAAGCGCGAGATCGCCGACTTCAGGAACTCCGGCTTCACGGTCCGGGAATTCAAGAAAGCGCACAAGCTGAAGTCGATCCGCAGCGACGATGCGCTCGATGTGATGAAGCGGCTTTGGGCCATGCCCACCATGGAGGTGCACGGCGTTGTTGGTGGATACACGGGACCAGGAGTGAAGACGGTGATTCCGCCTCGCGCCGAGGTGAAGGTGTCGTGTCGGCTGGTTTGCTCTCAGGATCCGGTGAAGATCGAGAAGTTGATCAAGGCTTTCGTCAAAGGCCGCAACGGTGACGTCAAAGTCGAGCCTGAGAGCCACATGTATCCGTACAAGGCACCCACCGAGGGACCTTATGCCGATGCTATTCGTCGCTCCATGAAGTTCGCTTTCGGGCGCGAGCCGGTATTCGTACGGGAAGGGGGCTCGATCGGAGCAGTACCTTCCATGGAGAAGCTTCTCGATTGTCCCGTGCTCTTTCTGGGTTTGTCGCTTCCGGAACATGGCTACCACGCTCCGAATGAGAACTTCGATTGGCGACAGGCCTCGGGCGGTATGATCGCTTTCGCGAGATATTTCCAGGAGCTTTCTCAGCTGTCCCGGACAGTCTTGCGATAGCTCAGCTTCTAGCTGTTAGCCTCTAGCTAGAAGCTAGAAGCTAGAAGCTACTAGAAGCCTTTCAAGCCAGGATGGTGAATTGAACAGCCAGCACGTCTCGCATTACCGCATTCTCCGGAAGCTGGGGGAGGGTGCAATGGGCGAGGTTTATCTGGCTCAGGACACGGTTCTGAATCGTTACGTCGCGGTAAAGCTCCTTCCGAAACAGTACACACGTGACCCCGAACGTCTGCATCGCTTCCATCAGGAAGCGCAGGTGGCATCGGTGCTGAATCATCCCAACGTTCTGACGATTCACGAGGTCGGTCAGCAGGAGGACCTTCACTTCATCGTGACGGAATTCGTCGATGGCGAGACGTTGAGGATCAAGCTCAACGGAGGTGCGCTGGATGTCTCCGAGTCCTTGCGGATCGCCATGGGAATCGCGCAGGCCCTTCAGGCGGCGCACGAGTTCTGGATCGTGCATCGAGACATCAAACCGGAGAACGTGATGATCCGGAAAGACGGATGGGTGAAGGTGCTCGATTTCGGACTGGCCAAGTTGAATGAGCCGAAATTGCTGGCCGGTGGAAAGGCGATGTTCGTGACTTCGCCAGGCATGGTGCCCGGTAGTGTGCGTTACGTGGCTCCGGAGCGTCTGCGAGGCGAAGCAGCCGATCCTCGCTCGGACCTTTTCAGCCTCGGTGTCGTGATCTACGAGATGCTCACAGGGGACAGCCCGTTCGCCACGACCTCGCTCATTGAATCGATCGAAGCGATTCTTCGGGCCACGCCGCCTCCGATCGCCGATCGCCGCGCCGGTCTTCCCGACGAACTTCAGCCCATGCTGAACAAGCTCCTTGCCAAGGAACCGATCGCGCGATACCAGACCACAGCAGAATTGGTCAGCGACTTGAAAGACATCGTCGCTGTATTCGATTACGACGAGACGACCAACCGGCGTCGCCGGAGGCCCTCTCCAGCGGGCTAACTCGATGAGCAGCAGGGCCAGCGCCACGTCCGAGAAACTTCTCCGTTCGTATCTCCCACCCATGCTGGCGACGCTGGCCGATCACCCTCCGCGCGATCCCGAGCAGTACGTCTATGAGATGAAGTACGACGGTTTCCGCGCCCTGGCGTCGCTCCTCGATGGCAACCTCACCTTGTGGAGCCGCAATGGGATCGATCTTTCGGCTCGTTTTCCGCGAGCGGCCGAGGCAGTTCAGAAGCTCCGCGTCGACAGTGTCGTCCTCGACGGAGAGATCGTAGCGCTCGATGATAAGGGCGCCCCTCGATTTCAGCTTCTGCAGCGCGGAGCAGCCGAGGATGCCCTCTACTTCGTTTTCGACCTTCTCTACCTCAACGGTCACGACCTCAGAGGAGAGCCGGTCGAGCAACGTCGGGGTCTTCTCGAGAAGCTGCTGGAGAAACCGCCGAAATTCATTCGTATTGCCGAGCAATTGCTGGAGCCTCCTGATGCCGCGCTCGCCGATGCAGCCAGGCGCGGTTATGAAGGGCTGATCGCGAAGCGAAAGGGCTCGACATACGAGAACCGCCGATCCAAAGAGTGGTTGAAACTCAAAGCGGTGAACTCTCAAGAGCTCGCCGTGATCGGCTTCACGGCCAGCAACCACTCCGACCGCGAGATTGGGTCGCTGATGCTCGGGGTGATGGAAGACGGCGCCATGCGATACGCGGGAAAGGTCGGTAGCGGCTTTTCTGCGAAGGAGCGCGTCCAGCTCAAGAGCGATCTGCTCAAAGATGCGAGCCCTGAGGCAAAGCCGGCCGGAGCCCCGAAGATGCGAGACGTGACGTGGACCAGGCCCCGAATCGTCGCGCAGGTGCAATTCATGGAGTGGACATCAGACGGCAAGCTGCGCCATCCCTCGCTGCTCGGATTTCGCTTCGACAAGAAGCCGGCGGAGTGCATTCGCGAGAAGCCGGAGGCGGTTCTGAAGCCCGCACCGAAATCGCCAACGATGGAGAAAACGGTGAAGAAGAGCGCGACGGTCCGCACCCTGAAAACAGCGAAGACTTCTGCCTCCAGAGATTCAAGGAAGAGCGCCCCGACGATCGTCTTCACGAATCCCGACCGCATTCTCTATCCGCGCGACGGCATTACGAAGAAGGACGTCGCGGAGTATTACGCCGCAGTCAGTGATGCGATGCTGCACACCTTGAAGGAGCGTCCGCTGGTGCTCGAGCACTGGAACAGGGGGATTTCGGCGCCTTCGTGGTTCCATCAGAACATCGCTACGCGCGAGGCCGAGCCGTGGATGTCGCTGGTCGAGACGCCGACCCGAACCAGCAACCGCGAAGTTCGCCATCTCGTGGCCGACTCACCCGCTACTCTGCAGTGGCTGGCGCAACATTCTGTTCTCACCGTGCATATGTGGTCGTCGCGGGCCGGGTCGTTGGAAAGGCCGGACTGGCTGACCTTCGACCTCGATCCGGCCAAGGGAGCGGGGATTGAACAGGCCGTCGACACGGCGCTGGTGTTGCGCAGACTGTTCGAGGATCTCGAGATTCCGAGCTATCCAAAGACCTCAGGAAAGAGGGGAATTCACCTTTTCGTTCCGCTCGCTCCGGTCTACTCGCATGAGGAAGCGGTCGAGTTTGCCAGTCGCCTCGGCGAAGCAGTTGCTTCAAAGTTGCCTTACGCGACGGTCGATCGTGCCCTGACCAGGCGGAAGGGCCGCCTGTACCTTGACTGTCTGCAGAACGGGTACGGGAAGACGCTGGTCGCTCCCTACTCGCTCCGCGCCGTGGACGGCGCGCCGGTGTCGGCGCCATTGCAGTGGAGTGAGATCAACAATCGGCTCGATCCCGCTAAATTCAACCTGCGGACGATGCCTGAGCGGCTCGCGAAACTCGGGGATCTCTTTGCTGGTGCCACGGGAAAGGGAGTCAAGCTTCCTCGAGTGCGATGACAGGTAAGTAGTGAGTTGCAACGCACAACGCAGCAGCTCAGTGCAATCGTCACTGAACCGTCACATCGGACATAATGTGGGCCTTAAGCAGGTTTCTGGAACAAAGGACGGCCCTCCCACCTTACAATCACGACGCCGCACTTTTCTTGAAGATTAGGAGTAACGCCTTGAGTATCATCGCCGAACCAGTTGTCATACGGGAAAGTCGCAGAGTCCGCCCCTTGGCGGCCTTTGGTTTTGCCCTTGTCCATGTCGCCGCTCTGGGCGTCTTCTACCTCGGCTTTTCGTGGAAGGGCGTCGTCCTCTGCATCCTCTCGTATTACCTGAGAATGTTTGCGATCACGGCCGGTTTTCATCGCTACTTCAGCCACAGGACCTATCGCCTGAACCGTTTCTGGCAATTCTGCATGGCCTTTCTCGGGGAAACCTCGGCACAGAAAGGCGTGCTGTGGTGGGCTTCCAACCATCGCCACCATCACAAATATTCAGACATGCCCGAGGATATTCACAGCCCCCTCCGGCGCGGGTTCTTTTGGAGTCACATCGGCTGGATCCTGGCCGGAGACGATGGGACCGACTACGCACGGATCCCGGACATGGCGAAGTATCGCGAAATCCGTTTTCTGGATCGCAATCAGTACATGCCGACGATGCTTTACGCGATCGCTCTGGCTCTGGTCTTTGGACCGATCGGGCTCTTCTACGGCTACTTCCTGTCGACCGTGCTCCTGTGGCACGGCACCTTCTCGATCAACAGCCTCATGCATCTGTTCGGCAAGCGTGTATATGAGACGACCGACGACAGTCGCAACAGCATGATTCTCGCGCTGGTCACTATGGGCGAGGGCTGGCACAACAATCATCACTACTATCCCGGGTCGGCGCCGCAGGGTTTCCTCTGGTGGCAGCTCGACGCCAGCTATTACATTCTCTGGATCGGAGAGAAGCTCGGCATCGTCAAGGATCTGCGTCGCGCTCCGGCTCGGGTGATCGAGGCTGCCAGACAGGATGTTCCTCGCTTCGGTGAGGCCCGCCCGGTGGCAATGCCTATGGCAGTTCCGGCAACTTCGTTTGTGACCAGCCTGGAAACGGCCAGCGAAGCTATTCATGAGCGTATTGAGCGTCTGTCGGTTCAATGGGCAGCTGCGCGCGACTCAGCCAGGCTGAAGGCCGATCATGCCATCGCCGATCTGGAGGCGCGTCGTGCTGCTCTGGCCCTCAGGATCGAGAAACTGCAGGCCGAATACTCAGCGTACTGCAAGCGCGCCGGGGCGGCCGCCGAGAAGAAGGTACGCGAGCTCTCCGCGGAGCTGGAGCTGGCACGTCTTCATCTTCTGGAGACACTGGAGAACCTGCTCACCACAGCAGGCGCTCAACCAGCTTTCGCGACGTAGAGTGGACAAACCGCGCCCTGTACTGATCGTCGACGACGATCCGTCGATTCTCGCGCTGCTGACGGCCATCGTGAGACGCGAGGGGTTCGAGGTCCAGACCGCCAGGGATGGTATTTCCGGGATCGTGGAGCTTCAGGTTGCCAAGTACTGCGTAGTCCTGCTCGATCTGATGATGCCGAACTTCGACGGCATCTCGGTGATCCGCTATCTCGACAAGCATCATCGCGACATCCTGAGGCGCGTCATCGTCATCACGGCCAGCGGTACGGAGCCGGTGATGGAGGAGATTCGGGCAACTGAGGTTTTCGCTGTATTGGGGAAGCCCTTCATTCCTCAAGAGGTCGCCGACGCAGTAAGGCGTTGTGCCGCTACCGTTGCAGCTCCTCCGCTCAGGCCAGGTTCCTGACCTCGTCCGGACGCGCCGTTCGGGAAAGCGCTTCTTCCCGCGAGATCAGGCCTTTCCGCACCAGCTCCGTCAGCGAATCTTCCATGGTCACCATACCGAGCCGCTTCCCGAGCGTCATCTCGTTGTAGAGGTTCTGAAGCTTCTCACTGCGGATGTGCGAACGAACGGCATAGGTTGCCAGGAGCAGCTCCATGGCCGGAACGCGCCCCTTCTCGTCGATGCGAGGTAGCAGTTGCTGGCAGAGCACGGCGTGAAGACTCAGAGAGAGCTGCCTGTAAATCTGACCCTGCTGTTTCGCTGGAAACACATCGACGATTCGATTGATGGCCTGCGCTGCGTCGCTGGTATGCAGAGTAGACAGGATGAGGTGCCCGGTCTCCGCGGCCGTGAGAGCGGTCTGCACCGTTTCGAGATCTCTCATTTCCCCGACCAGGATGACGTCGGGGTCCTGACGGAGAGCGGCCCGCAGTGCTGATGCAAACGACGGTGCGTCGCGCCCTACCTCGATATGCTCGACAATCGATTTGATATCGCGGTGTTCGTACTCGATCGGGTCTTCGATGGTGATGATGTGTTTCGACCGGCGAGAGTTGATCTCGCCGAGCAGAGCGGCCAGCGTCGAGGTTTTCCCTGCACCGGTCGGCCCGCACACCAGGATCAGTCCCCTGTTTGTCGTCACCAGCTCGGCCAGGGAAGCCGGAAGATTGAGTTGGGAAAGCGAAGGGATCTCGACGGGGAGCGCCCGTATCGCCGCGGCAAGTTCGCCTCGCTGCCGATGCAGGTTGACACGAAAACGGCGTTGACGTTTTTCCGCCGTCTCATTCTGAAGAACGATTGAGAAATCTGCCGCGCCGTCATTCTCGAGACGCTGACTCCGCCGCGGCGTGATCTGGAGCTGGAAAATCGACTGAACATCCGTCCCCGTCAGAGCCGGGCCGAACGAGCGCAGCTCGCCGTGGATGCGGAATGTGGCCGGCGCCCCGGCGATGACGAGGAGGTCGGTGGCGTTGTGCCGCACCATGTCCGAGAGCAGCTGACGCAAACGCTCCGCCGGAGCACGGTCCTCTTCGGGCACTTCGGCCATCGTCGCTCCGTCGATCGCGTCGTCTCCGTTGAGCTGTTGGATCAGGCGGTTGATCTCGGGATCTCTCACATAGTCTGTCATCGGGTCCCTGATGCTTGAATTGCTTGTTATCCCTGAGCCGAAGGGTGTGTCATCCCGAGCCGCAGCGAGGGATCTGGGTGGTGGCCCTTCCATCGTGGTACTCGCACATTTTCGATTGCCAGGGGCGCAGGGCCCCCGCCCAGATCCCTCGCTGCGGCTCGGGATGACACCCAAAACAACCTATTTACAGGTTGAATTGTGTCAAAGAATCGAAAAGGGCGGAAGGCCGCCCTTTTCGATATTAAGGCTGATTGATAGTGACTACGGCACCTGCACGTACGCAAAGAACGATGCAGGACGGTCCGCGCCTCGCGTCGAACGCGAGATGTAAAGGCGCAAGTACTGGCCGCTCTTGAGGCTGTCTACGAGGCCGCGGAACTGATCGAGGCCCGTGACCCTCTGCCCGTTGGCTTGAGTGATGACATCGCCTTCGGTGAGTCCGGCATCGCCGGCAGGCGACACTTCCTTCACGTCGGTGATGGCGACGCCGCGAACCGAGTCGTCGATGCCGTAAGCCTGGCGCACGGCCGGAGTGATCTCCTGAACCGAGATACCCAGCTTATTGCGCACTGGAGCCTTCGGTTCGGTCGGCGTCGCCTCTTCGGCCTGGCCGATCGTGGCCGGTCGCTCTTCGGTCCTGGCCGTAACGTTCTTACGCTGCCCGTTCCGAATCAGGGTGATGCGAACACTACTGCCGGGTGGTTGATCGGATACGTAGTCGATCAAGTCACGAGTCTTACGGACATCCTTGTTGTCGACCTGGACGATGACATCCTCGGGCTGAATGCCTCCTTTCTCGGCGGGGCCACCCGGAACGACGAACTCGACGAAGGCGCCTTTCATCTCAGAGAGGCCGAGCCCATCCTTTTTCTTGCTGTCGACATCGGTGATGTTGATTCCGAGATACCCACGGCTCACTTTTCCGCGCTCCTTGAGCTGCGGATAAATTCGCTTGGCGATGTTGATTGGTGTGGCGAACCCGATGTTCTGGGCATAAGCGCGGATCGCCGTGTTGATGCCGACAACCTCGCCGTTGATGTTGAGGAGAGGACCGCCGGAGTTGCCGAAGTTGATGGCGGCATCGGTCTGGATGAAATTCTCGAACGACTGCGTGGTCCGGTTGATGCCGAGCGCGCGGCCGCGACCGGAGATCACTCCGACCGTAAGAGTGTTCTCAAACTGCAGCGGGTTCCCGATGGCAATGGCCCAATCGCCGATCCGGATCCGATCGGAATCGCCCAGACGAACTGCCGGAAGCTGCTCTTTGACGTCGATCTTCAGCAGAGCGATGTCGGTTGCGGGATCGCGACCGATGATCTTGGCCGGCACGCGACGATCGGAGCCGTTGTCGGAGTTCCCGTAGTGAACCTCGACCCTGGTGGCGCCTTCGATGACGTGGTTGTTGGTCAGGATGTAACCGTCGGGGGAGATGATGAATCCCGAGCCACCGCTCTTCTGCTGGTGCTCGTCATCGTCATCTCCTTTAGGCGCGCGGCGCTTGTGAGGGTCGGGGAAGAAGAAATCGAACGGGTCGACTCCCTGCCCGCCATGCGGCTGCTGGGCGTCTTCCTTGACTACTTCGGTGGATGTAATGGAAACGACAGACGGCATCACCCGCTCGGCTACGTCTGCAAATGAGGGGATGGTGACGGCATTCACCGGGCCGCCGGCCGTCTGAATCGTCTGGGCGCTGGAGCGCTGCGTCCAGCCAAGGTCGGCAGTAAGGACCATGCCGCCCGCCACACAGGCGATGGCGATGGCCAGCATAGACAGATTTCGCTTCATCACGTGACTCATACGAATCAGCTCCTCCTTGGAGACTGGGATAAAAGATAGAAATGCCGTTCCATCGGGAGTGCCACAGCACCTGCCGACAGAACCCGCATTTCGCACAGGGTTATTGCTGAGAAGCGACGAAACCCTGTGAGAAATGCGGGTTTAATGGTGAGACGCGCCTGAATCGAAAATGTTTCCCTCGGAAAGATGAGGAAGATAGTACTCTCTGGCCCTGTTAACGGATTGTTTACATATGTCTTTCGCGCTCAAATCCTTCTCGATCGGCCCGGTTTTGGTCGATCCTCCTCTGGCACTCGCGCCGATGGCCGAGGTCACCGATACCTATTATCGCTCGTTGATCAAAGAGCTGGGATCGGTGGGGCTGGTCGTGTCCGAATTCGTTTCTGCCGAGGGGCTGACCAGGAACAATGCCCGTTCCAGGAACATGCTCGCTTTCGACGAGCGTGAGCGCCCCGTGGCCATTCAAATCTATGGGGGAGACCCCGACCGAATGGATGACGCGGCGGCCATCGTCGAGGACCAGGGTGTCGACATCGTCGACATCAACATGGGTTGCCCGGTCAAAAAGATCGTGAATAGCGGGGCCGGCTCGGCTCTACTGAAGGATTTCGATCGCGCCGCCCGCGTGGTCGAGAAGATTCGCAGACGGGTCAGTATCCCCGTGACAGTAAAAGTTCGTAAAGGATGGGAGAGCGATGACGTCATTCCGCTCCTGAAGAGGTTTGAAGAAATGGGAGTGGCGGCGATCGCGATTCACGGACGGACACGAAGCGAGGCTTATTCGGGTGCCAGCGACTGGAAGTACATTGCAGCGGTAAAGCGGGAGATCTCGATTCCTGTCTTTGGAAACGGTGACGTCAAAGTTGCCGAGGACGCCCTGCGGATGTTCCGGGAGACCGCTTGTGATGGGGTCATGATCGGTCGGGCGGCGTTGCACAATCCTTTCATCTTTAGAGACATCGCCGCAGTGGTGTCGGGAGAGGTTGTCACCGATGAAGTGGATCGGCGCATCGTGGCCATGAAACGCTATCTTCAGAAGATCGAGGGTGCTCCGCAGCCGGAGCTCTGGAAGCTTCACAAGGCGCGTACGGTCATTGGCTGGTTCTCGAAGGGGATACCTCATGCCAAAGAACTGCGGCAGGGGCTCGCCGGGATCACCTGTATCAACGACGTCCTTTATCTTCTCGATCGAAGCCGCGAGATCGCGGCTTGAGTCAGGTTGCGACACGCATGACCTTCCCTCGGCATCTCGCCGAAGTACTCGATCGTTTCCGGATCCGTCCCGACACGAAGGCTACGTTGTACGACTTTTACCTTCAGTACGGGGCCGATGCCCTCGATTCCTTCAGCTCTTTGTCGGAAGATTTCGACGCCGCTTCGCAGATCACACCTGAGGATCTGGCCGGCCTGCGCACCAGAATGGTAGAGGCCTACCTTCGCAAGAATCACGAGCTCTGGCTGCAGGGAAAGCCAACGCCGAGCCTTTACGCGCCGCGCGCAGCGGAAGGTCGAGCTTCAGGGCTGGTCATGCCGCTCGGCAATCTCGACGTACTTCCCGACGAGGGCTCGCTACTGAGCGAGATCAAGCGGTCCATCGACTCCATACTCGCGCCTGGTCAGGTTGCCCCGTCAGGGCTGGTGCTGTTCTCGAAGAACGCCCATTTCGGTGGACGGGCCGAGACCATCTCGTTCGACGTGGTCAGTAGTGATCTCGATGATGCACTTCTCGTCGCCGGCGCCGAAGGCCGCCAGCACACTGTTCCCGGATCGATCGGCGAAACCAGTGGCACTCTGGACGCCGCCGAGAAACTGGCGCTCATCTGGGAGATTCAGCCGAATGTGCTCAAGCCCTTTGGCGAGCGGAACCAGACCATTGCCAAAATTCACCGTCGCAATCGCAACTGGCATCTTCTTACGCTGGCAGCGGCCATCCGCTGGCTGCAGGCCAGAGGAATCGACATTCTCATTCTGAACGGGTCGGCCCTTACGGCGACGCACGAAGTCAATCCGCATCAGCCCGTGCCTGAGGCCGTCATTGTTCTGCATGATCGCACCGTCGAAACGGTGGCCGCGGGACTGGGGAATGAGCTCGTGGCCGTCTCCACGGACGACCAGGAGCGTCTCATCGGCACGGAGCTCATGAACACCGGGCTGCGCAAGCTGGTGTCCGAGCGGGGGGCGCGTCACGCCATGCGCCGGCTCCGCTACGAGCGCCGCATAGAATAGGCCGGCCCTTTCCGCTGTTTAGCGAGACTCCTGAAAGTACCCAATGACCGAAAAAACCATTTCCCGTGTCGGGATGATCTCGCTAGGCTGTCCCAAGAACCTCGTCGACGCCGAGATCATGCTCGGTCAGCTGCAGGCTGGCACCGAGATGCAGGTCACGAGTGACCTCGACGACGCCGACGTTGTGATCGTCAATACCTGCGGTTTTATCGACGCCGCAAAACAGGAATCGATCGATACGATTCTGGAGATGGCTGAGCGTAAGAGCGGAAAGCTCAAGCGGCTCGTCGTGACTGGCTGCATGGTTCAGAAATACCGCTCCGATCTTCAAGAGGCAATTCCCGAGATCGACGCCTTCGTCGGACTCGATCACCTCGAGCAGATCACCGCTGCCGTCACCGGCCAGGACTACTCCGGCGACAGCGCTCCGGTGAAGCGGAAGATGTCGGCGAGGTTGTATGAGGACCTGCCCCGCGTGCTGACTCAGGGCACATCACACGCCTACCTCAAAGTCTCTGAAGGATGTTCAAACCCCTGCACCTTCTGCGCGATTCCGCAGATGCGCGGCAAGTTTCGCAGCCGCCAGCTCGACTCTCTGATTTCTGAGGCCCGGCAGCTCGAGCTCAAAGGTGTCAAGGAATTGTGCCTCATCGCTCAGGACACGACGCGTTACGGAGAGGACCTCGGGGTCGAGCACGGACTGACTCGACTCGTGGAGCGCCTTCTGGCCGAAACAGACTTCCAGTGGATCCGTTTTCTCTACGCCTACCCCGGCAGCCTCGATTGGTCGCTGTTTGAGCTGATGGGCCGCGAGAAACGCTTTGTTTCCTACTGCGACATTCCGTTGCAGCACGCCTCGGAAAATGTGCTTGGTCGCATGAGACGCCCCGGCTCGCCGCAGCAGTATCGCGACATGGTCAGCCGCATGCGAGAACTCGTTCCGGATCTCTCTTTGCGCACCACTTTCATCGTCGGCCATCCCGGGGAAACTGCGAAGGACTTCGGCGAGTTGTACGACTTCGTCGAGTGGGCGCAATTCGATCAGATGGGCGCTTTCTGTTATTCACCCGAGGAGTTCACGCCGGCCTCGAAGATGACCGACATTCCAACGAGAAAGACGGCAGAGCGGCGCCGCGACAAGCTCATGGAACTGCAGCAGGCCATCTCGCTGGCGCGGAACACGGCGAAGGTGGGCCAGACCTTCGACGCCATCATCACCGGAGTCTGTGCCGAGACCGAGCACCTTCTCGAAGGACGCATCGCAGGACAGGCCCCGGAGATCGACGGCCGCCTTCTGATCAACGACGGAATGGACAGTGTGCGCGAGTTCCCGCACTTCGCCAGAGTCGAGATCAACGACGCCCATCCCTACGATCTGGTCGGCGCGCTGGTCGGCTGATTCGAAGCCGAAGTCCATTCCCAGCCGTGGACACCGAGGTTGCCGGTGAGAAGGCTTGTCATCCTGAGCGAAAGCGAAGGATCTTTGGTGACATCACCCTGGTGTAAATTGACTACCTCGCGAGTGCCACCAAAGATCCTTCGGTCGCACTCACTCTTTGCTGATCGTTTGTTTCGCGCGTGCTCCCTTCTAAGAAACTGCCAGTATTTACGCGGGTTTGCGGAGGTGTCATCCCGAGCCGCAGCGAGGGATCTGGGTGGCGGCTTCGGGTCTGTGGCGCCGCGTACAATCGTACGTGATGCCTCCGGACCGAAACCGCAAGGCCCCCACCCAGATCCCTCGCTCGACGCTCGGGATGACACCCTTTCGGTTTCTTTTCTCAGGCGCAGCGCGCACGCTGTCCTTCGCTTCAGGATGACGACGTACCGGCCGCTCGGGCCAGATGTACCCGAACCTACTGTTTCTCGTCTGTTCGCAAGGCCTCGTTCTTGATGCGGATCTGCTCGCACTTCGGGAGCCCTGGCTTACCGAGAACGCTCCGCTCCCAGGAGCCATAGGTCGGGTTGGGGATCATGAACCATTTCTTGCCGAAGTAGTCCCGGTAACGCTCCAGCAACGCCGAACGCTCCTGTAGCGTCTTCCCATTTGCCGGTACGAAATCATTGAGGTCGTCACCGAAGAGAAGGATGACGCGGTATTTGTCGGACACGAACCTGCGACGGGAAGTCTTATCCGACGAATTCCAGTCCTCGCGCTCCCCCTGGACCAGGACGGTGTCCACTTGGTCGTCGATCGGGAAGCCGAGTTTGTTGAGGTTGTCGCGAACCACTTTTTCCATCGAAGCGCGCTGGTTCGTTATGTAGAAAACGGTTACTCCCTGCCCCTGCGCGAATCGGCAGAAATCGACAGCGCCGTTGATCGCTCGTGAGACCGCTTCATCACGAAAGAGTTGGAAGCGGTCGTCGTTGTGGTTCTCGTGATGTTTGAGCAGCCGAGCCTGGTAGGCAGAGTTGTCGAGGACCGTCTCGTCGATGTCGAGGATGACCGCCGGCGACTTCCCGGCCGTCGTCTCCTGCTCCGTGGCGGCGGACCAGCCCGGATCTTTCGCTGCCTCGACGAGCATCTTTTTTCCCCAGCGATAGATCTCCTCGGTAAGGGCTTGATATTCGGCCGAGGTCTGCATCCAGAGAACACTGTTGAGGTCAGGCTCCACCAGCGAGCAGTCCGGCATCGCGGTTGACGCAACGCCCCCGGCCACGTCGGGAGTCGGAGCCGCGACGGGTCGAGGCTGCGATGCGGAGTGCGTACAGCACGCCAACAGAAGAAGTGTTACGGCGATGGTGACAAGAGTCTGATTTGATTTCACGCGAGTCTCCGTTACAAAAAAAAGGCCACCCGAAATCGGGTGGCCTTTTTACCACTGCGATGGAATGCTTTAGAAGACGATCTTCGCTGCGACCTGATACTGACGCGGGTCGACGGCCGTGTTGTAGCTCGTCGGAATGCCGTAGTTCGCATTCTTTGTGATGGTGGTGAACTTGTCCGTAGACGCGGTGTAGTTCACGGTGTACAGCGACTGGTTCGTACCGGTGATGAACTGGTTGCTCTGGGCGAGAAGGTTGAAGACCTCGCCGATCAACTCCAGCTGAACACCATGTGTGAGTCCGAAGCGTTTGGAAATGCGGGCGTCGATGTTGGTCACGGTGGGCTGACGGCGTCCGTTGCGCGAGGCGATATGCGCGCCCTGGGCGTTGAGGAAGTCGGCGAACTGCGGGCGAGTCATGCCGGCAGCCTTGGTGAGATCGATGATCTGGCCGCTGCTGTCGAGGAAGACCGGGATGTTTCCGGTGATGTTGGAGAGACCGTTCAACGAGAGGCCGCCGCAGTTGCAGAAGATGTTCTGCGTGTACGGCGCTCCGGACCGGTAGTTATAGATACCGGACACGAAGAAGCCGAAAGGCAGTTCGTAAGTTCCGTCGACGACGACGCGATGACGGATGTCGAAATCCGAAGGACCCTGGCTGAGCGAAGGATTGAGCGGATCGAAACGGAAAGAAGAGGAAGTGCTGCGCTCGTTCGATTCCTGGTCGACCGACTTGGACCAGGTGTAATGAGCGTCCCACGAGAACTTGCTGTTCTCCAGCGCTAGCTTGTGGGTCTCGACGGTGAAGGAGCGATTGTTGGCCTTCTCGTCCGAGGTATCGGCTAGGACGCTTCCGTAATCCAGATACCGACGGTTCGGGCTGTTGAGGGAGTAAACGGGGAGATTGCCGAACGAGTAGGCTTGCGCAACGGCGTTGAGCTGGGTCTTTCCCTGAACGTGGGTGAGGCGAGCGTATTCGCCGCTGATACCCGCGCTGTACTGACTGCCAAGTTGCTGCTCGAACTGAAGGCTGGAGCGTAGTGACTCCTGAGCCTGAAAGTTGTCGGTGATCGCCTGGATCGAGTTACCCGAAGCTGGCGTTGCTGCGAACTGCGCCGGCGTGAGGATGTTCGGGAAGGTCGGGCACGGAAGCGCCGTGGTGCAGGGAAGATTGATGAAGGTGAATCCACCGCTGATCTGCGCCAGCGGATTGGCCAGAAGAATCGCCGGGAGGTAGTTGTAGAACTTGCCGGTGCCGCCACGGAGAACAGACTTGCCGGTTCCGAAGACGTCGAAGGCGAAACCAAGACGGGGGGCGACGTTGTTTTTGTCCGACTTGAAGTTGTTCACGAACTCGGGGTACTTCACCGCCGCGAGCGCTGCCTTGGGTTTCGGCATGGTCTGATAGTCGTATCGCAAGCCGACATCGACCGTCAAACGGTCGATCAGCTTGAACGAGTCCTGAATGAACGTGCCGTAGGTATTCTGGCTGAAGGGCGTTGCGCCACCGGTCGGTCCGAAGCCCATCTGGAAACGGCTCGGCTTGTTGGCGATGAAGTCGGCAACTGAAGCGTACGAGTACTGACCGCGAGCAAAGCGCGGGAACATATTGTTGAACTTTTCGAACAGACCCTCTGCTCCGACCTTCACATTGTGGCGGCCGATGCTCCAGGAAAGGCTGTCCTTGATCTGGTACTTCTTCTCCGTGGTGTTGTTGGGGAGGAAGTTGATGTTTCCGAAGGTCGCCGTCTGCCCGCTCTGCGTGACGTTGATTTCAGGGAAGCCCTCAGACGTAGGATTGATGGGACGTTCCTGCATTTCGTATTGGGCGATCAACTGGTTGAAGATCGAGGGCGTCAGGATCGATTCGGCCTGTCCGACGAGCTGATTGAACTTGTCGGTCTCATTACCCTGGTTCGATGCGAGCTGGAAGCCGTTCTGATTGTTTGAATTCGTAAATTCGGAATAATTGTCTCGAATCGAGGCGTGGTTCCTGGTTCCGAGGTTGAGGTCGACTTTGCCCAGATAGGTGTTCTGGTCGAAGGTCTGATCGTAATTGAGCTCCTGGGAGAAGGGATGCCCGACGATATCCTGGAAGCGTGTGAAGAATGCGGCACGGACGTCCGGCGAGAGGGCCGTGAATTGCGAGCGTGCCGTGAAGTCGCTGGCGATGATCGGAAGCTTCTGGCGCTGGAAGTCAGCGTTTACGAAGAAAAATGCCTTGTCGCGGACGATGGGACCGCCGGCGGCAAATCCGGGCTGATTCGAATCTTTGCCTCGGAAGCTCTCCGTTGCTTTCTGGCCATGCAGAAACGTCGGACGCTTCGAGGCCCACTGACCTTTGCGGTAGAAGTCAAAGACTTCACCGTTGACGTTGTTGCTGCCACTCTTGGTGATGGCGTTCAAGGTAGCGCCCACGCCGCGAGCAAACTCAGCGTTGTACTGCGAGCGAATGACCTGAAACTCTTTGATGGCGGCCTGGGAGAAGGTGAAGGGGGCGCGCGTGCCGCCTGTCTGCTCGCCGAAAAACTCGGAGTTCGCGTTAGCGCCGTCAATGTTGAAATCGGTCGTAATACCGCGGCCGCCGTTGGCCTGAATACGGCCACCGAAAGCCGCATTGACCCCGGGAGTCAACTCGGCGAGGGATCGGAAGTCGCGACTGAGGAGGGGAAGATTCTCGATCTGTTTCTCAGTGACCGAGGTCGTCTGACCTGACTGCGTAACGTCGACGACCGGGGCGGTCGCCGTTATCGTGATCTCCTCGGAGATCTGTTGGTTGATCTTCAGATCGGTCTTGGTGGTGGTACCGAGAAGAACGGTCACTCTGGGGTTGGCAGCTTTGCCAAGTCCTGCCATCTCCCCGGTGACGCTGTAGCGTCCCGGCGGAAGGAGCGCGAGTGAGTAATCACCCGCGGTCTCGGTTACGGCGTTACGCGACAGACCGGTATCAGTGTTGGTCGCAGTGATGGTGACGCCGGGGAGAGCTCCCCCCGTGCTATCGGTGACCTTGCCGCTGATGGAGCCGGTCGTTGCATTGACCGACTGCGCCGAAGCGCTCACGACAAACAGCGCCAGGCACAACGAAATCGCGACGAAAAGACAGTTGCGGAAACCCATACATCCTCCTGTTATGGTCAAAGACGAGACTTTGATGCAGCTGGAGCCCGAGGGCTCCTGTATTTTCAAACTTGAGCGCGATAACTTAACCCCATTCACCCGTCCCGCAAAGCTGTTTCGATGTTTTCGTGAAAAGAACGGGTATTCCGGGCGTAAAGAGCGGCCCGGAGATGGATCAGTGCCGGCCTCAGAAGCTCTTCAGGAAGGCCTCGTTGGACGGGTACTTCTGCATCTTTTCCAGCAACATCTTCATCGCCGTCATCGGGTCGGTACCGGCTAGAGCGCGTCGAAGCGTGTGAATCTTGGGCTGCCACTCGAGCGGCAGTAACTTCTCTTCCTTGCGGGTTCCGGTCTGAGCGATGTTGATGGCCGGGAAGATACGGCGCTCGAAGAGTCCCCGGTCGAGAACGATCTCTGTATTACCCGTGCCCTTGAACTCCTGGAAGATGACCTCGTCCATGCGCGATCCGGTATCGATCAGGGCAGTGGCGATGATGGTCAGCGAGCTCCAGTCCTCGCCACAACGTGCCGAGCCGAAGAATTTGCGCGGCTTCTCCATCGTCCGTGCGTCGATGCCGCCGGTGAGAATGCGCCCGCTGGAGCGCTGCTCGTTGTTGTAGGCGCGCGACATTCTCGTGATCGAGTCGCAGAGGATGACGACGTCGTGCTTGAGCTCCACGAGGCGTCGTGCGCGCTCGAGAACGAGCTCGGCCAGGATGATGTGATTCTCCGCCGTCTCATCCGAAGAGGAGGCGATGACTTCACCCCGCACCGATCGTCGGATGTCGGTGACTTCCTCGGGGCGCTCGTCGACGAGCAAGACCATCACGATCACCTCGGGATGATTCTTCTCGATTCCGTGGGCGATGTCTTTCAGCAGCGTCGTCTTGCCAGCCTTGGGTGGCGCTACTACGAGGCAGCGCTGGCCGCGGCCGATGGGAGCGAGAAGATCGAGAACGCGGGTGGAGAGTCTGTCGGGCTCGGTCTCGAGCTTGAAACACTGGATGGGATCAATCGAGATCAGCTCAGAGAAAGGACGTCGCGTTTCGCGGAATACCTCGAGAGGCATGTCCTCGACCATTTCGGGATTCACCAGCTCGATGGTGTTTCCGGCCCTGCGCGCCGGGCCGGACATCTTCAGACCGGCCTGCAGGTGATAACGCTCGATGATGTTTCTCGGCACGATCGGGTTGATCGACTGAGCGATGTAGTTGTTGGCGGGGTTTACAAGGAAGCCGGTGCCGTTGGCCTTGATGAAGAGCACGCCACTGGCTTCATCGACGACCTCTGGCAGCGCCGGCTGGTCGCCGGAAACCGTTCGCGGCGAATCGAAGCGCGGCTCGCCTTCACCTCGGCGCCGGTGTCGTGAACGACGACGACGCGAACGATTCTGGGGCGCGGCTGAGCCCTGCGCCGTTCGCTCGGGCGGAGGTGGGGCGTCGGAGCCGTTGCCGCCTTGAGGGTTGGGGGTTGCGGCGTTATTTCCGTTGGGGCGACGCCGGCGACGCCGACGCTTACGATTTTTAGTTTCTTCTGGTGTCATGCGCGGTTCTTGTGTGACCTGCCTCAGATTTGAATATCCGGAATCTGCGACTCTCGGCGGAGTTCAAAGCTCGAACGCCTGGCGGGAAAGCCGATCGGAGTCTTTGCTCGATTCGTGGCCCGAGGCCGCTGGGCGCCGAAAAATCCGGCGACCCTTTCAATAGCGGCGGTAGTATACCGGAATCAAACCCGACCGTTGCAAGTAGAAAATTCTGGTCCCATGTCGCCGCCACAAGCGTTTGACCGGTGTGTGACTCCTGTGTGACAATTGGATAACTTTCATCATTCTAAAGACTTCAATCCCATGTCAGACAATATTCTCGTCGTCGAGTACGAACCTCGCTATACGGATCGGGTCAAGCAGGCTCTCAGTGGCCAGCCTTATGATGCCGTATTCGTGAAGGATGGGGAGGAAGCCCTGTCGACTCTCGACAAGCGGCAGCCACGTCTCATCGTGATGTCCTCGGTTCTTCCCAGGATCAGTGCTCCGGAGCTCATCAGGCTGATTCGCAATCGGTCGGACTTCAAAGGGACGCCGATCCTGGTCACCGTGTCCGGCTATAACGGCAAGAGCACCAAAGCCGACGCCATGAAGCTCGGCGCGTCCGACATTCTGCCGAAGCCTTATTCGGAAGGGGAGTTTCTTGGCAAGGTGAAACAACTGCTGGGCGGGGCGTCAAACCAGACCGTGCAACTCGATCTTCGTGAGCTTGGCCTGCTCAATCCCAAACCTGCCGCGGCACCTCCCGGCGGTGGGCAAAAGCTCACTTCTGACGATATTTTTGGAGACATGGTGGACGATAAGAATCCCGCTGCGATCGCTTCGCGTAAATCTGCGAAGGCCTCGCAGGATCTCGACGACATGCTCTCGCAGACACTCTCGGGCGTGCGCGCGGTCAAGAAGAAGCCAGAGGACCAGCGGCCAGATGGCCAGGCGGCTCCCACTCCATCAACACCGGCCGTTCCCAAACCCGCAAAGCCCAGAAGCACCATCGATGACCTTGTTCAAAACACACTTTCAGGACTCGAGAAACAGAACCGGCCGCGGCCTGCCGCGGAAGCTCCCGTCGCCGCGCCTCCGCCCGCCACGCCTCGTGTAGCTCCGGTGGCCGCCGCACCTCAAGAGGTACCAGCCCGTCCATCTCCAGCTGCGGCACCTCGTCCTGCTCCAACGCCCCCTCCAACACTCGTCGATGTGCCCCTTCCGCAGAAGGTGACCATCTCGGCTCCGATCATTGTGCCGAGAGTCGAGCCCGAGAAGCACGATGAGAAGGAAAAGGAAGATGTCGACGGCATTCGCTTTGGCCAATACGTACTGAAAGAAAAGATCGCGACTGGCGGAATGGCCGAGGTCTGGAAAGCCCGGATGCGTGGAGTCGAAGGCTTCCAGAAGATGGTGGCGATCAAGAAGATCCTCCCGCATATGTCCGACAACGAGGAATTCGTCACGATGTTCATTGACGAAGCCAAGCTGGCGGCGCAGCTCAACCACAACAACATCATTCATATTTATGATCTCGGCAAGATCGCCTCCTCGTTCTACATCGCGATGGAGTTCATCGATGGCCGGGATCTGAAGGCCATCCTCAAGCGGGGCGAGGATCGCGGCCAGCCCATGACCATCGAGCTGGCCTTGTTCATCACTTCCAAGATCGCCTCGGCTCTGGACTACGCCCATCGCAAGCGCGACTTCGATGAGAAGGAAATGGGTCTCGTCCACCGCGATGTGTCCCCGCAGAACGTGCTCATCTCCTACGAGGGCGACATCAAGCTCTGCGACTTCGGAATCGCCAAAGCTGCCTCGAAGGCCTCGCACACGATTGCCGGTGCCTTAAAGGGAAAGCTTCAGTACATGTCACCGGAGCAGGCCCGCGGAAAGAACATCGATCGCCGCTCCGATATCTTCGCCCTGGCCGTCGTTCTGTTCGAGATGCTCACCGGGAGGAAGCTCTTCACTGGCGAAAGCGAGATGTCGATCCTCGAGCAGGTGCGCGAGGGCCAGGTGCAGACGCCTTCGCACATCAACGATGAGGTGACTCCGGAGATCGACCACATCGTTCACAAGGCTCTGGAGAAGAATGCTGACGACCGCTATCAGACCGCTGGAGAGATGGCGCGGGACCTCGATGCCGTTCTCTATAGCTTCCGCCCCACGCCGACCAGCGCGGATCTCGCCATTTTCATGCACCGAATTTATGGCGGTGAGGACGAAGTGGTCGCACCCGTCGAGGAAGTAGCCGCGCCACCGGCTCCGGCAGTAGTCGCGCCGCCGCCACCACAAAAAGTCACGCCGCACGTCGCTGCTGCCGCCCCTGTACACGTGGCGGCTCTGGTCCCGGTTGCAGTTTCTTCTTCTCCCGAACCGACATTTTCTTTCGGCGTCCCTGCCGAAGAGAAGAAGGCACCCGTGGCCTTGATCGCCATCGGTGTTCTGGTGGCCGCAGCGGTCATTGGCGGCGTGGTGATGGCCACCAGGAAGAGCTCACCAGCGTCGCCGGTCAACTCGCCAGCACAGACCGCGTCGATTCCGGCCGCGACGACTTCTGTTGGCAGCACGGCGGCACCCGTCGTTCCGACCACCACAGTTACGACCGCGACAACGGGAACGGCGCTCGGGCAGAATGATCAGGCCCTGATCAACGAGGAAGTCAAGAAGCGGCTCGCTCAGGAGAAGGCGCGTCTCGACCTGCAGAAGGCAACTCAGACCGCAGCACTGGCCAAGCCTCCCGAAACGAGGCCAGCTGCTCCAACCCTACCGACTCCGGCCCCGGCTACGCAGACCATAGCGGCGCAGCCGACTCCGGCGCCACCTCCACCGGCTGCGACGCAGACAGTGGCGGAAGCGCGGCCTGAACCGGCCGCTCCAGCCGCAGCCCGTGTCAAAGAAGGCGACCTCGTCGAACAGGGAGCGGAGGGATTGGAACCGCCGCAACTCATCAAGCTCAGCAAGATGCAGTACCCGCCGATGGCAAAAGCGCAGAAGGTTCAGGGGCTGGTCGTGGTTCGGGCCCTGGTCTCGGAAACGGGAAAGGTGCTCGAGATCAAAGTGCTGCGAGGAGTGGCCCAAAACGTGGGTATCAATGAGGCCGCGGCCGAAGCTGTGCGTTCCTCAGCGTTTCGTCCAGCCACCAAGGATGGGGTACACGTGAAGTCGTACTACACGATGACTATCCCCTTTAAGCTATAATCGCCGCCCGT
The DNA here is from genome assembly GCA_035544835.1 of Thermoanaerobaculia bacterium. Classification (GTDB taxonomy): domain Bacteria; phylum Acidobacteriota; class Thermoanaerobaculia; order Gp7-AA8; family Gp7-AA8; genus DASZZV01. The sequence continues at coordinate 28,835 of DASZZV010000299.1, forward strand.
TTCAGCAAAATCAGCAAGATAGAAAAAAAATCGAGAGCAATCGAGGGACTTAAGATGGCGACTTTGACCGATAAACAGCGTGAGTTTTATCAGAGCACTCTCGAGGTCACGAGAGCGGAAGTAAATGATTTGAAAGATCTGATCGAGGAAGAGTTGAGCAAGGTCAAAGAGCGCATCGCCGACCTCACCAATGCCATCAATGCGGCCAAGCAGATGTATGCGGCGGCCTGTAACCGGCTGGGAATCGAGAATGATCTGGCCGAGGAAGACGACGAGCAGTCGTAACGGGTACCTCTTTCAGCGTGCTTAAAAATCTACGACCGACCCTCCCGGGTCGGTTTTTTATTTCGCTTTGCCTCCTCACTCTTCTGCTTCTGCCGGCATGCCGCCGTCGAGGCAGCGGGTTGAAGGACGACGTCGGGAGAGACGTCGACTTCAGCCCTCCTGCCAGACGAGTGGTCACCATCGCCCCGAATGTGACGGAGCTGGCTTTTGCGGTGAAAGCAGGCAATCGCGTTGTCGGCACCGACGATTTCTCGGATTTTCCTGCTGAGGCGGCGAAGCTTCCGAAGGTCGGAGCTATGGAGCCGAACCTCGAGTCGATTGCCCGGCTCGAACCCGACCTCGTGTTCGCATCGACCTCCGCGAATCGCCCGGGACTTGCCGAAGCGATGCGCGAGATTCACATACCGCTTTATGTCGTGAAGACGGAGCGTCTATCGCAGATCGCTCCGGCAGCGGCCAGAATTGCCGGAATTCTCGGCGGCGACGCTTCCATTGCGGCGACCATCGAGAAGGCCATCGCGGCGCAGAAGCGAGTCCGGCCGAAGCCGCCGCGAGTCTTGTTTCTCCTCTGGCCGAATCCGCTTTACGTGGCAGGTCACGACACTTTCATCGACGACCTCCTCACACTCACCGGCGCAGTCAACGCCGTTCCACCGACGGTGAAGGGATGGCCTCAGTATTCTCTGGAAGCGCTGATCGCGAATCCGCCCGATCTCATTCTTTTCCCCTCGAAATCTGTGAATCTCGCCACTCTGCAGAAGCAACTGTCGGGCGATTCGCGAACTGCGACGCTCGAGGTTCTCCACGACGGCCTCATCATCCCGGTCGACGAAAATCGATTCACTCGTCCGGGGCCACGTGTTGCGGAAGCGGCCGCGGAGCTCAATGCGATACTCGATGGTCTGGAGTTCCGGTGACGATGGTTCCAGGTAAGACGGAGCTGCGTCGTGGCCTGCTGCTATTGTCGATGGCGCTGATCCTGTCAATCCTCATTGGTATTTCGGTTGGCGGAACGCGCGTCACGGGAAGCTCCTTCTTCGAAGGCGAGCGAGTCGCACGTCTCATCGTCCTGCAGATTCGACTTCCCCGCGTACTGGTTGCCGGATGCGTCGGGGCCATTCTGGCCATGTCCGGTGCGACGTTTCAGACGTTGCTTCGCAATCCGCTCGCCGATCCCTTCGTGCTGGGAGTATCGGGTGGTGCCGCCTGTGCCGCGGCCATTGCCACGGCACTCGGCTTCGGTCGGATACCGGGGGCGCTCGCGCTGATTGCGTTTGGCGGTGCGCTAGCCGCAACATTTGTCGTTCTGATGGTTTCCAGACGGCATGGATCTGTTGATTCGGCGCGGCTTCTGCTGGCCGGACTCGTTCTGAACGCCCTGTTTTCCGCCCTGATTCTGCTGGCCCTGTCGGTGTTGCGAGGGGGAGATCTGACCATGGCGCTTCGGTGGATGATGGGAACTTTCTTCGCCTCGACCGTCGCAGAAGCGGAGGTTCTGGGGATCGCCCTGACCATCGCCATGGGAGCGTTGTGGTGGATCTCGCGCGACCTGAGACTCCTGAGTTTCGGCGAGGAAGACGCAAGGGCCAGAGGAGTCAATACCGAGCGCACGAAAGTAATCGCCTTCATCGCGGCCTCGCTGGCCACCGGTGCCGCCGTTTCCGCGGGCGGAATCATCGGCTTCGTGGGACTTCTCACCCCCCATTTCGTCAGACGCTTCTGGAGCAGCGATTACCGGATCAGCATGCCCCTGGCCGCGCTCGCAGGCGCGGTGCTTCTGATCCTGGCCGACGCCCTTTCGCGTGTAGTCGTGGCACCCGCCGAGCTTCCGGTGGGAGCCCTGACGGCGCTTCTCGGAGTGCCTTTTTTCCTCATGCTGGTGAGGAGATCCGCCTAGATGCTCATGAGGCTCGAGGCGGTCGATTTTAGATATGGCGGTGGAACGACGGCGCTTTCGGGGATCGACGTGTCATTCGGCGCGGGCGAGCTCGTCTGCGTGGCCGGCCGGAACGGCTCAGGAAAGTCGACACTGCTTCGATTGATGAGCCGCATCATCGATCCGACCAGGGGGACGATCTGGTTCGATGGGGAACCGGTTTCGACGATCGACCGCAGGATGTTCGCGCGCTCGGTCGGCTACCTCGCGCAGAATCCAACCGTTGCCTTTCCGGCGACAGCGCTGGAGATCGTGCTCTCAGGGAGATCGGCTTACCTGGCCCGATTCGGATGGGAGACTCCGGCTGATCTGGAGCTCGCGCATGCGGCGCTGGCCTCGTGCGATGTCGATCGTCTGGCCGGTCGTTACCTCGATGAAATGAGCGGCGGCGAGAAGAAGCGTGTTTTTCTGGCGCGGGTGCTGGTGGGAGCTCCGCGAGTAGTACTCCTCGACGAGCCACTCGCAGCCCTCGATTTCGCGCATGTCGAGCAGCTGCTCGGGCTGTTGCGGCGAATCGTCGTGGAGAGGAAGTGCTCGGTCATCTTCGTGTCTCACGACTTGAGCTGGAGCTCCGCCTGCGCCGACCGGGTTCTGGTTCTCGATGACGGAAAGCTCGTCGGCGATGGCCCGCCGGAGCGAGTTCTCACGGTGGAAAATATCGAGAAGCATTTCGGATTCAAAGCGCAGCGGGTTGCGGGAGCCGAGGGACGGCAGTGGATCGTTCCCTACCTTCCTTGATGTAGCCTTCTTCAGGGCTGGCGTAGGGCCGCACGGCGTGCGGCCGATACCTTCCTGCACCGGGTCCAAGGTTCGATGTGGACCGCCGAGCGACTGCCTTATTCATTTGTGATCCGCGACGGGATACCGGCCGCACGCCGTGCGGCCCTACGCCGATCGAGACACGCACACGGACAACGGACCACCACCAACCAGAACAGACGAAACGTGGCACGGACCAACGGGATCCAGACACTCACAACGAACCTAGGACATCGTGTTCGCTTTGTTATACTCGCGACCTGCCGGGAGCGCGGCGATGATCCGATTCGAAGACATCCTCGACAAGGTCGAGTCGTACAAGCCGAACTTCGATGAGGAGCTCCTCGAGAAGGCCTACATCTTCACCGCTCTGGCCCATAAAGGGCAGACTCGTCAGTCCGGCGAACCCTACCTGATCCATCCTCTCAACGTCGCTCACATCCTCGCCGAAATGAAGCTCGACGAGACCTCCATCGTGGTTGGTCTTCTACACGACGTGCTCGAGGATACGCTCACCACGAAAGAGAAGCTCCACGAGCTCTTCGGGGAAGAGGTCGCAGATATCGTGGATGGCGTGACCAAGATTTCCCGCTACGCCTACGTCTCGAGAGAAGAGCAGCAGGCCGAGACTTTCCGCAAAATGATTCTGGCCATGGTTTCCGACCTGCGGGTCGTGCTCGTCAAGCTGGCTGATCGCCTGCACAACATGCGGACGCTGAACCATCTCCCGCAGGACCGCCAGCAGGCCATTGCCAAAGAGACCATCGAGATCTATGCACCGATCGCCAATCGCCTGGGGATGGGCAATGTCAAAAACGAGCTGGAGGATCTCTCGTTCCGCTACAGCAGCCCCAAGGAATTCGAGGAATTGAACGAGGCCGTCAAAGAAAAGATGTCGGTGTCGGGCGTTGTCGTCGAACGGATCCGTTCGACACTGCTCCATACGATGAAGGAGAACGTCATCGACGTCGAGGTCTTCGGCCGTGTGAAGTCGATGTACTCGATCCATCAGAAACTTCGCCGGCAGCAGAACGACATCGGGCAGCTGTACGACTATCTGGCCTTTCGCATCGTCACCGCCAGCGTGCGGGACTGCTACTCCGCGCTGGGAATCATTCATCAGACATGGCGACCCGTTCCCGGCCGGATCAAGGACTATATCGCCATGCCCAAGCCCAACTTCTACCAGTCCCTCCACACCACGGTGGTGGCTGAGAAGGGACAGCCCTTTGAGGTGCAGATTCGCACGCGAGAGATGGACCTCATCGCCGAACAGGGCATCGCTGCTCACTGGAAATACAAGGAAGGAAGACTGGGCGCCTCACCCGACGACGCCAGCTTCCTCTGGCTTCGTCAATTGGTGGAGTGGCAGAACGACATCAAGGACCCTCGGGTTTTCATGCAGTCCCTGAAGATCGATCTCTATCCCGACGAGGTCTACACGTTCACGCCCAAGGGGGCTGTTTACGCCTTTCCGCGCGGCGCCACGCCTCTGGATTTCGCCTATCGGATCCATACCGACGTCGGCCACCATTGTGTGGGAGCGCGAGTGAACGGGAAGCTGGTCCAGCTTCGCTCCTCTCTCAAGAACGGCGACATCGTCGAGATCATGACCTCCACGACTCAGACGCCGAATCAGGAGTGGTTGAGCCTGGTGGTGACGTCGCGAGCACGTCATAAAATCCGTCACTGGCTGAACTTAGAGCAGAAGAATCGTTCGATCGAACTGGGGCGGAAGCTGATCGACAAGGAGGCCAAGAAGTATCGGGTCTCATTCAAGAAGCTGATCGCGGAGGGAGCGCTGGACGGGGTTTTGTCGGAGTATGGGGTTGGCAGGATTGAAGATCTTTACGCCGACGTCGGTTTCGGAAAGATCGCGGCGAAGGCGATCGTGGAGCGCTTCGTCCCCGAGGAAGAGAAAGAAAAGAGGGAGCTGGCTTCCGCCGGCGTGTTGCAGCAGGCGGTCCGCAAAATTTTCCCTTTTACGGCGGCGCCGACCATCAAGGTCAAGGGTTACGACGATCTGATGACTTATCTGGCCAAGTGCTGCAATCCACTCCCCGGCGAGCCGATTCTCGGGTACGTGACGCGCGGGAAGGGAATCGCTGTCCACAGCGCCGACTGTCCGAATGTAAAGAACCTCATGTTCAACCCTGACCGGCAGATCGATGTGGAGTGGGCAGGGCAGGGGACATCGCAGTTCCGGGTGGAGCTCGAAGTGGTAGCCGAGGACCGGACTGGAATGCTGGCGCGGGTCGTGTCGTCAATCGCCAATCTGAAGACCAATATCAGGCATATCGAGGCCCGGACGGCCGATGGGCGCGGGATGATCGACCTGATTGTGGAGATTGCAGATTTGAAGCATCTCGAGAAGGTCATTCGATCGATCAGCTCGATCGAGGGGGTGCTTCAGGTGGAGAGGAAGTACAACATCCGGCACACGGCGTGAGAAACCAGAAACCAGAAAGGACTGAATTGCCTTCTGGTTTCTGGTTTCTGATTTCTGGTTTACCGGGCTGCTTTCTGGATCGCGCCGCTCCGAATGCAACGGGTGCAGACCTGCATGCGGCGAACGGCTCCGGCTACCATCACGCGAACGCGCTGCAGATTGGGCAGCCAGCGGCGGCTGCTCACATTGTGGGCGTGGCTGATTCGATTTCCGAACACCGGCCCTTTCCCGCATACTTCACACATCTTGGCCATGGACTACTCCTTCAGTTGAAAAGGTGTGGATAATAAACAGTGACGAGGTTTTGTGCAATCCCGGAGGCGAACAAAGGGGCGCGAAACCCCGTATCTTTAATGCACGGCAAAAGTTGTTGTGTTGACAGGCCTTATAAATCGGTGTACTTTCGCAGGCATCTTTCTCCGTTTTGTGAAAATTTAGGCCAACGAGAAGTCGTGAGATGTGGGGTGAGCGGTGTTCTTCTCAAAGAGCAAAAGTCTTGTCGGGCTTGATATCGGCTCCTCAGCGATCAAACTGGTCGAGCTGAAGGAGAAGAAAGCTGGTAGCTACCAGCTTGTGAAAATCGGGCTTGAGCCTTTGTCACCGGAGGCCATCGTCGACGGATCCATCATGGACTCGTCCATGGTGGTTGAAACCATTCAGCGATTGAACGCGGCCCAGGGCGTGAAGAATTCCAATTACGCCACGTCGCTTTCGGGTCACTCGGTGATCATCAAAAAGATATCGCTTCCGGCGATGTCTCCCGAGGAGCTGGCCGAGTCGATCCAGTGGGAAGCTGAGCAGTACATCCCCTTCGATATCAACGACGTGAGTCTCGACTATGTGCCGTTGCCATCGACGGCGGGCGAGAACCTGGACGTCATCCTCGTGGCCGTCAAGAAGGAAAAGATCAACGACTACACCTCGGTGATCTCTCAGGCCGGTAAGACTGCGGCGCTCGTCGACGTAGACGCCTTCGCCCTGCAGAACGCTTACGAGGTGAGTTACCCCATCGAAGAAGGAAGAGTCCTGGCGCTGGTGAATATCGGCGCGTCAGTGACCAACGTCAATGTGCTGTCGGGGGCGACCTCACTTTTCTGGCGAGACATCACGTTCGGCGGAAACCAGTACACGGATGCCATCCAGCGCGAGTTAAACCTCTCTTTCGCTCAAGCCGAGTCGCTCAAGCGCGGGGAAGCGGTGGGTGACTATTCCATCCAGCAGGTCATTCCAATTCTGAATTCAGTCTCCGAGGATTTCTCCGGAGAACTTCGTAAGACCCTCGACTTCTTCACGGCGACATCGGGAGCAGAAAGGGTCGATGAGATCGTTCTATCGGGTGGTGGCTCGGGAGTGTTGAACCTCGATTCGATCCTGCGGGATAAGTTTGGCATCGGCGTCGAGATCATGAACCCTCTCAAGAACATCACTTTCAACGAGAGTGACTTTAATCCTGAGTGGATCTCCGAAGTGGCGCCGAGCATGGCTATCGCCGTCGGTCTCGCCATCAGGAAGTTGGGGGACGCTTGATTAAGATCAATCTGATCCGAGAGGGGCGCTCTCCAGTCAAGGGAGCCGCCGCTCCCGGTGCTTCTGCCGTGTCCACCGCTGGAGGGGCTGCCAACCTCAACAACATTCTGGTGGTCGGGTTGCTGGTGCTCGGTCTATTGGCCTCAGCCGGATACTGGTTCTACAGGCATTCGGAATTGAAGCGCAAAGAAGAAGAGAAGGTCGCAAAGCAGGCCGAGGCCCAGAAACTCGAGGCCATCATCAAAGAGGTTGAGGACTTCGAGAGGCGAAAAGTATCGCTCGAGAAGCGGATTGCCACGATCAATGATCTGAAGAAGAACCAGAAAGGTCCGGTCCGGATCATGGATCGTGTCAGTCAGGACCTTCCTGACCTCGTGTGGATCGATCACATGGCTCTGCAGAAGGGTATTGTCTCCCTCGACGGGCGCGGCCTGAACCCTACGGCAATTGCTACTTTTATTGAAAACGTGAAGGGTGACCCTCTATTTCAGGAGCCGGATGTCAGCGCGGTCACGCAGGCCTCGACCGGCACGGGTTCGCAATCCGTGTACACGTTCGGTATGAGCTTCAGCTTCAAAGTGCCGACCGCGGCCGATGCGAATGTCGGTGAAGCGGGTACTTCAACGTCCACGACGGGCACATCAGCGACGGGCGTAACCACGACGAGCGGCACGACCGCGGCGCCCGGAAAGTAGCGAGGAGGAGCGATGCCGCTGGAGACAGCTCTAGAAGGAAAGCCGGTGTACTGGGGCCTGGGTATCGGGCTCGTCCTGGCAGCCCTGTGCCTCGCGGGGACGCAGTACATGTGGATCAACGACATCAATGCTTCCATTGCTACAACCAATGCGGAGCTTGACGAGCTACAGAAGAAAATCGAGAACGGCCGGGCCGCGGAGAAGAAGCTTCCGCAGTTCCGGGAGGAAGTCGCCCGCCTCGAGCTGGAGCTCGAGAAGCTGCGTCGCATCCTCCCCTCGAGCAAGAACACCGAAGAGATCATCAAGAAGATCAAGTCGCTGGTCGATCAGGGAGATTTCGCCCTCCGCTCGATGGTGTTCCCCAAGCTCAAAACCTCCGGTGAGGGTGGTGAGCCGTTCGTCGAATGGCCGATTCAGATCGTCGTGGACGGGAGTTACCACAATCTGGCCATTCTCTTCAATCGTCTGAGTAATTTCAGCCGCATCATGAATGTCGAGCAGTTCAACATCACCGCTCTTTCGACACAGCAGGACCGGACCATTTCGGCCGACTTCATTGCCAAGACGTTTGTCTACGTCGAGCCGAAAGAGCCGGAGCCCGACGCCACGAAGAAAGCCAAGCCGGGCGGCGCCAAAGCAGGCGGAGGAGAGTAGGCGATGAAACGGACATTGATCGGAGTCTCGCTTCTGTTCTCGGCCTCGGTCGGCCTGCTGTTCGCGCAGGCTGGAACGCGCACCGCCCCAGGTGGTTCCGCGGCGAAGGCGACCGCGACGGTATCCAGTACGTCCAGTTCGGACCCTTCTGCTCTTCAGCAGAATCTCGAGGAGATCCTGGCGGAGCCGGTGCAGGGCGAGTCGTACCACTACGACTCCCAGGGACGTCGTGATCCATTCCGCTCGCTGATCGGGCCGGCTTCCAATCGCCGGGTTGGCGGACCGAAACCGGAGGGGGTCCCTGGCTTCCTGGTCGACGAGATCGATCTGACCGGAGTCGTCCGGACCAAGCAGGGCCTGGTGGCGATGATCACCGGACCCGACAACAAGGGATACCTGCTTCGTGTCGGCGAGAAACTGTTCGACGGTGAGGTCGTTCAGATCACCAATACCGGGATTCATTTCCGGCAAGAGGTGAACGATCCGACCAGTATTGAGCGCTACAAGGAAGTAGTGAAAGAGTTGACGCCGCAGTCTGGGAAGAAGACTCCATAGAGGGTGGGACGACAGGATGGCTGCGTGGAGGGCTGTGTGATGGTGAAGGTGGGAACAAACGTGAACAAGCCGCATCTTCTGGCGCTGGGAGCTCTGGTTGCGATCGGGTTGGTAATGCCGCCAATGATGGCAGCCAAATCGCTCCGAGCGCGCCAGGGCGCTTCTCGAGAAGTGGCCAAGGGCGCCACTTCGCTCGACAGTGTGACCATGGAGCTCAGCCCCGCGCCTCGGATTCTGCTGAAGACTTCCGGCGCTCCGTCCTTCTCATCGTATAGCCCTCAGCCGGACATTTATGTGATCGATCTGCCGGGTGCCGTACGAGCCGACTCGCTGACCTTTCCGACTCACTATCCGTCCTTCATCAATTCGGTAACCGCTGAAAACGCGACAGAGCTCGGTACGGGCCTCACCCGTATTACGGTTCGTTTCGCGCAAGCCGTTCCGGCTCACACCGCTTCGGTGGATGGTGGGCTGGTCGTCACATTCGATTCCGACTCCCTCGCTCCCGTCGTGGCAGATGCATTGCCGGCGCGGACCGAAACGGTTACTCCGGCAACACCGCCGCCCGCAACTGAGGTCAAAAAGGCACCGGCAGTCCAGGCGCCCGAGAGTGTGGTTGCTGCCGCGCCCACTGTTTCGGAACCGTCCAGCATGCAGGCTGCCGTCTCCGAGTCCGAAGCCACTACTGGTTCGACACGCAGAGCAACCCAGCTCCGGGGCGTGACCACGGAGGGATCGGGGCCAGGCTTGAGGGTCGTGCTCTCCACGAATGGACCAGCCCAGTACTCCGCTTTCAAACTAGCGAATCCCCTTCGGCTCGTCGTAGATCTGAAGGGAGTCAATAACAAGACTCGCTCCGCTGCCATGAATCTGGGCGATCCCCTTGTCAAGCGCATTCGCGTCGCGCAGTTCAAGGGCGGCCCCGAGCCTGTTACCCGGGTCGTTCTGGACCTTGACGAAGCGGTCGATTATCACGTTACGAAATCTGCCGACGCGGTTCGGATCTCATTCGGCGACGAACTGGCCTCGGCGACTTCCTCGTTGCCGGAAGCAGTCGTCGCTACAGCGTCTACTCCGAAGGCGCTAAAGAACCCGCCGCGCAGCGAGGCACGGCCTGCAGTCGCGGCTCCGGTCCCGGTCAAAGAGAGCGTATTTGCCGAGGTCCCCGTGATCGCCCCCGCGCCTCCGACCAGGACCACACAGATCAGCAATCGAGCCCGAAAGTCGGAGACGATGGTGGTGCGATCATCGGCCGATCAGGCAACCCCTACCCGACGCGGTACGAAGACGACGACAACAACAACAACGACCCCCGCCGGGACTGAGGATGTTTTCGCCGGTCAGCCTGGTACGGCCTCCAGCCAGGCGCCCCTCTCCGGCAGCGGCATCGGTCATACGGCCAGCAGGACCCTGAGCGGCGGCGACAAGGTCTATACCGGCGAACCGATCGATCTGAATCTCAAAGATGCAGACATCAAAGACGTCCTGCGCACGTTTGCACAGCTCACCGGGCTGAATATCGCCATCGATCCTCAGGTCAGCGGCACCGTCACCGTTCAGTTCGAGGGCGTTCCGTGGGACCAGGCACTCGAGATCATCCTTCGGCAGAACGATCTCTCCTACATCCTGCAGGGGAACGTAATGCGAGTGGGAAGGATCGACCGTCTGGCAACGGAACAGACGCAGACCAGAAAATTGGAGGAGGAGGAACGCCTCAACGTCGCTACCCAGACCGTCATCAAGAAGTTGTCCTACGCAAAGGCCAACGACGTTCAAGGCCTACTCAAGGAGCTTTCCTCGCCGAAAGGCCGGGTCATTGTCGACTCACGAACCAACCAGCTCGTGATTACCGAAGTCCCCCAGTATCTTCAGACGATGCTCAACCTGATCGAGACCGTCGACATCCCGACTCCGCAGGTCGTGATCGAAGCGCGAATCATAGAGACGACGAAGACTTTCCTGCAGCAACTCGGAATCGACTGGGGTTTCGGAGGCCGTCTTGATCCCACCCTTGGCACCGGAACCGGTCTGGTCTTTCCGAATCGCGTTGGTATCACCGGCGGGCCCTTCAATCTCGGTGTTGGAAATCCGGTGCTGAAGCTTTCCCTGGGTAACGTTCTCGGCACATTTGACCTCGATGTTCTCCTGACCGCGGCAGAAGCCGAGGGTCTGGCCCGAATTGTCTCCGCACCCAAGGTCACGACACAGGACAACCAGTCGGCCGAGATTCAGAGCGGCGTTCAGATCCCCGTCCAGACCAGGATCAACTTCACTACGACCATCACGTATACGGACGCCACCCTCCGACTTACGGTCACGCCGCAGATCACGTCGCAGGACACCGTTATCATGGATATCAGCGTCCAGAAGACGGAGCCGGCGACCGGTATTTCGGTGGCCGGCGGTACAGGAACTCCGCTGTTGACACGACGCGCCTCCACCAAAGTCATGGTTCGGGACGGCGGGACGACAGTCATCGGAGGCATTTACCAGTCGACGGAAAACAACGCACAGACGCGCGTTCCGTTCCTGCATGAAATTCCGGTGCTCGGAAATCTATTCAAGAATCGGGACAGAAGCAGCCGGCATGACGAACTTTTGATTTTCATTACGCCGCGAATCGTTCGTAACATCTGAGACGCGGGAAGCGGCGGAGAGACTTCGCACTTCCGGAGAAGCGAGGGGAGGAGTTGAATGAGAGTCACCTTGAATCTGATTCGAGCAACGGCGGTCGTAGCGGCCGCACTGACCGCACTATCGTGCAATGAGGCGAATCGTGGCGCATCTCCCGTGGAGCTGGTCGCTACGAACCACGCCAACATTCTGGTTCTCGACTTCGCCGACTCGACCTGCGGGTCCGGCGGTCTGGGAACCATAACACTCAGGTCGATCATCAAGAGAACGAATCCGACCGATGTCCGTTTTCTCGATGTGAAGCTAAAGTCTTATCGCGTCACCTACCAGAGGACGGACGGAGGGAAGTTGATTCCCCAGTCGTTCGTGAGATCGATCTCGGGGATCATCGGGGCCGGACAGACCGCCCTGTTGAATGACTTTCTGATTTTTGAGCCGGGCGCGTTTTCTCAGGCTCCGTTCGCAGCACTACTGCCGCAGAACGGAGGCATCGATCCCGAGACGGGAAAGAGAACGGTGACGATGGAAATCATCGTCGATGTCTTCGGTGAGACTCTGGCCGGCGACGATGTTTCGGCGCGAACCCGAATCCCGCTGACTTTCTGTGACGGTTGCGGGTGTGTGAAGGCTTCTGGAGCTTAGACAGCACCGGTTTTAACTTGGTATCGGGTGAGACGATGGGGGTTACGATGAGAAAACTGAGTCAGCAGACACTTCTAATGCTGCTGTTGGTGTTGGTTACTGCGATCGCGGGATGTCAGGGTGAGTCACCGACGGCTCCGACTTCCACGACCGGCGGGGGTAGCGGCTCGGGTGGAACTCCCCCTCCGACTGGCTCGACGGTCGTGGTTACTCTCTCCAACGCCAACCCTCTGGTTCTTTCGACGACGCAAGTCACGGCAACGGTGACGGTCAACGGCTCGCCAGCCCCGAATGGAACTGGGGTTGAGTTCTCCACGGACTTCGGCACATTCACCGATACCAACGCGCTAACCACGATTAAGACCACGACAGGCGGAGTAGCCAGCGCCATTCTGACGGCGACTACGGCCGGTACGGCTATCGTCACCGTGCGCGTGAACAACGTCAACCAGCGGGTCACCGTCGTCTTCAAGAATTCGGATCCCGTGCCGCCCGGGCCACCGAGCTTCAGCGTCACCTCGATCAGTCCGGCTACAGGCCGTCCCTCGGGCGGGGAGATCGTAGTGATCAAGGGCGTCGCTTTCAAGGCCCCGGTGCGAGTGCTCTTCGGAACCAAGGAAGCGGTGGTGATCTCCTTCACGAGCACCGAGATTCGGGTCATCACTCCGCCGATCAATCTTGGCGGAACCACGCAATTCCAGGATGTTGACATTACCGTCTTCAATCAGGCCGGAACGACTTCCGAAGCTCAGATCACAAAGCCAAAAGTGTTTCGCTATCAGGTCGAGATCCTCACGCCACTGGTCTACACGGTGAGTCCGGCGTCGGGTCCGAACGAAGGTAATACGCGGGTCACAATATTCGGCGAGGGCTTCCAGGCGCCGACGCGCGTCTTCTTCGGTACGGCATCCAGTACCGGTGGTCTTCCGGGTCAGGTAGAGCTCGAAGTCATCAGCGTCAACTTCTCTCAGATCATCGCCGTAACTCCGCCGGCAACCGGCCTGGGCCTTTCCCTGAGGAACTTGCAGGTGGCGCTTCGAGTCTTGAATGTCGGCACGAATAAGGAATCCGTTCTTCCATTAGCCTTCCGCTACGGACCGACCATGCAGATCACTGCCGTTGGCCCGACCCAGGGAGACGTAGCCGGTGGCACCCAAGTCACGATCGACGGTCAGGGCTTCGATGATCCTGTGGCCGTTACGTTGGCCGGAATTGCCGCGATCCCAATCCGTGTCTCCGGAACGCAAATCGTCGTCATCTCGGGGACGCCAATCATTGCGGGCTGCGCCGGGCCATCCCCCGGCCCCGTCTCTGTCACGAACATCGAGAATGGCGAGACGCAAACCGGTGGCACCTTCACATATACGATCGTCAAACCAGTCATTACGGGCATCAATCCCCAGCCGGTTGCTGCCGGAGGTATGCTCACGGTAACCATATCCGGAAACATCTCCGGCAATGTCCAGTTTCAGGTAAGCACGAAAACTGTCTTCGCGACGCAGGTCTCGCCGGGCGTATTCCAGTTCGTCGTGCCCTCAAATCTTGTGTTCCTTACTGCTCCCTGCGTCGACATGGTCACAGGCACAGCCGGAACCATGAACATTCCGACGAGTTTCCCTCTGACCTTTACAGATCCGGCCACAGGTTGTACCCAGACGTTAGCCGAGGCGGTTACGGTGACTCCATCGGATGTTAACTGCAAGACGACGCCGGTGCCGCCCGCCGCTGCTGTGGCGGCGGCGCTTCCTCCAGACCAGCCCTTCGGAAGCACGACTGTGGGGACCCCTGTCAATCGCGCGCAGAAGATTTGCAATACCGGACCAGCGGCATCGACTCTCACGGTCAATGGACCTGGATCGATCTCGGGAGCGGACGCAGGTCAGTTCGGACCGAATCCTCCCGGTCCGCCCGCGACTACGATGGTGACCGGTGGCAACTGCACTGCGTCGTTCAATCTTACTTTTACGCCGACTTCGGTGGGCGCGAAGACTGCTACGTACTCCGTGAACACGAGCGCCGGTATCGTCAACGTTGCGCTGACCGGAACTGGCAATTAACGTCCGCTCCAGTCTTAACACTCGAACGACCGCCCCGAAAAGGGCGGTCGTTCTGTCGAGGGCGAGCCGTTGTTGCCGTATGCAGCGGATTCCGCCAGAATTGAGATTTCCCTAACGCCCATGATTCCGCAACCGCAGACCAGCTTGAAGATCGAGGACTTGAAGGCGCGCGTCCGCGCCGACGCGAAGTCACGACATTTCTATGCTCTGGCTGAGGAGCTCCGAAAGATCGGGCGGCTTGACGAAGCTGAGCAGACTCTCCGGTCAGGACTCATAGCCCATCCAACCTATCTATCCGCCTGGATAAGCCTCGGCAAGGTGCTTCGTGACGGCGGTAAGAAGGCCGAGGCCTGCGACACTTTTCTCCGCGCACTGACAATCGATCCCGGCAACGTAGTGGCTGCTCGTCTCGCCGCAGACAATTACTTCGAGCTGGGGGAGAAGGTCGAGGCCATCAAGAAGTACAAGCTCGTGCACGCTCTGATGCCCTCAGACGAGGAAGTCGAAGGCATCATCGACCGCCTGGACCGGGAGCTGAATCCGGATGAGTATCTGAGCCAGGTCGACACAGCGGCCCCCGCAGTCGCATACATAAGTGAGTCACCTGCGCAGTCAGAGCACCCTTTCCGAGCAACTTCGTCTGAGGCTCCAGTCTCCGGCGCCGCAATGGAGTCGAAGGGTACGGGGAGCACGGCCGAGGACGTTTCACCACTTTCCACAGAGCATATCGATAACCCCTTCGGCATCGAGAGCGCCGAAGCGCAAGCCTCGCAGGTTGGAGAGGAACGCCCGGTAGAAGGTGACGACGTCTTCGCCGCGGTCTCGGTTGCATCCGCCGAGCCTTTTCCTGCGGATACCGGAGCTCCGTTCGCCGCTGCCGGTCCGGAGGCCGGTGCCAGCGGCGCAATCGACGAACCGCCTTCCGCGGGCATGTCCGTCTTCGAGAAGGCTGGCAGCGAGAGCGTCTGGGACGACTCCGAGATTCCAGTGGCTGCAGATAAGCCAGGGCATGCTGAACCACTTGAGGAAGCACCTCCGGCCGGCGACCCTGGACTCGCGACCGTTACTATCGGCGATCTCTATGCTCAGCAGGGACATCACGAGGCCGCTCGCGAGATCTATGCAAAGGTAGTGGAGCGAGAGCCGGCAAACGAAGCTGCAGTTGAACGCCTTCGCGCTCTC
This sequence comes from Thermoanaerobaculia bacterium, assembly GCA_035544835.1. Taxonomy (GTDB): domain Bacteria; phylum Acidobacteriota; class Thermoanaerobaculia; order Gp7-AA8; family Gp7-AA8; genus DASZZV01. The sequence continues at coordinate 44,210 of DASZZV010000299.1, forward strand.
GAGCCGGCAGGGAACGCCGGCAAAATCTCACGCCTCCAGCGGTGGCTGGGGAAAGTAGGACCACGTGACACAACCAGTGTTTAGAACTATTCTCGAGAATATTCAACGCAAGGTTGAAGGGACCATGGCCATCAGCCTCATCGGCCTCGACGGCATTGCCATTGACTCAGTCAAGAACGAGGAGGTTCCGCTCGATTCGATGGGAGCTGAGTTCGGAGGCTTTCTGAAATCGATCCGGGTCTCGAATACCGAGCTTCACACGGGCGACGTGGAACAGTTTTCCCTGACCACCGATAAGTTCGTCACGTTTCTCTCCGCCGTCACTTCCGAGTATTTCATTTTGATGGTACTTTCTCGCGGCGGCAATTATGGTCGCGCGCGCTTCGAGTTGCAGAAAGCCAAATTCGCATTGAAGGACGAGCTGACCTAGTGCCTTTCCTGAACTTCAAGGAGATTCTCGAGCTGATCGACAAAGTCGCCGACCGCGGTCTCTCCTCTCTGGAAATCGAAGTAGCAGGGCTGAAGCTGCGGCTGCAAGGGAAACAGGCAGAGATCCTCCAGATTCAAAGCTCGCCCCTGCCGCCAGCTCACCAGTCGCATGTCGCTGCCTCAGGCGCTCCTTCACCTTCCCCGCCCCCGGCCCAGACATCGACGCCGGCCAGCGCGGATGTCGAAGCGGAAGACAGTTCGCTTCATGTCATCACGTCACCCATCGTCGGCACTTTTTATCGATCGCCGAATCCGGAGTCACAGTTTTTTGTAAACGTTGGCGATCGTATTACCAAAGGAAAGGTTCTGTGCATCGTCGAGGCGATGAAGCTCATGAACGAGATCGAATCTGAAGTCGACGGCGTGATCACGAGAATCTACCCGCAGAATGGTCAGCCCATCGAATACGGTGAGAAACTCTTCGCGGTCAAGCTTTGACGCGGCAGTTGTGACTCCTCTCACCAGGTCCACCACATGATTTCCAAAGTGCTCATAGCGAATCGCGGCGAGATCGCCCTCCGGGTGATTCTTGCGTGCAAGGAGCTCGGTCTCAAAACGGTGGCTGTTCATTCCGAAGCCGACCGCGACGCCCTTCATGTCCGCTACGCTGACGACGATGTCTGCATCGGTCCGGCGACATCACGACAGAGCTACCTGAACATTTCCAGTATCGTGGCCGCTGCCGAGATCACCGGCGCCGACGCCGTGCATCCCGGCTACGGATTTCTGGCCGAGAACGATCACTTCGCTGAGATTCTGCAGGAGTGTCAGCTCACTTTCATCGGACCGACTCCGGAAGTCATACGGCTCATGGGCAACAAAGCAAAAGCGCGTGAGATGGCCAAGAAGGCCGGGGTGCCGATTCTCCCCGGCAGCGAAGGACCGCTCGGCTCGAGTGACGAGGCCATGGACATCGCCAGGCAAATCGGGTTTCCGATCATCCTCAAAGCGTCTGCCGGTGGCGGCGGCCGCGGCATGCGGATCTGTTGGGATGAAAAAGAACTGGTCAACGCCTACGAGACTGCGAGGACCGAGGCAGAGCGCGCTTTCGGTGTCGCTGACGTCTATCTGGAGAAGTATCTCGAACGTCCGCGACATATCGAGTTTCAGATTTTCGGAGACAACTACGGACGCGTTGTGCATCTTGGTGAACGCGAGTGCTCGATTCAGCGAAGGCATCAGAAACTTCTCGAGGAATCGCCTTCTCCAGCAATGACCGACGACCTCCGGCAACGCATGGGCGACGCGGCCGTGAAGCTCGCCAAGTCGGTCGATTATACCAACGCCGGCACCATTGAGTTCCTGGTCCAGGGTGATGAGTTCTTCTTCATGGAGATGAACACGCGCATCCAGGTAGAGCACGCTGTTACCGAGGCGGTCACAGGGATGGACCTCGTGAAGGAGCAGATTCGGGTCGCAGACGGGCTGAAGCTATCGGTACCGAAGGAGAATATGCGTCTCCGCGGTCACGCCATTGAATTTCGCGTCAATGCCGAGGACCCAGTGACGTTCGCACCGAATCCTGGAAAAATCACGACCTTCCATTTGCCGGGCGGCCCGGGCATACGTGTCGACACCGCGGCGTATCGCGACTATGTTATTCCGCCGCACTACGACTCGCTGATTGCCAAACTCATCGCCCACGGTAAGGACAGGGAGGAAGCGATCGAACGGGGGCGGCGCGCCCTGGACATGTTCATCGTTGAAGGTGTAAAGACATCCATTCCTCTCCACCGAGAGATTCTCATGAATGAGAAGTTCAGGCGCGGTGACTTTTCTACGCGATTCATGGAAGAATTCTCGCGCTGACGTGAGACTCCATCGAGATGCTGTTCCTCCTCTCTACGCTCTAACGGACGACGTCGAGGCTTCGCTTCTGACCGAGCGACTGGCCGAGTTGATCGCGGCCGGGGTTCGCTGGATCCAGATTCGCTCCAAGAACATCCCCGACGACCAGCTTTACCGGGTTGTTCGCGAAGCTGAGGGGATGATGCCGGCCAAGGTGATGCTCTTTGTGAATGATCGCGTGGACGTAGCTGTGGCTGCCTCAGCCGACGGCGTCCATCTTGGCAAACATGACCTTCCGCCCGATGCCGCGCGCATGGTGGCCGGCGATCGAGAACTGCTCATCGGATGCTCGACTCACTCCGCCGAGGACGCCATAGCCGCTGCAGCGTGTGAAGAAGTCGACTACGTGGCTCTGGGCCCGATCTTTTCTTCACTCACTAAAAATGTTCGAGAGCCCCTTGGTCTCGACGAGCTTGCCCGGGCCCGTAAGGGAATCGGGAAACCTCTGATTGCCATCGGTGGCATCACCGCGGGAAATATCGGAGGCATCATGCAGGCCGGTGCCGATAGCGCGGCGATCATCGCTGCTATCTATGAGCGCGGAACCATTGCCGAGAATGTGCGAAGGCTGCTCGAGGCGATGGAGAAGGAGCGGTGAAGATCTACCTGGTCGGCTTCATGGGAGCAGGGAAGAGCTCGGTCGGACTAGAGCTCGCAAAGCGGCTCGATGTTCCTTTCTTCGACCTGGATGAGCTGATCGAGGCTGCCGAGGGAAAGAAGATCAAGGACCTCTTCGCCACGCAGGGGGAGCCATATTTCAGGAAGCGCGAGCGTGATATGTTAAAAAGTACCCGCCACCTCGAGCACGCCGTGATCGCAACGGGAGGCGGGACATTCACATTCGAAGACAATATTCAGTTTATTCTCGGAGAGGGCTACTCAATTCATCTGTCGGCTCCCTTCGCACTCCTGCGCAATCGAATCGGTGACAAGGCCACGGAAAGGCCCATGTTCCGCGACGACGTGGCCACTCATGAGCTGTATCAGCATCGCTTGAAGTTTTATCGCATGTCAGATGCCACCTTGGAGACTCGCGACGATGAGACCATTTCGGAAGTCGTAGAACGGTTGATCATGCTCTTACCGAAAGAAATTCTCGGCGCCATTCCCCGTCGTGACTGGAGAGCTCGATGATCACCCTGGTGATCAGCGATCTCCATTCCAACGACGCCGCGCTGGGCGCCGTCTTCGCGCACGTTCGGCGGAAGAGCATCGATCGAATCATCTGCCTCGGCGATTTCGTCGGATATGGAGCTCAACCGAACCAGGTCCTCGACAAGATACGGACCTTCAAGGCCAGAAAGTTGTACATACGCGGTAATCACGACCGCGTGGCCGGAGGTTTCGAAGATGGGGAAGGATTCAACTTCGCGGCGCGCTCGGCCGCACTGTGGACGCGTGATCATCTCAGCGGTATCAATCGTCGCTTTCTCCAGGAGCTTCCTGTTGGTCCTCTCAGTGCCGGCGAAGGTGTGCTGATTTGTCACGGATCTCCGTTCGATGAAGACGAGTACCTCTTCAGCGAGTACGACGCTCGTCGCATCTTCGATGTGTATTCCGAGAATGTCATCCTCTTCGGCCACACCCACCTGCCATCTTTTTTCACGCTCGAGCCCGACGGCTCAGTCCATGGTCTTCTGGTTCGGGAGGCCACACGATTTCAACTCGCCAGCGGGAAGCGGTATTTGATCAACCCTGGTTCGGTAGGGCAGCCGAGAGATCGGAATCCTCAGTCGGCGTTTCTACTGTTCGACGATCAAAAAAAATCCGTACAGTTCCAGCGAGTGGCCTACGACATCTCGGCCACTCGTGAGTCGATCCTCCGCGCGGGACTTCCCCGAATCCTCGCCGATCGGCTCCTCGTCGGCACCTGATTCCCGCCTCGATCTTTTATGAGGACAGGATGATCTCTTTTGAGGACTGGTCTCGAGCAATCCGGCCCGCGGTTGTGGGATAAATCGTTGATTCTGAAATGAATCGTCGCAATGCGCCGGTGGCATGCCGGCCGCACTGCTGACCTCGCAGAATCGATCGGAGAGTTACCGTATGTCCAGGAAAGTCACCCAGTTCGCGCTTCTTCTTTGTGTGATGTCGCTGGCCCCGCTCTACGCAGACGGTCGAAATCAATCGTATATCTCCTATGACGACGGCGACTCTGTTCTTCTCCAGAACGACGGAAAAGAAGTCGACACCAGGCTCAACATGCCGGTCTATCCGGGCGATCAGCTCAGGACCAATCGGCGTGGTCGAACCGAGATTCGTCTCTCAGATGGGAATGTTCTGGCTGTCGATCGAGGCAGCGAAGTTCGCTTCCACTCCATGTATGACAGTTACGAGGGCGACGCCTCACAGACGGTGGTGGAGTTGCAATCGGGAACGATCATGCTGCGTCGCCTGCGGCGTGAGAGTAATCCGGTTCGGGTCGATAGCGGTGTTGCCAGCTACGTGAGTGCCCGCAACGCTGTCTACGAGGTCGAGACCGACCTGCGGGGAGCCGATCTCCTCTCAGTGTACGAGGGGTCGGTCGAGGTGCGGACTCAAAACGACTCCGCGCGAGTTCGCTCCGGAGAAAAGGCCAGGGTCGATGGGGACGGTCTTTTCAGCACTGTCGATCTCGCTCGAGATGGCACGACTGACTTCGAACGGTGGTTCCTGAATCGGAACAGCACTTACGGTGCAACTCGGGCCCGATATCTTGATGGTGACCTGGCCTATGCCGAGGGAGATCTGGACGCCAATGGATCCTGGAAGTACGTCTCCGATTACGGCGGCTGGGTTTGGCGTCCCACGGTCTCGGCCGGCTGGCGTCCCTATTACTACGGCTCGTGGCGGTGGGGTGGTGCCGGCGCGACCTGGGTTTCGGATGAGGCCTGGGGCTGGGTGCCATATCACTATGGACGCTGGGCATACAGCGGCCCCTACGGCTGGGTCTGGATCCCCGGATCAGGCTACTCTCCGGCGTGGGTGTACTGGGTGTACGGGCCGAGCTACCTGGGCTGGGTTCCAGCTGGATACTATGATTGCTTCCGTCCGTACTACGACTGGCTTTACCGCCCCTACTATCGGGCCGGATTCGACATCGGATCCGGTTTCTATGGGCGCGTTCGACTCACCTCCTACGACTATAATGCCTGGACATTCGTCGACAGCCGCACCGTCTTTTCAAACCGTGCTGATCGTGCCGCGCTGACTGCCGATGCTGTTCGCGGCCGCCTTGCTCGGGACGGTGGCCAGGCCACGATCTCCAACGTTCCTTTCCGTGTACGTACCGACGAAATTCCGAATCCGGCCATCGCCGTGGGACGCATCATCCGCGGCGTTGGCGGAAGTGGTACCGGCAGAGATAGTTCGGGGCTTCCGATGGATATGACCTCATTTTTCCATCGGGACCCCGCGCTATCGGCCGAGGTTCGCACGCGCTTGTCGCGAGGGCGCACGCCTTCGGCCCCGCCTGCGGCGGGGGGCTCGGCGTCGATTCCTTCGTCACGGCCGGGCGATGACACCCGAAGCCCACGCGTGGGAGCGACGGACGGAGTCGTGCGCGGACGCTCCGCCGGCGAGGTGCCTGCAAGGGGTGGCGCTGATGTGGTGCGGCGTGGAGGCGATTCGACGTCCGGAGCCATCAGCCGGCCTTCAGCCCCGCAGCCGCGGACCGGAGGTGATGTCGACCACAATAACCCACGTCCAGCGGCCGGCGATGAGTGGCGAGGTCGAGTCATCGGCCGGACCAGGGATCGTTCGGAAGAGGCGCCCTCGACTCCGGCCGTCGAAGATCGTGGACGAACCATCCGTCGTGACGGTGATGAGCCGGCGGCATCGGCTCCAGGTGGAGATCACGTCTGGAGAGGTCGCTCTGTTGATCGCAGTACGCCTGCGGAAGCTCCGCCTGCGGACTCGTGGCGCAACCGCGGTGCCGTTAGGACGGGCGATGATGACACGTCGGCCGTTACACCTCACGGTCGCGGTGATGCGACCCCGAGGGCGCGCGCTCCGGAATCGGATGACGTGCCGCAGCGCGTCATCGGCCGTATCGTCGCACCACGGCCCAGTTCGCCCAGCTCTACGTCCGGCTCCGCCTCACGCTCGGGTTCGTCGTCGAGCGGCAGCCATCCGTCGCACGAATCAACTCCTCGCTCCTCGGGCGGAGAAGGTCGCGTCTCCCGGCCCGAGTCTCATTCAACATCGTCGCACTCGTCGAGCGAGAGCTCGGAGCATTCCAAACCGAAGAAAGACTGACCGGGCGCGGGACGGGTCCCCAGGAACCTGTCCCGCGTGAGCGGCGCAGAATGCCGCCTCCTCTCATGGAGAACCGAATTGTGAATTTTGAATTGTGAATTATGAATTGTGACTAAATTCAACATTCAACATTCACAATTCGTCTCTCGCTCCCGGCATGATTGAACAATCCCGACCCCGCTCCTACAATGGCGGCGGATGGCGACAACGTATCTGTTCATTTTCTACTGCTTTGAGGCAGGTATCTTTTTCATCGTCATCCCCTGGTCGCGGTTCTGGGCCCTCAATCCGCTCCTGCACTACTCACCTTCGATCGTCGCACTGACAGATAACAACTACATTCGTGGGCTCATCTCAGGCTTCGGTTTGGTGCACATCATGGTCGGTCTGGTCGACCTGAGCGCGATTGTGGGAAAGCGCCGGGCGCGAGAAAGAAAATGAAGAGCCACGTCGTGGCACAGTACGACGGTACCTCCTCCTCGGCATTCTTCGAACGGATACAGCGGCTGGCCGCCCTCCAGGTCGACTACATTCAGCTTCGCGCTCCCGCCCTCTTCGATCGTGCAGTCTATGAGGCAGGGATGCGCTGCAGGGGATTGATAGGGTCTCCTACCCGTTTTCTCATCAACCGGCGGTACGATATCGCTATGAGCTGCAGTGCGGACGGGGTACATCTGCCAGGTCCAGGCCTGCCTGCTTCGGCAATCCGGAGCGCGGCTAAGAAGATGTTGATCGGACGGTCGTGCCATTCGCTGAGCGATTGTCGGGCCGCAGTTGCCGAGGACCTCGACTATGTATTGCTGGGGCCTGTATTCGATACGCGTTCCAAGAAGGCTTCCGCCCGGGTATCAATCAGCGAGCTCGCCGAAGCGTCCGCTCTCGAAATCGAAGTGTTCGCCATCGGTGGCGTGTCACGAGACAACCTGCAGGCCCTCAAGGAAACGGGCATCGCGGGAGTGGCGGCCATCACGATGTTCATGCATGACGAGCCACTGGAACAGATCGTGGAGGAAGTACGAACACTCTGAAGCGAACCCGCTTTTATCTGCCGCTGCTACTGACGGTGATTCTGTTCTCTGCGTACATTTCGCTCCAGGACAGGTCCCTGGTCGTCTCCGGCTACGGAGACGTGCGCGACACAATCTTCGGGCGCGATCTGAGCTACCTGCTCTTCGCGGCGTATCTGTCGCTGATCGTGCTGCTGGTGCGTATCCTGGACGCCGTCCTCTTCGACTTCATCTTCACGCGGCGTAGAAACATCGTTGCCCCTCTTCTACTCCGGGAGATTCTATCGATCGGCTTTTATCTCGCCGGCCTGGCCTGGGCGTTGTCCTCGGTTTTCAAGTATCACATCACCGCGCTCCTCACGACGACGACCGTCCTGGCTGCCGTGATTGGTCTTGCGCTCCAGGACACCCTGGGCAACCTCTTTTCGGGAATCTCGCTGCACATGGAGTCCACGTTCGAAGTCGGCGACGTGGTCAAGTCCGGGGAGATGATCGGGGTAGTGGAGAACGTCAACTGGCGGGCGACCAGGATGCGGAGTTTCGAGAACTACATCATCGTTCTTCCGAACGCCGTCATCGCTCGTGAGCGCCTCCTGGTCTTCCCCCGCGCCACCCTCAACGCACGCACTTTGACGGTCGGTCTCAGCTACGACACGCCGCCAGCAGAAGCCATCTCCGTACTCGAAAAGGCCGTCACCAACGTCAGCGGCCTTTCACGGGAGAAACCGATCGTGGTACGAATCGGCTCCTTTCAGGATTCAGCCGTCCATTACGAGATCAAGTACTGGACTCGAGACTACGCCAGGCACGACGACATCGATGCGGCCGTGCTGCGCGCGGTCTGGTATGCCTTGAAGCGGAGCGATATAAGCATTGCCTATCCAATTCGATCGATACACCGTTTGCGGCCCATCGAGCATCCGAAGGCTCTTTCCCGTGACGACATCCTCAGCCGCCTTCAGGCTGTGGATATTCTGCTTCCTCTCTCGAACGAGGAGCACGAGACCATTGCCGCAGGGACCGATGTCCATGTTTATTCACAGGGTGAAACGATCATCCGCATGGGTGATCGCGGCCACTCCATGTTCATCGTTCATGAAGGTCTGGTCTCAATACGAATCGGCGACGGCTCCAAAGAACTGGCGCAGCTGGGAGGCGGTAGCGTCTTTGGTGAGATGGCTTTTCTGACTGGCGAGTCGAGATCGGCCGACGTCGTGGCTTTGTCGGATGCAACGGTTCTCGAAATCGACAAATCCGCGCTGCAGCCTGTGCTGAAAAACAATCCAGATCTCGTGAACGGCATTACCGAGAAAGTCATCGCGCGGCGGGATCACCTCGCGACCTCGCTGGCGGAGTCGGATGCGGAAGAAAAGAAAAGCGTTCTTGGGAAAATCCGAGCGTACTTCGCTCTCTGATCGCTATGGAACGCCTTCTGCTCGTCGAAGACAAACCCTCCCTCGGCAAAATGCTGAAAGAGGCGCTGGAGGCAGAAAAGCTCGACGTGGAATGGGCGACGACTGGTTCCGAAGCTCTGCGTCGCCTGGCCGAGAAACGTTACGCGCTGGTGCTGACTGACCTGAAGCTGCCCGGTGCTGACGGAATCGAAGTGCTGCGCGCCGTAAAGGAAGCCGACGCCGATACCGCGGTGATCGTGATGACGGCTTTTGGGACCATCGAGAACGCCGTCGAAGCGATGAAGCTCGGGGCATACGAATTCATCCAGAAACCCCTCGACCTCGACTATCTGCAGATTCTCATCCGGCGTTGCCTGGATCTCCGGGCGCTCCGGTACGAGAACCTCCTCCTCAAGGAAGAGTTTCAGAAAAAGAGCCGGCTCCCGCCGATCATCGGTGACTCGCCGCCCATCGTCGCCGTCTCACGCCAGATTCAGAAGGTCGCACCGACGGAATCGACTGTCCTTCTTCAGGGCGAGTCGGGAACTGGAAAGGAACTGTTTGCCCGTGCTGTACACAAGCTATCGGGCCGGAAGGACAAGCCTTTCGTGGCAATCAACTGCGCCGCCATCCCGGACTCTCTCATCGAGAACGAGCTTTTCGGGCATGAGAAGGGTTCGTATACCGGCGCTGCGTCGAGGCAGCTCGGCAAATTCGAATTGGCCAGTTCGGGGACGATTTTCCTCGATGAGATTGGAGAGCTTGGCATCGCCGTCCAATCGAAGATTCTCCGGGTGCTGCAGGAGCGCAAGATCGAGAGGATCGGTGGTCTTTCAACCGTTGATGTCGACATCCGGATCATCTGCGCGACCAACCGCGACCTCGCTGAAGAGGTGAAGAACGGACGTTTTCGCGAGGATCTGTTTTTCCGGGTGAACGTCTTCCCGATCACCGTTCCGCCTCTTCGAATGCGCCGGGGCGACATCGACAAGCTCGCCGACCACTTTCTCGAAAAGTTCTCGCGAGAAATGGGAAAACGGCTGATGAAGATCAGTGACGCCGCTCGTGGAAGACTTCGCTCGTACGATTGGCCGGGCAATATTCGCGAGCTCGAGAACTGCCTGGAGCGGGCTGTCATTCTGGCCGAGCGCAACGAAATCGGCCCCGATGACCTCAACCTCGGTGACAGAAGCAATGCCAATGAGCTGGCTCTTCGAGGCGCCATCGATCTTACCGGCTCGCTGGAGGACGTCAGCAGACGGGCCGTGGAGGCAGTCGAGAGACTGAAGATTCAGGAGACGATCGATACCTCCACCTCCCGCGCCGAGGCCGCCGAGCGCCTCGGCATCAGCTACAGAACCCTCCTCAACAAACTCCGGGATTACGGAATCGATGGCGCAGGAGATCAGTCATGAGCGAAATCCCGACCTCCAGCGACGTCGTGCGCCATCTGAACCTCCGATTCGCCGAGCGGCATCTCCCGTATCGGATCGAGCACCTCGCCGTGCTTCCTTACGTGAATCCGATGTGGATGGCTAACTGGGACCTGCCGCAACTTGCCGGGGTCACCGGAAGTGATCGCGATGCGATCGACGAGGAACTGCGTGAGGCACGCTGGCTTTTTCCGCAGGTGCTCGAAGACTTCGAGTGAGGGGCCTCTTGACGCGGGTCTGCTGTTGCTGTCATCCCGAGCAAGGGTGGGTGTGCGGGAGGGGCGAGGGACGGTGTGAACCGGGCGCATAGGTAACACCATAAACCGGGCGGATGGGTTACACGCTCCTTTGGCAGAACCTAGCCGAAGGATGCGAATGGCCTGGAAGGAAACCGAACCGGTGAGAGAACGAAAAGAATTCGTCCGAATGTATCTAACGCGTCGGTATGACATGACGACGCTGTGCACACTTTTTCAGATCAGCCGAAAGACCGGTTACAAAACGATTGCAAGATTTGAAGAGGGCGGAGGGGAAGCACTGAACAATGGATCCAGGGCCGCGCATTCACACCCGAATGCTACGCCTAGCGCGATCACTGCGCTGATCATCGAGGCGAAACACACACATCCGTCATGGGGTCCCGAGAAGCTGCTGGACTGGCTCACGCGAAGAGACCCTGATCTGGATTTGCCAGCAGTGAGTACGGCAGGTGAGATCCTCAAACGCGAAGGATTGGTGAAACCAAGACAGAAGCGACGAGCGATTGCACATCCAGGCAAAGCGAAGATCGCACCGATCACCCGTCCAAACCAGTTGCAGAACATCGACTACAAAGGCGAGTTTCGAACCGGTGATGGTCGGTGGTGCTATCCGTTGACGCTGACCGACACGTTCAGCCGGAAGTTGCTCATCTGTCGCGCCTTTCATGCGATCAACTTCGACAACACCCGCGGCGAGCTCGAAGCGTACTTCCGCGAGCACGGAATTCCCGATGCGATTCGCATGGATAACGGAAACCCATTCGTCATCTCCCGGAGTCTGGCAGGGCTCTCGAGGCTTGGTGTATGGCTCATCAAGCTGGGAGTTGAGAGGATCCGAACTCGGCCAGGGTCGCCGCAGGATAACGGTCTCCACGAGCGAATGCATCGCACTCTGAAAGAGGAAACCGCTCTGCCGCCGGCAGCCAATCTTGGCGCGCAACAGGATCGGTTCGATCATTTCATGGCCGAATACAACGACGATCGCCCTCATGCATCCTTGGGAGGAGACAGCCCTTCGGACCATTTCGTTCCATCGAATCGCACGTATCCAGAGCGCTTGCAGGGAGTCGAATATCCAGGCCACTTCGAGACGCGCGCGATTCGAAAGGACGGCTCGTTCCGATGGCATCAGAAGCTGGTGTTCGTGAGTGAATCACTCCGCAACGAACGCATTGGGCTCGAGGAGACGGAATACGGGATCTGGTCGGTCTACTTTGGTCGAACCCTTCTTGGCATATTCGACGAAGCAGCAGGCAAAGTGTACGGCGATCGTCGCCGCACCAACCACTAAAGCGTCGTCTCTGTGGAAAAGGTCGCGGAAAACCGAGATTTCCACAAAGAAAGAAAAAGTGGACAAAAAGAAAGAAAGGAGAACCGCCCTGATGGAAAAGTGGAAAACGCAAAAGGCCGCGTTTCCAACTTTCCCACAGGGCCCGCTACCAGACCGAAAATCGAAGAAAAGCAACGAGGACGGATGCGGTTTTCGACCGCATCTCTAGACAAACCTGTGTAACCTATCCGCCCGGTTTGTTGTGTTACCTATGCGCCCGGCACTACCG
>DASZZV010000300.1:0-18585 GCA_035544835.1 Thermoanaerobaculia bacterium
CGACCAGCATTGTCGAAGGGTTGTTCGGATCGATGATCATCGAGATGGTCCGGCCGCCGACGTTCCCCGGTCCGAGCGAGGTCCAACTCGTCGTGCTCACGCCGGCTTTCTGCGTGGCCTGCATCTGCCGGATCCGAGCCCAGGCGTGAGTGATCCCGTCCGGCGGAATGAATTTGTTCTCATCCTCGAGGGAGAGTCGGAGAAAGTCGTTCGCGTCACCCCTGGAGTCGAACGATTCGACTCGCTTTTCCGCCGCTCGCTTCAGCGCCCTCCGCTCATCGACGGACCGGCAGGAGAACGAGAGTATGGCGATGACGATGATGGATACAACAGAAGCCCCGCGATACGCGGTGTGGCTCATGACAGACTCCAGTCCCGTCAGGAAACGACTGGCAGAATTTTTCTTTGGATCACTGGAGATTATAACCGCAGCCATCCTGCGTTTCGGAAAAGCTGGCTTTTCAGGGCCAGGCCGGACGAAAAACTTACTCGTTTCGTCACTCTCGGCCGGTTACCGGCTCGCTCGAGGCGTACCCTTCCGGTTCGGATAAGAGTCGCGGAGGACGGCGGCGATCTGGCGAAGCGTGGCCGCCAGCGGGGACCTCTTGCGCCACACCAGGGCGATGGTCCGACCGGCCGCGGGCGAGGCGACTGGGCGTACTTTCAGGCGCGCGCGTTTTACTTCTGCGGCGACGGCGAGCGCAGGAAGCAGCGTGATGCCGGCCCCGCCGGCGACCATCTGCACAAGCGTCGACAGGCTCGTCGCCCGGAATTCGCCCTCGCGGGCGCCTGCCCTCAAGCAGACCTCGAGAGCCTGGTCACGAAAGCAGTGACCATCATCGAGGAGGAGCATGTCTTCGCCTCGGAGCTCGGATGCGGTGGCTGGCGACTTCTTTCCAGCGAGCGGATGCTCGGGTCGAGTCACCAGAACGAACGGATCCCTGGCGATGACCTCAACGTCGACGTCTTCCACCTCGGATTCCAGCGCCAGGAGCACCCCCTCGAGCTCTCCTTCCGCCAGCTTTCTTACCAGGATGTCGGTCTTGTCCTCGATCCAGGCAAACAGGATTCGTGGGAACTTCGCGCGCAACCTCGGTGTGACAGCCGGCAGAAGGTAGGGCGAGATCGTCGGAATGACGCCGATGCGCAGGGTTCCCGCGAGTGGATCGCTGGCGAGCTTTCCGGCTTCCATCAGAGCATCGGCATCCACAAGCAACCGCCTGGCGCGTTCCACGATGTCTCGACCAGCAGCGGTGAGAATGACTCCCCGCTGACTTCGCTCGAAGACGCACACGCCGAGTGAATGCTCCAGCTGCGCAAGCTGGGCGCTGAGAGACGGCTGCGACACATGGCATCGTTCCGCCGCGCGCCGGAAGGAAAGCTCCTCCGCTACGGCCACGACGTACTGCAGTTGGCGGAGCGTGTACGGGTGGGGAGCGAATCTCATCGATAGCCACAGGCTATCACTATCATCGAAACGATGTGTTGGAAAGAGTCGCTGAATGGGCTTACTTTGCATCACGGAACGTAAAGCAAGAGTGAGGAGACGATGAGAACCTGGACGGATTTCAAGAAGACGATGAGGGCAGAGGACGTGATCTTCTCGCTGGCGCGTAGTGGGGACCTCGACTCTCTGCGAGAGCTCGAGCTCGACGCTGGGCGAATCGACGAGAAGAACGAGAAGGGATATTCGCCCCTGATGCTCGCGGCCTACAACGGCAACCTGGAGATCGCGCGGTTCCTTCTCAGTAACGGTGCGGATTCAAACACGGCTGATCCCGCCGGGAGCACGGTGCTGATGGGTGCGGCGTTCAAGGGCGATCTGGCCATGGTCCGCATGCTGATCGCTGCCGGCGCGCGTGCCGATGCACGAAATGACAAGGGTCAGACCGCGCTGGATTTCGCGAACATGTTTGGAAGGGCGGACGTCGCGCGCTTTCTCAAATCGCAGCAAGAAAAACCCGAGGTATTCGGTCTGGCGGACATCCTGTCCGGCTGGAGCTCGTACCTGTTTCCTCAAAGGAGAAGCTGATGGCGAAGAAACAGTATTTGACTACGGCCAACGGCGTGCCGGTGACCGACAACCAGAACTCGATGACGGCGGGCCCGCGCGGCCCGATCGTGTTCGAGGATTTTCACCTCTTTGAGAAGCTGGCGCACTTCAACCGGGAGCGGATTCCCGAGCGCGTGGTCCATGCCAAGGGTTCCGGCGCCTTCGGCGAGCTGGTTGTGACGAAAGACATCACGCAGTTCACCAGGGCGAAGCTGTTCTCCGAGGTCGGCAAGAAGACGCCGATTTTCATCCGCTTCTCAACGGTCGGGGGCGAGGCCGGGTCGGCCGACACCGAGCGGGATCCCCGCGGCTTCTCCATGAAGTTCTACACCGAGGAAGGGAACTGGGACCTGGTGGGCAATAACACCCCGGTCTTCTTCATCCGGGATCCCTCCAAGTTCCCCGATTTCATTCATACCCAGAAGCGGCATCCAAAGAGTCATACCAAGGACGCCACGATGCAGTGGGATTTCTGGTCCCTCCACCCCGAATCGCTCCACCAGGTAACGATCCTCTTCTCGGATCGTGGGATCCCGGATGGATACCGTTTTATGGACGGCTTCGGAAGCCACACGTTCAGCATGATCAACGCCAAGAAGGAACGTGTCTTCGTGAAGTATCACTTCAAGACCAGGCAGGGGATCCGCAATCTGAGCCCCGAGCGCGCCAGGGAGCTGGCGGGAACCGACCCCGAGCACGCTCAGCGCGATCTGTTTGAGGCCATCGAGCGCAAGGAGTTTCCACAGTGGACGCTGTTCATCCAGGTCATGCCTGAAACCGAGGCGTTGGAAGCGAAGGTCAATCCCTTTGACGTCACAAAAGTCTGGCCTCACAAGGACTATCCCCGAATCGAAGTGGGCGAGATCGTCCTCAACCGCAACCCCGAGAACTACTTTCGCGATGTGGAGCAGGCCGCCTTCGCTCCGTCTTCCGTGGTGCCCGGACTCGGTTTCTCTCCCGACAAGATGCTGCAGGGACGGCTCTTTTCCTACGCCGATGCGCATCGCTACCGGCTGGGGGTCAACTATCATCAGATCCCTGTGAATCGGCCGGTCAGTGAGAGTCTTCACTATCACCGGGATGGTTCAGGTCGCATGGATGGCAACGGCGGTTCGGATCACAACTATCATCCCAACAGCTTCGATGACGTGATCGAGTATCAGGACGACGCTCCGCCGCCTTTTCTCGGGTCCGGCCCCGTCCATCGGTACGATCATCGCCAGGACCAGGACTACTACTCGCAGGCGGGCGATCTCTTCCGGTTGATGAGCGGCGATCAACGCAAGCTCCTGATCCACAACATCGCCGGCGCGATGAAATCAGTTCCGGTCTTCATCCAGGACCGGCAGATTGATCACTTCATGAAAGCGGACCCTGAGTACGGTAGGGGTGTGCAGCAGGCCCTGGCGATGCTGGCTCCAGGTGATCCCAAGCAGGTTCCTGTTACGAAGTAACGCCTGAAGAGAAAACGCCGGCGTCGGGCTCAGTGGACTGGTCGGATGGGAATGTCCTCAGAGCCCGCCGCTTTCGTTAGGGCCATGGTCTGCACTGCAGCGGAGAGTCAGGCTTTCGCTCATCTCAATCAGACGCCCCCTCACTCCGCTGCACGCCGAGGCCGCGTAGCTTTTAATCGCTGAGGTGGCCGTAGATGCGTTCGCGGTATGTTTTCTCGCGGCCAGCATCGCCGAGGAGGAAGAAGACATCGGCCAGTCGAGTCGTTGCTCCGTACGCATCAGGCTCGAGCACGAGAACCTGCTCATAGAACCTTCGCGCCTCACCCGGTGCGCCGGCGAGAAGAAGCGCGTCGCCACTCCGCTCCAGCCACTGCGTCGCCTGGGGAGGGTCACGTCGGGCGGCGCGTTGCGCGAGCTCCGCGGCGCGCCGGTATTCACGCTGCCAAAGCAGTACGAAGTAGTGCTGATCGACGATGGCAGATTCGACCTCGTCGACTCCTTTCGCAAGCCATCGATCGGCCGCGGAGAGATCGCCGCGAGCCAGTCCGATCATCGCTGCCAGGGTTCCGTATCTAACGTCCCGCTGCAGTGCCGGTTCCAGCTTTTCCCAGAGTCGCGATGCCTCCTCGAGTCGTTTGGCGCGCACCAGCGCGATCAGTTCCGAGAATCGAAAGATCGGAGCTGAAGGGTATTTCTCCGCGCCAGCGGCGAACAGACTCGCCGCCCGTGCGGGATCTCCCTTCATCGCCGCGCAGCCGCTGCGCCAGGCGTTGACCGGTGCGACGACACGCGCTGCGTCCGCCGAAATCTCGCTGACGTCGATCGTCCTGTCGTCGGCGAGGAACAGGGAGGGAAGAGCTGGACCAGCCTTCTCTCTTTCCAGCACGCCGATATCGGCGGCTGTCAATCCGAAATCCTCCACGCCCAGCAATGGCGGGCACGAGGGATTGCGTGCCTGCGCTTCCCGCGCCTCTTTCCAGCGATCGATGAAGAGTTTTCGCCGGCCGGGTGCGACGAAGGGCCCGAGGACGAGCTTCTCGTCCGTACCGACTACGACGTCGTCGACGTAGTAGGTGACGTCCGAGTCATCTTCAAACACGGAGCCGACGAAGGAGAACTTGTCGACCGACGATCCCGGGGCGTTCGCGGCATTTGGTTGATTGCGCAGGGCGACGACCGGCTGACGCTCTCCTTCCCGGCGGATCGTCAGATCGTAGACGCCCCGCGGAATGTCGTATCTCACGTCGACGGAGTACCAGGTGAACGGATCCACCCGAAACAGCTTCTTCGGAATGCTGTCCGAGACCTGATACAGCATGCCGTCGTGCGCTTTCAACCAGAAGGCGATTCCGTCTTTCTCCACCGAGAACCAGCTCGGGCCGGCCAGGGCAATGTTGAATCCCTGGTCCGGATTCGCCACCAGCATGCTGAAATGAAAAAAGAGCCGCCCCTCGGTCCGTTCCGGAAAGTAGCCCTGCAACTCCGGGAAATTGCCGTCGCCGGCGACATCGTGCAGCTCGATAGCCCTGTAGCCGCTGTAGTGGATGGCCTCGGAGAGCCGTACATGCCCCTTGGAGTTCTGAAACACCGCGAAGGTATCGGGACCGGTGTCGATCAAGCCATCGTCGAAGCTATATTGCGCGAGGATGCCTGGAGGAGTACCCGAGGCCGGCCGGACCTCGCTGACCGCCTGCCGCTTAGGGGTCGCAGCGATGAGGATCAATGTGGCGGCGAGGAGGAGCGCAATTTTTCTCACGCGTCGGTCGAGCATACACCCGGTTAGACACGGAGCAGGAAGGGGAGGGAACCGTGGCTGGACATTCCGATGGAATGTCCGGCCACAAATGTGCCGCCACAATTTGCCGGCGCTACACTCTCTCCATGCGCATCGACCTTCTCCCGCTCGCCACGATCGTCGCCTGCGTCGCACTCTCGGGCTGCAGCCGCAGCGACGAATCGAATGCAACGACGGCAGTGTCGCGCCCATTGCCAGTCATGCACCAGCGCAGCGCTCAGCTCGCCGCTCCCTCGAGCATCGACACTTATCCCGACGACATCACGCCGCCGCCCGGGACGAGCTATCCGTGTGCGCTGACGGCGCTCCCGAAATCGCTTCCGGGGATTCCGGAGAGCGATCGCGCCTACATCAACCGGACCTACACCCGCGTTCTTCGCGCCACGCAAGCGAAGCTCATCGTCCTGAAAGCGCTCTACGATCAGAAGGACATCTCTGCGTCGCAGGCTCGATATGACTCAACGATCGACCAGATCACTGCGGCTGTGCGCGACGACGAAGTGCCGAGTGGACTCGAGCCCTTCCGCGACGATATCGTCGCCGCTCTCGACCTGCAGCGCATCTTCTTTCGCAAAGCAGTCCCTCTTCGAGAAGCAGGACGCGAGATGGACGAAGTGTACGGAGTCGGCGAAGGCCACGAAGCCTCATCGCGGCTGATGTCTGCCTGGGGCCGGATGTCAGCCCGCTATCCGGGCTGGGGAGTCGACACGCAGGACAGCATCTATCATCACCTCTGCGCGCTCGATCTGTTTTGACACTACCCGACGGCTTCCCCCTCATCGCGGCCGAAGGCTCTCCGGAAGATCATGGACGAGGTTTGGTTGATCCCGCAGGTGCCTCAGCGCTCACGCCCTCTGCACCCCTCATCATGCCGTCGCATACACACCCCCTCAACTCATCACCCAGATGTGGGATCAGCTTGCTCAGCAGGCGGTGCCGCGCCTCGGGAACCGTGCCGGCGCGAAAGCGCGCGGAAGACCTGCAGCGCCGGGTGTAAGCCCGGTTGCTGGGGTGCTCTGGCCTTCTAAGCCTCCAAGAGTAGAATGAAATGGTGGAGCAGTCGCGTAGGCAGTACACCCTCGATGATTACTTTTCTTTGCAGCGAGGTATCGAGCTCAAACTCGAGTACTTCAATGGCGAGATCTATGCCATGGCGGGCGGGTCCGCGAACCACAACCGGATCAGCCTGAACATCCTGAGAGTCTTTGCCGCCGCTCTTGCGGGTTCTTCCTGCGAGGCGTTTGGCAGTGACATGCGCGTCAGCACGCCTGCCGGACTTTACACTTACCCGGATGCCTCCATTATCTGCGGGCCGCGAGTCAGCGGAACGGCCGAAACGATCAGCAACACCATCGTCATTGTCGAGGTTCTCTCCGACTCGACGCGCAATTACGACCGCGGCGAGAAGTTCGCCCTTTATCGTTCGATTCCGGCGTTGCGGCACTACCTGCTGATCGAGCAGTCGTTCAGTCATGTGGAGCATCGGCGTTTCGAGACCGATGGCTCTTGGTCGCATGAGATCAAGGAGTCACCCGATCAGATCGTCCAACTCTCCGAAGCCGGCATCGATCTGCCAGTGGCGCGAATCTACGAAGGCGTCGAAATAGTCACCACGACGAGGTCTCATTGAAGGCATTCGCGTAGAACGCCGAGATCGACCACCCACACTTCGCCGCGATCTGGCCATCTCAGACGTGTTTCAACTGCGCTTGGGACCTGAACTACACTCGGCGACCAGATGACCACCCTCACGACAGAAGACCCGGGCGGCCCCGACACCACAAAAGAGTCTTCTTTCCTGGAACGCCTGCGTGCGGCGCTGGACCTGCTCGAAGCCATCGACGACGATCGCGGATTGCTGGCTCATGCGGATCCGGAGGAACGGCAGCGGTTGCTCGATTTGACGCGCCGCGTATCCGATCCGGACCATCGGGCCCGCCGGCGACTGGTCAAGGCCAATTCTCGACACCGCAAGGCGGCGCGGGTGGATGGTGACGAGAAAGTGCGCGCCGAGACCGGGATCAGGCGTTTGCGGCGCAAGGTCGAATTCAGCTCCCCGAATATTTATCCGCCGGAGGGATTCGTGCCGCACGACGGCGAGGAACCACCGCGGCAGACGACCGACTCGCAGCATTGTTACGTCTGTAAGCAGCACTACGTGACCGTTCACCATTTCTACGACCAGTTGTGTCCAGCCTGCGCCGAGCTCAATTTTGCAAAGCGATCGGAGCTAGCCGATCTGAGTGGTCGTGTGGCACTCCTCACGGGCGGACGGGTGAAGATCGGATACCAGGCCGGCCTGAAGTTGCTGCGCAGCGGCGCGCGACTCATCGTCACCACGCGCTTTCCGCGTGATTCGGCAGTGCGTTATGCAAGAGAGCCTGATTTTGAGCAGTGGGGGGATCGGCTGGAGATTTTCGGGCTCGACCTGCGCCACACGCCGAGCGTGGAGGCGTTCTGTCGCGAATTGCTCTCCTCGCACGGCCGATTGGATTTCATCATCAATAATGCCTGCCAGACCGTGCGTCGTCCGCCCGCCTTCTACCAGCACATGATGGCGGGCGAAGCGGCGGCATTGAGCACCATGACGGAGAGTCAGCGCAGGCTGGTTGGCTCTTACGAGGGGCTGCGCAGCTATCACCTTCTTGCCGAGGGAGGGGCGCCCGACGCCGCGGCGTCGGGCGATCAGCGAAGGCCGGATTTCATCGGGCTGACGCACGCAGCACAACTCTCTCAGGTACCGCTTTTGCCGGAACACGAGGGCCGGGACCACGATCTTTTTCCCGAAGGGCGCCTCGATCAGGATCTCCAGCAGGTCGATCTGCGCGCGCGGAACTCGTGGCGGTTGCTCATGGCCGAAGTATCGTCGGTGGAACTGCTGGAAGTGCAGCTTGTCAACGCCATCGCCCCCTTCATTCTCAACGCCCGGCTCAAGCCGTTGATGTTACGTACTGCCGATCGCGACAAGCACATCGTCAATGTCTCGGCCGTGGAAGGGCAGTTCTATCGCAATCAGAAAACCACTCGCCATCCGCATACGAACATGGCCAAGGCGGCGTTGAACATGATGACCCGCACAGCCGCGGCCGACTATTACGGCGACGGCATTCACATGAACAGCGTCGATACCGGTTGGGTGACGGACGAGGATCCCTCCGCCCTGGCAGCGCGCAAGACGGCACAACATCGCTTTCATCCACCGCTCGACATCATCGACGGCGCCGCCCGGATTGTCGACCCGATCGTCTCGGGAGTGAACACAGGAGTGCATGTATGGGGACAGTTTCTGAAGGATTACAAGCCGGCGGATTGGTAAGTAGATGTCAGATGCCAGATGCCAGATGCCAGATGCCAGATGCCCGATGGCCGATGGCCGATGGCCGATGGCCGATTCTAGCTGACGGTCGGATCAAATGAACGCCGAAGGCGTTCCGGCTCGGTAGCCGGTGGTTAGCGCGAAGCGCTTACCACCGGTTGGAGAGGTCCCACCCTGATTGCTTCGAACGCCGGAGGCGTTCCGGACGCGATCCGGGCGAGCGTCGGTGAGCGCTTCCTTTAGTTTAGTTAGTTCGCGCCGGAACGCCTCCGGCGTTCACGCATCGCGGGTTGGTTCTGAACCGGTGGTGGGCGCTTCGCGCCGACCACCGGCTACCGAGCCGGAACGCCTTCGGCGTTCGAGGAACCTATAGCTGTCAGCCAAATAGGCAGAACGTTGCCAACAAGGCAACGTACTCAACATCTGACATCTGACATCTGACATCTGACATCCGCCATCCGCCATCCGCCATCACATCTCTTCCTCTTTCACCGTTGCCGATCTCCCTGCGCGATACAGCAGTGCGCAGACTGCCGCGACGACGATCAGTCCGACGATCGTCGCGGCTACTCCCTCGATGTGCGAAAACTTTCTGGCGGCGAAGTGCACCGTGCCGAGGGCGCGACTCAGCGCTGATGCCGGCCACTTGCCGGATGTCGCTACCAGCCCGGCGATCAGGACTCCCGCCAGTCCTTCGCCGGCAATCATGCCCGATGCTGCAAGCACGCCGGGATCGTCCTCGGTCGCTTTTCCCTTGCGCCGTGCTTCGACGATCCGGCGCATGATGCCGCCCACGAAGATCGGGGTGAGGCTGCCGAGCGGAAGATAGATGCCGACGGCGAAGGCTAGTCCGGGCAGCCCTGCGATCAGCGCGCAGATCGACAGCGCCGCACCGATGCCGACCAGTCCCCACGGAAGCGAGCCTGCCAGCACACCCTCGATGACTGTCTTCATCAACGTCGCCTGCGGCGCCGGAAGCTCAGGCGAGCCGAAGGTGAAGGCCTTGCCGAGCAGAAGTACCGTTCCGGCCACGGCCCAGCAGGCGAAGGCGGCGCCGATGAACTGTCCGACCTGCTGTCGCGCCGGAGTCGCTCCGACGAGGTAGCCGGTCTTCAGATCCTGCGAGATATCGCCTGCTTTCGAAGCGGCGATACAAACGACTGTGCCGACCGTGAGGATCGCTGCACGCGCGGAAGGATCGCTCCAGCCGAGCAAAACGAATGTCACGGAAACGCCGAGCAGGGTGACCAGCGTCATCGCCGAAGTAGGATTCGACGACACGCCGATGAGACCGACGATGCGTGACGAGACGACGACGAAGGCCACGCCGAAAATCGCAACGCCCAGCGCGGCTACGACGCGTGGCCAGAAGGTCATCCCTCCGCCGAAGATGCCAGGAACGGCGATCAGTGTGATGACCACTGCTATCGGTACGACGAGCACGACCCATCCCGGAACATCGCGGTCCGTTCTCGGTACTCCCTCAGCGCCGTTCACGTCGACTCCCTGCCGGCGGACGCCTCGGACCACGGCAACAAATGATTGCGCCATGGTCGGCAGTGCTCGTGCGACGGCAACGATTCCCGCCGCCGCGACGGCGCCGGCACCGACGTAGCGCACGTAGCGCGACCAGATCTGCGCGGACGTCAGATCGTGAATTGGTATCTTCAGCTCCGGGAAAAGGGGAGCCGTGAGTCCGGCACCGACCATGGCGATGATCGGTGTGAGCACGGTGGCCGAGATCAGACTGCCCGACACCATGATGGCCGACTGCCGGTAGCCGAGCAGATAGCCGACCGCGAGAAGGGCCGGTGCGATCTCCAGGGCCAGCTCCGCTTTCGGAATTACGGGGACGTGCATCGACAACTCGGATGGAATGACCATGAAGCCACCGAGCGAGAGTTTCACGGCGGCCCCAACCAGCAGTCCGATGAAGATCCACCGACCGGTGCTCCCGACACTCGTGGTGGCGCGCAACACCTCGGCGCAGGCGGTTCCTTCCGGATAGGGAAGCTCGTCGGCTGACTGAACGATCAGGAGCCGGCGCAGCGGCACCATGGCAGCGATGCCTAAGAGTCCTCCCAGCAGTGCCAGAATCGCGACCTGCCAGAACGGCGGAGTCATGCCCCACATGAAGAGCGCCGGGATGGTGAAGATCGTGCCGGTGGCCAATGATGAGCTGGCCGAGCCGATGGTCTGGGCGAGATTGGCCTCCAGGATCATGCCGCCGGCGCGGCGGGTCGACATCAGCTTGAACAGAGCGACCGTCAGGACGGCAATGGGAATCGACGTCGAGACCGTCAGCCCGACCCGCAGACCCAGATAGGCGTTGGCGGCTCCAAAGAGAACGCCGAACAGGATGCCTGCAGTGATGCTGCGAGCGGTCAACTCGATGACCGATTCCTCTTCCGGTGGCCCAACGCCCATTAGGTTCCCTCCGTCAGTGTAGATGTTGCGAGAGGGGAGTTGCCCTGTCAATGTCTGGACGATTTGGTACAGCGGGAGTAGGGCGCGCAGCCGACTGGGAGATCCGCGGCGAGCAGGGTAGGGAGAGCGCGAGAGATGAGGGTGAGTAGCGAAAGAGATTTCCTCATTTGTTTATCCTTTTCAGTGTTCGGCGAGGAGCTTGTCGATTTGTTTCTTGACCAGGTCTCTGTCGATGGGACCCTGGTAGCGGGCCCGTTCGCGGCCCTTGCGGTCGAAGACAAAGGTGATCGGGATCTCGCCTTCGAACGAGTAAAACTCCAGCAGCCCTGGGACGGGGCCGGTGTAGTAGAGGTTCCGGAACAGAACCGATTTTCTCTCCAGAAAGGATTCGACCCTCTTCTTCCTCTTCGCGCGGTCGCCGGGAATGGCGTCATCGGTCGAGACGCCGATGATCTGAAGCTGCTTGTCGCTGTAGGTTGCATCGAGCGCGGTAAGGTCTTTCATTTCGGCCACGCATGGCGCGCACCAGGTGGCCCAGACATTGACGAGGCGCACTTTCGCCGATGAGAAGTGCCGTGGAATACTCTTCGGTTGCGATATCTCCTCGAGAGTCTTCGCCTGGACCGAAATCGCGGCGATAAAAACGGACAGTGCGAAAGCGAAGCGCATCGGTTTCCGTAAGTCAGGTCTTTATCTTACGATGGCCTGCAGCGCGCTGACATCCTCGGCTTCTTTTGCGAAGGGTATCGGAGCGCCGCTGGAGTTCCATTTGGAAGCAGGGCTCCGAGTCAACGTAGCCGCCGTTACCCACCGGGCTTACGCCCGGTGCTCCCAGGACTTCGTGCTGGGCAAGAGCGGGCGCCTCGCCCGCTCCCCTCGGAGATAGGACAACAGAATCCTTATCTTCCAGGCACTTCGTACTGCAACACCGGTTCTGGTTGAAATCAGCCGAGTCTATAATCGACCAGTACAAATTGGAGCGGCGATGATTCGCAATCTGAAGATCGGCATGAAGCTGGGTCTCATTGGATTAGCCTTTTCGATTCCGATCGCAATTCTTCTTTTTCTCGTGATTCGCGGACTGAACAAGGACATTCGTTTCGCGCGGAAGGAGAAGATCGGGAACCAGTATCAGAGGCCGCTCGAGAAACTCTTTCGGGATGTGGTCTCGCATCGATTACTGGCACAGCAGGCGTCGCTTGGAGACACGGCGGCACAGGGCTCCCTGGCCTCGATCGCGGAAAAAGTCGAAGGGGACTTTCAGGAGATCGAACGAGTCGACGCGCTCTACCGTGAAGATCTCGAGACTACCGACGAGGGTCTCGCCAAACGAAAGCGTGCGTCCTTTGCACCGGCTAATCTGAAACGCGAATGGAATGACATCAAGACTCAGCCGACGGGATCGAGCTCGAGCTCCCGCTATGACCAGGTCGTCGCTGACATCCGGGGTCTGATCTCCCACGTCGGCGATACCTCGAATCTGATCCTGGATCCGGACCTGGATTCCTACTACATGATGGATGTCACGCTGCTGGCCCTTCCTCAGACTCAGGACCGGCTGCAGCAGGTGGCGATCTTTGCCTCAACGTTGCTGCAAGACACGTCGCGGCCGATCAAAAGCAGGATGAAGCTGAATAGTCTCGATGAGATGCTGCGCTCCGACCTCGAGCATATCAACGCCAGCTCCAGGACCGCGGTCACTGAGGATCCCAACTTTTACGGCGCCTCGCCAAGCCTCTCGCAGAACCTTTCTCCGGCCCTCGAGGCTAACGGAAAATTGATCGAGGCCTTCGCGGCGCCAGTCGGCGAGATCGCCGAATCCGAGACGGCAAAGACGACGCCCGACGTCCCGTTGACTCTCGGACTGCAGGCCCTCGATCAGGACTTCCGTCTTTGGGATATCGCCGTCGCTGAGCTCGATACACTCCTGAACAAGAGGATCGGCTCGCTGGTCTTCCAGCGAACCATCGGCCTCGGGCTCAGCGCCATAGCGCTGAGCGTCTGGGCTGTTCTGTTCTTCATCATGCGCTCCATTACCCGCCCCCTCGAGGAGGCAGTCGTCGTCCTTACACAAGCGACCGACCAGGCCGATCTGACCAGGAGACTCCGGGTCACCGGTACCGATGAAGTGGGCATCCTGTCGGTGAACTTCAACAAGTTCATCGAGAATCTGGAGCGGCTCATACGACTCGTGGTGCGCTCTGGGGATCAAGTCGCGGCCTCGACCAGTCATATCGCCGCGGGGTCGAAAGAGCTCGAGGCCACGGTCGCCGAACAGGTCGCGGCTACGAACGAGGTGGCGGTCACAGCCAGGGAGATCTCGGCTACCTCGTCAGATCTGGCCAAGACCATGAACGACGTTTCGCGGATGGCCGAATCGACGTCCGAGTTAGCCAGACAGGGGCAACACGATCTGCAGGAAATGGAAGGAAGCATGGGACGCATGGAGGAAGCTTCCGGTGCGGTCTCGGCCAAACTGGCAGTCATCAACGAGAAGGCCGGCAACATCTCTTCCGTGGTTACGACCATCACCAAAGTCGCCGACCAGACCAATCTCCTTTCCCTCAATGCGGCCATCGAAGCGGAGAAGGCCGGGCAGTATGGCCAGGGATTCGCCGTGGTAGCTCGCGAGATCCGGCGCCTGGCCGACCAGACCGCGGTGGCGACCCTGGACATCGAAAAGATGGTCAGGGAAATGAAGACGGCCGTCTCATCGGGCGTGATGAGCATGGATAAGTTCTCGGACCAGGTCCGGAAGGCGGTCGAGGCGGTGAGGAAGGTGGGCCTGCAACTCGCGGCGATCATCGAGCAGGTGCAGGAGGTGACTCCGAGGTTCGATGCGGTGCGCATGGGAATGGAGACGCAATCGTCCTCGGCGCAACAGATCAGCGAGTCGATGGCCCAGCTCAGTCAGACCACCCAGCAGACCGCGCAGGCGCTGGCGGAGACGAATCGTTCCATCGAACAGCTCGATGAGGCCGCCCGGTCACTCGACGAAATGTCGCAACGTTTCAAGCTGACCGCGGCGTGAGGTGGAGCGAGCCGCTCTCAGGGAGGCGGTGAGTCTTACTGTTATTCGTTGAAATAATTCTTGTTAAATGAATTGTCCGGCCGTAGAATTCGCGCCGCCAAATCGTTTCTACAACTGAAGAAGAATCACCGAGAGAGAGGTGCGGGGTTCTACCCGCATTTTTTTTTGCCGCCATCGCTCCACCAAGGAAAGCCAGATGAAAAAACTGCAGGTGTTGTTTGTAGCTCTGATGATTGTTTCGATGACCGTCACAGCCGAGGCCGGTCGACATAAGAAAAAGCACCCGCAGCCAACCGAGATCGACGTGAAAGCCGAACGCGGACCGGCCATTCCTGCGCCGCACATCAAGCCTGAGAAAAAGCAGGCCGGTCCCGGTGAGGGGACGGTCGTACCGAAACCCGGCCCGATTCCGGTCGGACCGCCTGTTGAACTGCAGCTGACGCGTGCTGCCAGCCGCAGCTTCGATTTGCGTTCCCTTCCGCAGACTCGCTCTGAAGAGCAAGAGCGCAAAGAGCTCGAGCCGCCCGACCATACGCCCGTCACCGTCGAGGGCATTGTTTTTCCCCCCGAGGCCAGCCGTCCGGCGGTACCGACCCCGTCCGCTCCGGCGCCGGCGCCCTTGAATGTGTTCGACGGTCTGGACCGCTTCAACTTTGGCGCCGGCAGTCCTCCCGACACGAACGGCGATGTGGGTCCTGTGTACTACATGCAGACGGTCAATACATCGCTCGGCGTCTTCAGGAAGTCCGACGGCGCCCGCGTAGCGGGCTTCACGTTCAACACCTTCATGAGTCAGGGCAACTTCGGCAATCTGTGCGACACCAACAACTTCGGCGATCCGGTCGTCCTGTACGACACGTTCGAAGACCGCTGGATCGTCACCGACTTCGCCTTTGTTCTCGCCGGCGGCAATGTCGTGGCGCCGGCATATCAGTGCATCGCTGCTTCCATGAGCGGTGACCCTGTCAGCGGCGGCTGGAACTTTTACTCCATCAAGATCACCGACAACCTGAACGACTACCCCAAGTTCGGTATCTGGCCCGATGGTCTGTACATGTCGGCGAACATGTTCTCCTTCGGCGCGGGCTCGTCGTACCAGGGCTTTCGGGTCTGGGCATTCAACAAGGCGCAGATGTACGCCGGCAGCCCGACCGTGAAGGTGGTCTCATTCAGTCCCGGCAGCGGCGATTTCACGGTCATTCCCAGCAATGCGCGCCTTCAAACGGGCACGCCACCGGCCGGGCGCCCCAACCTCTACATCTCGAGCTGGAACTTCCTGAACGCGCTGACGGTCTACAAGTTCCACGTCGACTGGAACCGCCTCTCGCTGTCGACTTTCACCGGACCTGACGTGCCGCTTGCCGCCACAGCCTGGCCGAACGCAGCCGTAGGCAACGCCCCCCAGCCA
The DNA here is from genome assembly GCA_035544835.1 of Thermoanaerobaculia bacterium. Taxonomy (GTDB): domain Bacteria; phylum Acidobacteriota; class Thermoanaerobaculia; order Gp7-AA8; family Gp7-AA8; genus DASZZV01. The sequence continues at coordinate 15,485 of DASZZV010000300.1, forward strand.
GGCACGGCAACTCTCCTGGACGTCCTGCAGATCCGGGCCATGGTGCAGAACCAGTACACGAATTTCGGCGGGATCGAGTCGTTGTGGGTTCCTCATACTGTCCGCCGAGCCAACACCACGGGATTCGCAGCGCCGCGCTGGTATCAGGTGGACGTCAGCGGTGGTACGGTCGCCGCCAACATCCCGCAGGCGACGACGTGGGATCCGGACGGTGTAAACCTGATCCACCGCTTTTCGCCCAGCCTGGCCTTAGACCGCGCCGGCAACATGGCGATGGGCTACACCACTTCCAACAGCACCACCGAGTTTCCCTCCATCAAGTACGCTGGCCGGTTGGCAACGGACCCGGTCAATTCTTTCAGTCAGACCGAGCAGACTTTCTTCACCGGAACAGGCTCGCAGACCGGCAGCACCCGTTGGGGCGATTACAGCTCGATGACCCTCGATCCCGACGGCTGCACCTTCTGGTACACCAGCGAGTACGCCAATCCGGCCGACCAGACGTTCGACCACCGCTGGCTGACCAAATTCGGCTCCTTCCGGTTTGCCCCGTGCACAGCGGTCGGCGCCGGCGGCACCGTGAGCGGCACCGTGACCGCCACCACCGGCGGCGCGCCGATCAGCGGCGCGACGGTCCAGCTCGGAGTCAGGTCCACTACCACAAACGGTGCAGGCTTCTACTCGTTCCTGAACATTCCGGCTGGAACCTACCCGACGATGTCGGCCAGTTTTCCCGGCTACATCACCGCGACAGCCTCGAACATCGTCGTGACCGATGGCGCAACGACGACCCAGGACTTCTCTCTCGCTAGCTCTCCCGCCAGCGCGTGTCTGACCGACACGACGCAGGCCGATTTCCAGACCGGCGTTTCCACCAACCTCGACCTCACCACCAGTCCGGGTGATGTCACCTTGTCGAACGCGCCGGTTGTCGATCAGTCCAATACCGCTGGTACGACGACCGGGACGAGCTTTGGCACACCGAATTGGGGCGGCCAGACGTTCATTCCGGCGGTTACCGGGTCGCTCGTCAAGGTGGATGTCCAACTCTTTTGCAGTGGTTGCACAGGCACTACCCCCAATCTCACGCTCTCAGTTCGCGCCACGAGCGCCGGCCTGCCCACCGGTGCGGACCTGGTCAGTGGGACCATTCCCGGCTTTTCCAGCGGCGCAGGCACTTACTACACCGCCACCTTTGGCTCGCCGGCAACTCTCACTTCCGGAACGCAATACGCGCTGATTCTGCGACCCGTGGCCGCGCCTTCGGTTGGGGGCTATTTCTGGATTCGCTCCAGCCCGGGCACCTACGCCAACGGTTCGCGAGTCCTCTCCGCCGACAGCGGCGGAACATGGGCCGCCGATCTGGCCCGGGACTTTAACTTCAAGGCCTACATGCAGACCGGTTTCGCAGCCAGCGGAAACCTCGTTTCTTCGCCGAAGGACAGCAACCCCGGAGTGGGCCTGACGCCGATATGGACGACGATCGCCTGGATTGCCACGGTTCCGGCGCCGACCACGCTGCGTTTCCAGGTTGCCGCCTCCAATTCCATCAACGGTCCCTTCAACTTCGTCGGTCCTGATGGAACGGCGGGGACGTTCTTCACTTTTAGCGGCGCGTCGCTCACCCAGTTCTACGGCTTCCGTTATCTCGAATACAAGGCGTACCTCACCACGACTGACGGCACGCAGACACCGACGCTCAACGACGTCAGCCTCTGCTTTGCCGATACCGATTGCACTGCCGCCGTGACGATCACGCCGACCCCGGCGCAGGTATGTGCTGGCTCGACCGGCAACACTGCCAGTGGTCCTGCCGGTGCCGCGAGCTACTCGTGGTCCATTACCAACGGCACCATTACCGGTGGTGGAACTACGCAAACCGTGAGCTATACCGCCGGAGCGGCCGGCAACGTGGGCCTCGTGCTCAACGTCGTAGACCCGTCCGGTTGTCGCCGGTCGGGCTCGACGAGCGTGACCATCAACCCGATTCCAGCCACGCCGACCATCACTCCTGGCGGCCCAACCACCTTCTGCGCCGGTTTCAGCGTCACGCTGACATCGAGCAGCGCAAGCGGCAACCAGTGGTTCCTGAACGGCAGTCCCATCGGCGGCGCGACGAACCAGGCGTACATCGCCACCGCCTCCGGAAACTACACCGTGGTCGTCACGGTACTCGGCTGCAGTAGCGCCGCCTCGGCCGTCACGACGGTGACGGTGAACCCGCTTCCGCCAACGCCAACTATTACTCCGGGCGGTCCGACAACCTTCTGCACCGGCGGCAGCGTCACGCTGACCTCGAGCAGCGCCAGCGGCAATCAGTGGTACCTCAACGGCAACCCGATCGGCGGGGCAACGAATCAGACGTACATCGCCACTGCAAGCGGTGATTACACAGTGATCGTGACCGACGGCAATGGCTGCACCAGCGCCTCCTCGGCGATCACCACGGTGACGGTCAACCCGATCCCCGCTACACCGACTATCACCCCTGGCGGTCCGACCACCTTCTGCACCGGCGGCAGCGTCACGCTGACGTCGAGCAGTGCCAGCGGCAATCAGTGGCTTCTGAACGGCAGTCCCATCGGCGGCGCGACGAATCAAGCGTACATCGCCACGGCGAGCGGCGATTACACGGTGACGGTGTCGGCGCTCGGTTGCACCAGCGCACCTTCCGCGACCACCACAGTAACCGTCAACCCGATCCCGGCCACTCCGACGATCACCCCCGGTGGTCCCACGACCTTCTGTGCCGGTAGCAGCGTAACGTTGACGTCGAGTAGTGCCACCGGCAATCAGTTCTTCCTCAATGGTAATCCCATCGGCGGCGCGACCAACCAGGCGTACATCGCGACAGCGAGCGGCGATTACACCGTGACTGTGACGACGCTCGGTTGCACCAGCACCCCGTCCGCGATCACCACAGTGACCGTCAACCCGATCCCGGCCACGCCGACGATTACCCCCGGTGGTCCGACCAGCTTCTGCCAGGGCTACAGCGTCACTCTGACTTCCAGCAGCGCCTCAGGCAATCAGTGGTTCTTGAACGGCAACCCGATCGGCGGGGCCACGAGTCAACAATATGTGGCTGCGGCCAGCGGCAA
>DASZZV010000301.1:0-13532 GCA_035544835.1 Thermoanaerobaculia bacterium
CCCTGATGTGCCGCAACTCCGGCTCGATGAGGGACGACTCAAGCAGATTCTTTTCAATCTCCTCTCCAATGCCATCAAGTTCTCGCCGAACGGGGGAACGGTGACGATCAGCGTCGGTCATGTCGGCTCCGCCCAATCGCCAATCGGCTGTGACAGCGTCCGAATCGCCGTGGCCGACGAAGGGATCGGGATGGAGCAGGATGAGCTCCGCAAGATCTTCGACGAGTTTTATCAGACCGAAGAGGGGCGGCGAACTACGCGCAGCGGTACCGGACTCGGTCTGTCATTGACCCGCAACTTCGTCGAGCTCCATCACGGAGTCATCGATGTGCGATCGGCTCCCGCGGTCGGGTCGACCTTCACTCTGCATCTGCCAGTCGACTTTCAGGAAATGCAGGGCGAGTTCGCCTTTCCCGCGGCCGGCTCGGGCACCAAGTTCGACACGCCGCCGACGTTGAATTGAGGGCGGGCCGGGTGACGACGGCCTCTTGTGTGGCACAGGCACTCTTGCCTGTGTGCCGCGGCGTCGAGCCGTGGCGTTCCTGTTAGGATTCAAAGGGAGGTCGGCCGCGACGGCCGACACACAGGCAAGAGTGCCTGTGCCACACAAGATCCGCTCCGCGTCTGGCCACGTCGATGCCGTTGTCCCTGTTGTGAAAACCATGCCGACATGCTAGAAGGCTCGCTTCGGCGAGATCCTGGGAACGCCGGAGGGAAAGAATACGATGCCTCTGCTCTTCATTCTGGTTGCCCTCATGACGCTGGCCATCGCCGTCCTTTGCTACGTCTGGATGACGAATTCCCGCGCATCTCAGACTCGAATGGAGCAGCAGTATCAGAAGATGGTCTCGCTGCTCGAAGAGCAGAACGCTATTCTGCGAAGTCAGAGTAGAACTGATGACAGATGACGGACAGGCGTCATCCGTCACCTGCCATCTAAAGAGGTCCACTCATGCGCTATCTCGTAACCGGTGGTGCCGGTTTTATCGGCTCGAATTTCATCCGTTTCATTTTCACGAAGTACGGCACAGATGCCGAAATCGTGAATCTGGACAAGCTCACCTATGCAGGGATTCGTGAGAATCTCGCTGAGTATGAGGGACAGCCGAACTACCGCTTTCTTCAGGGCGACATCGCAAACCCGGACGACGTAGCGGAGGCGTACCGGGGTATCGACGGGCGCGGAATCGACGTCGTCGTCAATTTCGCCGCCGAAACGCATGTCGACCGATCCCTCATGGAGGCCGGCACCTTCATTGCCACCGACGTGCACGGCGTACTGGTTCTGCTCGAAGAAGCTCGCAAACATTTCTCTTCCCTCAAGCGGTTCATTCAGATTTCGACGGACGAGGTGTATGGCTCCATTGACAGCGGATCGTTCACGGAGATCGATCCGCTGAACCCGCGCAATCCCTACTCCGCTTCCAAAGCGGGCGGTGACCGGATGGCCTATGCCTATTCGGAGACCTACGAGTTGCCGGTCGTGGTCACGAGAGCGTCGAACAATTTCGGACCCTGGCAGTATCCGGAAAAGCTCATCCCGCTTTTCGTGACCAATGCCATCGATGATCTGCCACTGCCCTTGTATGGCGACGGCAAAAACGTCCGGGACTGGCTGTTCGTCGATGATCACTGCGCCGCCATCGACTTCCTGATCGACAGGGGCGTCAAAGGCGAGACCTACAATGTCGGCGGCGGCAATGAGCGCGAGAATCGTGAGATCACCCACAAGATCCTCGAGTTGACGGGCAAGCCGGAGAGTCTCATCAAGCCGGTCCAGGATCGTCAGGGCCACGACCGCCGCTACTCACTGGATGCCACCAAACTGGAGCGTCTCGGATTCAAGTCGAAGGCTTCTTTTGACGAGGCCCTCGAGAAAACGATCCGCTGGTACAAGGAAAACGAGCCCTGGTGGCGCGCCATCAAGGATCGCAACGCCGAGTTCAAGGCGTACTACGCGAAGCAGTATGGCGAGAAGCTGGGGAAGTAACGGAAGGCGGAAAGCAGAAAGCAAGAAAGCAGAGAGCAGGCCTTTCAGTATTTGACGTGATCTTGCCTTTGTTGTCATCCCGAGCAAGGGCGGTTGGGTGGGAGGGGCGAGGGACCTCTCAAGTTCGTACATTCCGCATTCCAGGCGGCGCAGAGCCTGAACTCAAAATGTACTATTTTGCGAGGTCCCTCGCCCCTCCCGCCCACCCACGCATGCTCGGGATGACACTCCTTCTGCCTTCGCCCTCTGCTTTCTGACACCTGCCTTTCACAGCTGCGGCCTGAAAAAGCCTGCCACGGACTCCTTGACGCGCATCATCCAGGGTCGCCTGATGAAGTGACGCAGTGTGATCTCGTTGGATCGCTTGAGATCGTCGGCGAACATTGCCTCCATCTTCTGAGCGATGCCCTCGTCATAGACGTTGACGTTGACTTCGTCATTGAGGCGGAAGCTGCGGTCGTCGAAATTCGAGGAGCCGACGGTCGACCAGATGCCATCCACGACCATGGTCTTGGCGTGGACCATCGTCCCCTGGTATTCAAAGATTTTGATGCCTTTCCGCAGCAGCCTCTCGTAATGCCACCGGCTGGCCTGCCTGACGATGGGAACATCGGTCCATTTGCCGGGCACGATGACGCGCACTGTCACGCCGCGGCGAATGGCTCCCTCCAGTGCGCGGATGGTGTCGGCGTCAGGAATGAAGTAGGCATTGGTGATACTGATCGACCGCACCGCGCTGACGATGGAGATGATGTAGAGGAGCTTCGCGCTGGAAGAGCCTTCCGACGGCGAGGACTTGATTACCTGTGTGAGGTGCTCGCCGACAGGGTCGGGTTGGGGGAAGTAATTGAGTCCGGTGAGAATCTCACCGCGGCTTTTCACCCAGTTGTCCATGAAGGCGAACTGCATCTGTGTGACGGCCGGGCCTTCGAGCCGAATCTGAGTCTCTCTCCAGTGATCGAAGGCGTCGGCATTGCCCTTCCACAGGTCGGCGATTCCGACACCGCCCGTGAAGCCGACGCGGCCGTCGACGACGAGCATCTTTCGGTGGGTGCGGTGGTTGACGCGCGACATCGAGTACCACCTGAGTGGGTGGTACCACTCCAAATCCACTCCATTGCGCCCCAGAAAGTCGATCAGCGCCCGTGACATCGGCGCCGATCCCACGGCATCGAGGATGAGCTTCACTTCGACACCGGCGCGACAGCGCTCAGCCAGCGCCTCGGCGAAGTTCCGTCCGATTTCACCGTCCCAGTAGATGTAGGACTCCATGTTGATGGTGTGTCGCGCTTCGCGGATCGCCGATAACATCGAGGGGAAGATCTCCACTCCGTTTTTCAGAATCTCCACTTTGTTGCCGCCGATGATCTGGGCACCGGTGAGCGCCCACATGGTCTGCATGAAGCCGGCATCGCGGATGCCGAACTGATGTTTCATGTGGTAGCGGAGAGGGCTGCGCCTCCGGACGATGGGCAGGGTCGGTCGTCGCGGGTAGCGCGGGAGACGCGTCGGTGATGTCAAAAGCGGCCTCTCCATGAAGTCACGATCAGAATCATGCTCACCAGCAGGATCACGCTGATCGCGGCCAGCACCAGAAGGACCGCGGCGACTCCGAACCCGATGCGCCGCCACGACCGCGGCGGCCGCGATCGATCCCGATGACGAATCAGAATCTCGACGTTGGCCATGTTTTCCTCGAACATGAAGTCGAAGAAATCGCCCACTACCGGGATCGAGCCGAGCGCGAAGTCGAGGATGACGTTGAAGAGCATCCGGAGGAACTTCGGCAAGGGGACTCGATGACGCAGCGCACCGAAAAGAATCCAGCTGGACATGAAGGCGCCGACGGCATCACCGACACCGGGAATGAGTCCCAGTGCGGCATCGAGCCCTACTCGTTTCTTCGTCCCCGGGACGGCTACGGCCTCGTCCATGAGCACGGCGAACTTTCGCAGGGCCCGCAAGTCAGCAGGAATGGCCGCGTCTGGCTCGAGTACTTCAGGTATCTTGATGTCGTTCACTAGAGTTCCTTTGCTCTGGTCGCCGTGGGCCAGGGATTGCAAACGCGCGTGCCAGGTAAGCTATTTGCGGTGCAGAGAACCTGCCTGCAGGTACAAAGAATGGTTGATAACCCCGATACACCCCAAACCCGGCGCTCCACCTCGGAGCGATTCCGGAAAGCGCGGAGCTGGGCCTGGTCTACCTGGACGGATGAGGCCCCGCTCATCTACCGCCGCTCGGCGACCGGTAAACACAGGGCCCGGGTTCTGTGGGTCGAGCTATTCCTTTTCTGTCGCGAGGTGATCCGGAACTTCATCAACTCCGACCTGTCCGCTCGCGCCGCTTCTCTCGCCTTCACTACACTTCTGTCCCTGATCCCGCTCACCGTGGCCCTGTCCAGGATGCTGCGCGTCTACTTCGAGAAGATTTTTCCCGACCTGAGCTCGCAGACCGACACTTTCCTGAATGTCATCATGCCCTATCAGTCTTCGCAGATCGCCTATCACCTGAACGAGTTTGCGAAAAATGCCTCCGCGGTGTCCGCCTGGGGAACGATCGCCTTCCTGGTGGTCTCCTTCCGCCTGTTCATGGCCGTGGAGATGACCATCAACCGCATCTGGAATGCCCATGCCGTTCGCGGCTACCGGCAGAAGATCATCGCCTTCACCATGCTATTTTTCTGGGGCCCGATCCTGATCGGCCTTTCGTTTACGACGTCGAACACCATGGAGCGGAATCCCGTCCTTCGCGCCGTCACTCAGAACTCGCTCGTTTTGAACCTGGTGCCGGTGATCGTGCTCTTCATTGCCTTCACCATGCTCTTCTGGCTCGTCCCGGCGACGAAGGTTCGATTGAAATCAGCCGCGCTGGGCGCCCTGGTCACGACCATGCTCTTCGAGCTGGTGCGATATGGCTTCGGCTTTTATGCCCAGTACCTCTTTAAGGGAAAGCTGAACTTCATCTATGGCACTTTGGGTCTGCTGGTGATCTTTCTGCTGGCTCTCGAGGCCATGTGGGTGGTGATCCTCATCGGCGTTCAGATCAGTTTCGTCTATCAGAATTTTCAGGGGATTCTCCGCGCGTCGGAAAAGCAGCTGGCCGAAGATCCCCGTTACGATCTCTACTTCGGCGTTCGGGCGCTGGTGGAGATTGCCCGGCGTTTCGAGAAACGCGAGGAAGCGCCTTCCTCCTATCGACTGGCCGAGGAGTTCGGGGCCACGGACAAACAGATGCTGGCTGTTTTACGAAAGCTCGAGGATGTCCAGCTGGTCAAGGAGATTGGCGGCGACTGGGCCGGATTCGTTCCCGGCTGCGACGCCAGCAGAATCACGGTCGAGGAAGTGATCCGTCAGATCGAAGGACATCGCCGAGACATTCCTGACAGCGAGTCCGACCTCATCGGGAAAACTGCGCTGGGAAGAATCTTCCGGACTCTGGATGCGTCCATGACCGCTTCCCTGAGCGAGACGACGATCGGCGATCTGGTGAATGAGCTCAGCGCGCCTCCACCAAGACCGCAATTGATGAAGTGAAGATGGCGGTGTGATCGCTAACGGTCGACGCTTCAAAGAACGTCTCGGTTGCTTCTTGTGTGGCACAGGCACTCTTGCCTGTGTGTCGGCCGTCGAGGCCGACTTCCCTGTTGAATTGCAGCAGGAACGCCGCGGCTCGACGCCGCGGCACACAGGCAAGAGTGCCTGTGCCACACAAGAGGCAACCGATCGTTTCTTGCATCCAACCTCGATCGCTTCTTTTTTCAATTTTCAATTTTCAATTTTCAATTCCGTCTCGGCCACCTCCGGCCGCCCTTCACGAAGCCTGTGAATCCGTCGAAACGCCTCGTACGCGCACGTCGTCGTAACGACCCATAGCGTGCCGGCGGAAATACCGGCAAAGATGTCTGTCGTCCAGTGGACGCCTAGATAGACACGCGATAAGGCTATGGCGAGAACGCAGCACAATGAGAAGGCAAACGCTGCTGAGCGAAGCTTCCAGTTGGTGATGGTTCGCCAGGCCAGGTAAGCGAGGGCACCGAATACGACCACCGAGCCCATGGAGTGACCGCTGGGAAACGAGAAGCCCGAGGCCTGTCGCATAGCCACAGTGAGATCGGGTCTCTGGCGTGCGAAGTAGTACTTCAGATCCTGATTCAGAGCGGCGCCTCCGCCTGCCGTGAGCAGAAGGTACCCGGCCCATCGAGGTCGATGTCTGAGGAACAGGACGGCGGCTACCAGCAGGACGATCCCCCCCATCACAGGGGGGCTGCCGAGCACGGTAAATGCGGTGAATAGAACCGTCGCCGGATGGGACCGGTGAGTCTGCATCCAGTCGTGAACGCCATGGTCGACCTTGACGACCGCGGGAGTCGAATGGCGGAAGGCCTCGGCCAGATCGAGAAACTGGTCTCCGGTTACGAGCGCGATGATCAGTCCGGCCGCCGTGAGGAGAGCGGCGGGAAGGTAGGCTGCCCATGTGCTCTTCTCCCGCGATCTGGCAATCGCGTCGCGCAAGGGAGTCATCTTCATCAGCGATGCACCGAAGAGGCGAGACGCGACGCGCTTGGAACGATTCGCCAGCGGCATGGCTATGTAGATCACACCCCACACCAGCAGGAATGCGGCGATAAACAGAAGGAAGGCGGCGATGGTATTCATTGGAGGGTGCGTTGGTGCAATGACGATGCTAGCTTCCTAGCTTCTAGCTTCTAGCTAAAAGCTGGAAGCTAGTAGCTGACTCTACTCAGAACCCGCCGGACATGTACTTCCACTGCACGATCTTGTCGTTGATCTCGCGCAGGCGACGGCTGATCATCCGGCAGAGGAGGTTGAGAAACTGCAAGGAAGCGTGTGGATCCATGCCGAGGATCTCGTTGAGTGTGGCCCGATCGATCGACAACACCGTGGCGTCGGTCTCGTGAGCCTTTGCATCAGCGGAGCGCACGTTGTCGTCGATGAGCGACATCTCACCGAAAAAGTCACCTCGATCCAGAACGGCCAGGGCCTCTTCGCCGACACCAGGGATGAATTTTGAGATTCGGATTCGCCCCTCGAGGACGATATAGAGCTTGTCGCCTTCATCACCTTCACGGAAGATCGTCGAGCCGGCGCGGAAGCGCTCCTCGCTGGAGAAGGTTGCCAGAAGCTTCATTTCCGCAGCGGACAGGCCTCGCTCGCGGAAGAGATCGACCTTGTCTTCCGATCGAACCTGCACCGCTTCGACTTCGCGCTTGGTGTCGACGGCTTTCTTCCGCCCCTGACCCTTCTTCGCGTCTTCCTGGAAGAAATTCTTCAACTGGTCGTTGGCGTCCCGCACCTTCTCCGACAGGGAGCGCCAGAAAGCCCAGTGAAGGCCGACCGCCATCTCCTTGTCGTCGTCAATCATCTGGTCCAGGGCCGAGAACGAAAAGGTGTAACAGCTGGAGGGAACTATGGCCATGGCGTCAGTCGATCGATGGGTCCGGTCGATGAAGTTCATCTCGCCGAGGATCTGATCCCGCTCGATGACAGCCAGCACCTGCGGGCCGAAGGGCGTTTCCTTGCTGATGTTGATCTTGCCGTCTTTGACGACGTAAAAATCCATGGAGCGATCGTTTTCGCGGAAGAGGGATGCCCCCTCTGCGACCTGCTCGACGCGCACGAACTTGGAGAGTCTGAAGATCTGTTCATCACGCATGTGCTGCAGCACAACCAGCTGTCGCAGCTCGGCGGACAGGTGAATGAGGTTCTCGCGCTTCGCGACATCACGGGTGATCTTCTTGATGATGTCCTTGAGCTCTTTCCGTGAATCGAGGCGGAACAGATTCTCTTTACGAAACTCGAGTCGCTCCGTGCACAGCTGGAGATTCTCGACGCGATCCTTGATGACGGCGTTCAAAGCCTTGGTCTCGATGTTCAGAATCTTCTTGAGGGTGTTGATCATCCGGCGGACCGGCTCTGAAGCCTCACCCTTCTGATCAGTCGACAGCAGGAAAGCGTCGACAAACTCCTCCAGCGATCGCTCGAAGTTCTTCACCTCGAACTCGATTCTTCCCGACAGCTCAGCCAGGCCGCGATCAAACGGATTCAACTTCCGCGAGGATTCGATCTCCTCGCGAGCCTGTGTCCATTCACCCTCGGAGAAATACAACCGGCCCAGGATCTCAAAGGAGCGATAGTTGTTTGGTGTTTTGAGCTTGGCAATTTCCAGCAGTTCGATGGCTTTGGCGGTCTGGTCCTTGGCCATGTAGTACTGCGCCAGTCCAATGTACTGTGAGGAGTCGATCTCGTCCCGGGCGCGCTCGGCCAGCACATCCTGGCGCACGGTCGTGAACCGCGCCGCCTCAGCCTGCTTCTTGAGGTCGGCCACGCGCGAGGTGTTGATCTTGATGGAGACTGAGCCGGGGTTCAGCTTCGAAGCCATCTCGTAAAGATGAATGGCCTCGTCATACATCCCCTGATCGGCGTATCGGCGCGCCAGGAGCGCCATTTCCTCGGCATCGATGGGAACCGAGGTCTCTGCTCCGATCGCCTTGAATCGCGCCGTTGATCGATCACTCATGGAGAGCGATATTATACGCTTCGATGGCCGCCCCCTTTGTGATGCGCCCCACACGGCGGCGGCTTCTCGCGGTGATCATGCTCCTTCTCTCCGGACCCGTCGCGGTGGCCGGGCCGGGGCAGTACGGCTCGGCGGGCTTCGAACTGGCCCTCCCCGGTTACGTCTTCGAGTTTCCGCGCGACCACGGAGCTCATGACGCCTATCAGACTGAGTGGTGGTACTACACGGGTCAGGTGAAAACCGCCAACGGACGGTCCCTGGGTTTCGAGCTCACCTTCTTTCGCGTCGGTGTGACACCTCCTTCCAGGCCGGCCGAGACGGCGTGGGATCTTCGTGACCTGGCGCTGGCGCATTTCGCGATCAGCGACATCAGCCGGAGGGAGTTTCGCTATCACGAGAAGTTGAGTCGTGCCACACCCTTCACTGCGGCGGCTCGGCAGGGATCGCTCGAGATGTTCAATGAAGGGTGGAAGGCGGCCACGAGGTCGGATGGATCGTTACAGCTGAAGGCGCGCGACGGTGGAGACGCCATCGATTTCCGGCTCGTATCGACCAAGCCGCCAGCCATCCACGGGCAGGATGGCATCAGCACCAAGGGGCCGGGCCTGGGTAACGCGTCTCACTACTACTCCCTCACACGGCTGGTCGTTGATGGGACGATTACGGCCCGCGGCACTGCAGAGAAGTGTAAGGGTCTGGCCTGGATGGATCACGAGTTCGGCAGCTCGCCCTTGCGCGATGGGCAGGGCTGGGACTGGTTCTCGCTGCAGATGGACAACGAGACCGAGCTCATGATCTACATTCTTCGCCGTCCCGACGGAAAGCCCGGCCCGGCCTCGGCCGGGTCGCTGGTGCTCGCCGACGGCAACGTCATTCACCTGAAACGGGAAGACATCCAGATCACGCGTCTGGGCACCTGGACATCACCCCGCAGTGGGGGAACCTATCCGATGGGATGGAACGTCCGCATCGCTCCGGTGTCTCTGACCGTGAACGTTCAGGAGAAGTTGAAGGATCAGGAGCTCATCACGCGCGCCTCGACGCAGGTGACGTACTGGGAGGGTGCAGTCGGTGGGATCGGCACATTCGGCGGAACGCCCGTGCGCGCAGATGGTTACGTGGAAATGACCGGTTACGCGAAGTAGAGGGGCCCGATTGTGGCAAAGGTTTGTAACCTTTGTGCCGCGGCGTCGAGCCGCGGCGTTCCTGTTGATGATTTACAGGGAGGTCGGCCTCGACGGCCGACACACAGGTTAGAAACCTGTGCCACTTACCGAGCTCCGACTTTGCGGCCGCTCTCTTCGAGCTGCTGAATGGCCGTGATCAGGCGCGCACCGGCGGCGTGACCTTTCGGGACTATGGCAGCAATCTTGGATTGCAGCAGCTTCCGATCGTCGTCGGTAATGTCCTTTGACGTCATGACCAGAATGGGGATTTGGGCCGTGCGTGGATCGGCCTTGAGCATGTCGGCGACGCGGAAGCCGCTGAGGTCGGGCATGAGCAGGTCCAGGATGATCACGTCGGGTGAATCGGTCAGCGCGAGCTGGACACCTTCCTCGCCTCCGCGAGCAGTACGCATCTGGTACCCGAGTGCCTGCACTTCCTCCTCGAGTAAAGTCTGGAAGGCGGGATCATCATCGATCAGCAGGAGCCTCCGTTGCCGCACCAGCCGGCCGCTTGTGAATTGTTGAATGCGGTCGATCAGGCGGCGGCGGTCGACGGGCTTGAGAAAATAGTCATGCGCTCCGAGGGCGATTCCGAGCTCGCGGTTGTCGATCATCGACACGATCACCACGGGAATCTCGCAGGTCTCGGGGTCGAGCTTCAGCTTCTTGAGAAGCTCCCATCCGTCCATGCCGGGAAGCACGAGGTCGAGCGTGATGGCGATGGGGCGGAGGAGCCTGGCCAGTCGCATCGCTTCGTCGCCCTGACTGGCGCGAACGGCCGCATAGCCGGCGGAGCGGAGGTGGCGGCTGATGGCGTCGAAGGCCGAGGTGTCGTCTTCGACCACGAGCACCCGTTCGCCGGCCTCGCTGCCAGGGTCGGCGCCGTCACGAAAGAGCTGGCCGGACGTTCCCACTTTCGCCTGCACTGGCAGTCGAAATATGAAGGTACTCCCTTTTCCAAGCTCGCTGGCGAGCGAAACGGATCCACCCTGCATCTCGACGAACTTCTTCACCAACGCCAGACCCAGGCCGGTTCCTCCTGCCGTTCGCTGGGCGGAGTTGTCGAGCTGCCGGAATTCCTGAAACACGATGTCGTGGTTCTCCGGGGCGATTCCAATTCCTTCGTCCTTCACCGAGACTTCGATCAGGTCCTTTTCCCCTTCTCTTACGGCCCGGGTCGACACCGACACCGTCGCATCTGGGGGCGAGAACTTCACGGCGTTGGAGAGAAGGTTGTAAAGAATCTGCTTGAATTTGGCTAAGTCGCTCTCGATGAGAAGATCCGAGGGAGTGTCGCTTTCGACCCGCACGCCGTTCCGGACTGCTTGCGCCCGCATGATCGTAATGACGCTGTCTACAGCCTCGACGACTTTGAAAGGCTCGCTGTAAAGCTCCATCTTTCCCGCCTCGATCTTCGACAGATCGAGCACGTCGTTGATGATTCCCAGGAGATGTTGTCCGGACGCCAGGATGTGGTGGAGAAATGTCAGCTCCTTTGCTTCGACGCGATCCTTCAAGCGCTCCTGAAGAATCTCCGAGAAGCCGATGATGGAGTTCATCGGCGTGCGGAGCTCGTGGCTCATGTTGGCGAGGAACTGTGACTTCAGCCGATCGGCCTCACGAATACGGCGGTTGGCCTCGCCAGCTTCTCTGCGGCGCTCCTCGAGCTCGGAGGTAAGCAGCGTCAGTTCCTCGACCTTCCGCGACTCCGCCTCTTTGAGCTTCTGAATGATCTCGCGTTTTTCCTTGAGGTTGGCCGCGCCTTTGAGGAAGAAGAAGGTGGCGACGTAGAGAAAGCTGATCTGGTAGAGAGCGGTCATGAAGCCGCGATCACCGAAGTGTATCGACCCGGTCAGCATGAGCGTCGACATGTATACGAGACCGTTGAAGGAGCTGACGATTAGAGAGGCTCTGCCACCGAGGACGAATGCCGCTGCGGCCGAGTTACTCAGATACCAGATGAACCAGGGACTCTGCCAACCACCTGAAACGAGAACGCCGGCCGTGGTCATAAATGTGTCGAGGACCAGCCAGAAGGGAGCGAGGTTCACGTTCCATTGACGGTCAACCTTATTTTGGTAGAGCTCGTAGAAGGCGATGCAGCTCAGGAGGCCGGCGACGACGAGTATCGCAATCCAGCCGAGTCTGATTGGGATAACGCGGGTAGCCGTGCCGAAGAGCGCCAGAAATGCGATGAGAAGATAGATCGCGGCGCGACTGCGCTGCGTGGCGAGATTGAATCGGAGGAGACTATCCTCCTTCTGCTTGGTCTCCGTCGGCATTCCGCGGTCCTCAGGAATCGCCTCAGTATAGCGATTCGAGGGGAGACTCAGTTCCGGTCGCGAAGCTTCGTCATGTCCCTCGCGAACGTTTGCAGCAGCCACTCCGCTTCCCATGACGCTGAAGAAGTGCTGTTCAGAGCCTGAGTGTCGAGCGTGACTCCGACGAATGCAATGCACATCTCGTCGGTGGTCTGCTCACCCCAGCGCACATCCCGCGGCGGCTGATTCGGGTTGCGGAGGTTGCGGGAGGAATTGTCGTACTCGGCAGTTACTTCCAGGCGGGTGGACCCGGGCAGCGGCACCGATTCGTCGTACGCGTAGGTTCCCTGCCAGTTGAAGTCCCAGTCCTCGATGTCGATCAGGCATCGTGTCTCCCCTGACGGAGAGATCGCCTCGACTTTCATCTTCCGGCCGAGAAGGTGCATGTGGGGAGTGACGTTGATGGCGTGCAGGTACACGTTGTAGGGAAGCTGCAGAGAGGCCGTAACGGTCTGATGCTCCTCGCCCGCGGGAAGGACGAAGGTGTTATTCACGATGGGCAGGAAGTAGAGCTGCTGCCGGACCGGGCTTCGCGCATAGTAGATACCTAACTCAGTGAGGTCGGAATCGGGCTGCGCGTCGTGCGGGTGGTAGTGCACCTGAAGGACGACGCGCGACCCCTTGGGGAGAGAAATGGCAATGCCTTCGGGAAGACGAGCCGCCCGTGCGCCCGGGGCCCAACCTCCCAGCGAGCCGGTCGGGGTGAATCCCGGGCCGCCGAAGCAGGTATAACCCGGGCCGGGCTCCGCAGCATCGAGGCGCTCGGAGACGGCCGTCGAATCGATGAAGGCGATCACATGGTGGACCTCGTGTCGCGAGCCTGGGTGCACGTCGATTGCCGTAACGAAGCGATCCTGGTCTAGTCCTGCAGGCAGCGAGTAACAGCGGTAGACGTCGTGCCCCGCTTCGGGAGTGAAACTCTCCGAAGGCTTCAGTATTGTGTCAGGGGTTCCGAGCTCCCAGTCGCTCTCGAAATGCAGAGGCTCCGGAAGATCGGCCGGATTCCCCTCCGGCGCTCCGGCCCCGACCCAGCGGCGAATGGTCTCGATGTCGGACTCAGCCAACCGGCGTTCGCCACGGAATATCGAGCAGTCCGCGGAGGGCTTCCAGGGCGGCATTCGTCGGCGCTCGGTCATGAACTGGATATCGTCGGCATAGGGGCGGGCGTCCTGGTAAGTCATGAGCGGGAACGGGGCAATGTCGCCGGCGTGATGGCAGTTCTGACAGTTTTGCTGAAAGATCCGGACGACCTCGCGGTTGAAGGTCGGGGTTTCAGGAGGTCGCGACGGCCGCGTCCGGGCGGCCAGAAGAAGACCGCAGAGAAGGCAGAGGATCAGAAGAGAGCGGCTTTGCATGGGATGGGGCCTCGAGGGGCCAATGGTAGCAGGAGTTCGCAGGCTGTCACATCCCAGGCGGGGAATTGACGCGATCGTCGCTGACGCCCAAATGAACGTCTGTCATCCCGAGCAAGGGCGGAGGGGTGGGAGGGGCGAGGGACGGTGTGAACCGGGCGCATAG
>DASZZV010000302.1:0-15279 GCA_035544835.1 Thermoanaerobaculia bacterium
GATCACTATCGCGTGGTGAGCCTCATTCCGGTGCCGCTGACGCGACGCTACAAGCCAGGGAAGGGGGTCTATCCGTTCGAGCGCACGGTCTCAGGCAAAGAATGGCGCTGGCTCGATCGACATGCCGAGTTGGAGCTTTCTTCTGCGCCTGGCTCGAGCGCGGCGATGTCTTTCTATCTACCACCCGACGCACCGGAGGAGTCGACCACTGTCATGGTGACGGCCGGCGCCTCGAAGGCACAAGTTACGGTCCGACGAGGTGTAGCGTCATCCTTACGACTGCCGATTCCAGATGCGCGTTCTGTGACGATCCATTTCGATACCGCTACTGGCTACGTCCCGGCGTCAGTCCTGGGAAACCGTGATCCCCGTCTTCTGGCTGTCCAGCTCCTCGCAGTGGAACGAAGGCCGTAAGGTCTCGTGTGGCACAAGCACTGTGTGACCGTCGAAGCCATACCTAGGAATCGGGGGCCCAGATGGTGCTGTAGAATCCATTTTCGCGGCCTGGGCCGCGTACACAATCCGGAGGTCGTACACCATGCGTTCTGCACTAATTTCCGTCTCTGCGTTTCTCCTTGGGGTCTCACTTTTCGCTGCTGACTCACGAAGCGTCGATGCGACCTACACCGCGACGTTGACCAGCATCCCGGCCGGAACCAAGACACTCCGCGTCTGGATTCCGCTACCGGCGAGTACCCGCTATCAGGAAGTCTCCGATGTCGCGGTCGATTCTCCGTACACGTTCGAACAGAAGACGGAGCCTCACTTTCATAATCGCTATCTCTTCGGCACGATCGAGAATCCTCCCGTCGAGCTGGCAGTCAAAGTGCGGTTCAAGGCCACGCGTCATGCCGACCTTTACACGCAGGACAGTTTCGAGAAGGCGACTCCGGCCGAGCTGAAACTGAGCCTGGTCGCGAATCATCTGGTCACGCTATCGCCCCGCGTTCGGAAGCTCGCTGACGAGGTTACGAAAGGCAGTCAGGGCCCGGTGACGCAATCACGGGCCATCTACGACCACCTACTGCAGACCATGAAGTACGACAAGACCGAGCCGGGCTGGGGAAACGGCGATACCGAGCGCGCCTGTGATATCCGGAAGGGCAACTGCACCGACTTTCATTCGCTCTTCATGTCGCTGGCCCGGGCACGCGGCATTCCGGCCCGCTTCATCATCGGCTTCCCGATGTCATCGCGCCCCTCTGGTCAGGCCAAGGGGTATCACTGCTGGGCCGAGTTCTACGTGAACGGCAAGGGCTGGGTACCCCTCGACGCTTCTGATGCCTCAAAGTCCACAGATCCCAAGATTCGCGATTTTCTGTTCGGCAACCTGGACGCCGATCGGATTCAATTCACGATGGGAAGAGATCTCGAGCTGACACCAGCGACGAAAGAGCCGCTCAACTTCTTCATCTATCCCTACGGGGAAGCCGATGGCGCCTCGGTCGGCACCCCGTCTGTCATGCTCGATTACGCGGGTTCGACATCGCCGCGTCCAGAGAAAAGCGCCCGATAACTGATCAGCTGATTCTCCTGATCTGTTCGCTGTGGCCGCCTCGGGATGGTGATGCGACAGTCGGCCCTGGCGTTCGTCCCGCACGTCTTTCGCAATCCACCAAAGCAGCGCGCGAAGGCGCGCGGTAGACCTGTAGCACCGGGCGTGAGCCCGGTGTCCACGGACGACCGAGGAAGAGATGCTTTCAAATTCTACGAGCCCGCGAAGGCGGGCGGCAGATTACGGATCCACCGCTGTCGCCCGCCTTCGCGGGCTCACCATTGGTTTAGGTTGAGGGGCGCCAACACCGGGCTCACGCCCGGTGCTACAGGTCTGCCGCGCGCCTTCGCGCGCTGCTTTTTTGGATTGCGAGAAAGGGAACGGGATCGAATCCCGGCCTCAATTTTCAATTTTCAATTCGCGTAGTCGCCACATCGCCCGGTTTGCGCATCATCTTGTCTACCTCGAAGGTATGAGTCTCTTCCTGATAAATCATCTGGCGAGCGTACTCTTCCAGAACGATCGACTTGCCTTCGACCACTGACAGCAGCTCCTTGTAGAGCTTGAGCGCCGACTGCTCGTTCTCCATGGCCTCCCGGAGGATGGCGCCGATATCGTGCTTGTGGGTCTCCAGCAGCGGACCGATCGTCAGAGAAGGGTGTTCGCCGATTGCGGTGATCAATTCACCGGCCAGCTGAGCGTGTGTGAGACCTTCCGTAGCCTGCTCGCGAAGCCAGGAGACAATCGGGATACGGTTGTAGCCGAAGACCATCAGTGAGTAGTGCGTGTAACGGACTACTCCGGCGAGCTCGATTTCCAGAATCTTGTTGAGAAGCCCGACTACCCTGGCCTTGTCGTATCCCTCATCTGCCATTTCAATCTCCCTCAGGACGTCCGTGGACGTTAGTCAGGCACTCTGCTGCAAGAAACGGGACAATGAATCAGACCGGACGAAACGAGCCCTGTCTGCGCACGCTGTCGCGAAGCCTCTCCACGAGCAGCTCGCTCATGGCTACCGCAAACTTCGAGAGCAGTTGAGGATCTGCCCCCAGCGCGTCGCTCAGTGTCTTCTTGTTCCAGGCCATCACTTTCGTATCTTCGGCAGCTCGAACCGAGACCGACCGGGGCGAGTCGTCGATGAAGGAGACCTCGCCCAGGACGTCGCCGGGGCCTACAGAGGCGACGGTCTTCTCTTCGTTACCACGCTCGATGACGACCTCGAGATGGCCGTCTTCGACAGCGAATAGAGTCGAGTCGACCTCGCCCTGCTCGATGAGGAAACCTCCCGCTTCGATCGTGAAAACCTTCGCCAGATCCTCCACCCGCTCCCGCTCGTCTCGGGTGAAGTAACGGAAGAGGGGATGATCGGATTGTTGGGTGAAGATTCTGTTCATAAGTGCTCCATCGTATCGAAAACTATCAGTATTTACGCAGGTTTGCCTTTGCGGTCATCCCGAGCAAGCGTGGGCGGGCGGGAGGGGCGAGGGACCTCGCAAGCTGGTACATTCGCCATTTCGGGCTTCGGAATCGAAATGAAGAATGTACTATTTTGCGAGGTCCCTCGCCCCTCCCTTCCACCCGCCCTTGCTCGGGATGACAGCAGGTTCATTTCTGCTTCAACGACGGTCGCACCATGCACGGCTCGGCATGACACGGGATGATCATCGACGCGTTACCCGACCTTTCCCCACACGATCTCCCACTCGCAGGCGGCGGCGCCTCTGGAGAAGCACTTCGTCTGGGTGACGCGGCCGTTCTTTGCTCCGGTGAGGGCCACCATTTTCTCGAGCCATCCGGTAATCCGGGCGCATCCGGCCGGCTCCATGGGAAAGTTGTGGATGATGACGCGAGCACTTTCTTTGGTCTCGCCCTCGATCTTCATCTCTCCGCGGTTGTAGAGGGAGCCCCATATTATGGACGCTTTCCCGAGCAAGGCGTGAGGTGTGAGGATCAGCGCGAAGACGCGGTAGATACCCGAGAATGCCTCGCTGGCGGCGAAGCTCCCGGCGCGCCGGGCGAACGTTTCCAGCGGCTCACCCTTCACCTTCGCGCACTCCTCGGTCAGGGCATTGAGCATGGCCACTGGAATCGATTCCGTGGCCAGCGGGGGGACCCGTAATCGCTCCGCGTATTTGGGTGGCAGATTGCGAAAGGCCTCTTCGCGTTGACTGGCCGTGAGCTCCGTATCAATGAATTTCAGGAGGCTCTTGATCGGCGAGCCTTTGACCGTCACGCTCTCGTCACGCACCATCGTTCTTTTCTCCTCTGATGCAAAAGCCCGGCGCTTTCCCCCGAGTATAATCCCTTCCCTTGTTCGGAGGAGCCCATGACTGAGTCACAAAGCGTCGTCGAAACGGCAGGCGGCCTGAAAGCGGAGAGAGGCAATACCGCCGATCCGTCGAAAAAAAAGAAGCTAGAAGAGCTCTGCGTCAACACCATCCGGTTTCTGGCCGTAGATGGCGTCGAAAAGGCCAAATCCGGCCATCCCGGCACGCCGATGGGGCTGGCCGACCTTGCCTTCGTCCTCTGGTCGGAATTTCTCCACCATGATCCTGCCGATCCTCAATGGAAGAATCGCGACCGCTTCGTGCTGTCCGCGGGTCATGCCTCCATGCTGCTCTATTCGCTACTTCATCTCACCGGATATGAAGACATGACCCTCGAACAGCTCCAGCATTTCCGTCAGTGGGAGTCGCGAACGGCCGGACACCCTGAATACGGTCACGCCAGCGGCATCGAGGTTACGACCGGCCCTCTGGGACAGGGCTTCGCGAATGGTGTGGGAATGGGTCTGGCCACCAAAATGCTCGCTGCCCGCTTCAACGGCGAGGGCTTCAAGCCGGTTGATCATTATGTGTATGCCATCTGTTCGGACGGCGACCTTATGGAGGGCATCAGCGCTGAGGCCGCATCGATCGCCGGACATCTCGGGCTGGGGAATCTCATCTACTTTTACGACGACAACCACATCTCGATTGAAGGCGAGACTCGCCTCGCGTTCTCCGAAGATGTGAAGAAGCGCTTCGATGCCTGTGGCTGGCACGTGCAAAGGATCGATGGGCATGATCGCGATCAGGTCCGCAAGGCCATCAAGAAAGCGCAGAAGGTGACCGATCGCCCGTCGTTGATCATCGCGCGCACGGTCATCGGCTGGGGGAGTCCCAAGGTGCACGGAACGGCGAAAGCTCACGGCGAGCCACTGGGCCCTGAAGAGACCGCAGCGACGAAGCAGGCTCTCGGCTGGCCGCCCGAGCCGGCGTTCTACGTCCCTGAGGAAGTGAAGTCGGAGTATCTGCGCCGCACGAAAAAACTCGCCCGTGCCCGGAAGCAATGGCAGAAGGGGATGGAAGGATGGCGCTCGGCAAATCCTGAGCCGGCGGCGCTGTGGGATCGCTACTGGAGCCACGATGTTCCGGAGAACTTCGTCTCCGAACTGGTCGCCGCGGCGAAGAGTGACAAGGCCATCGCAACACGCGCGCTCTCGGGCCAGGTGATCCAGAAACTGGCGGCACTGGCGCCGTTTGTTGTGGGAGGATCGGCCGATCTCGCTCCCTCCACGTTGACGCTCATCAAGGATGGAGGAAGCATCGAGCGGCCTGCCGACGACTGGGTCGATCCGCCAAAGGAAAGCGTTTTCGCCGGACGCAACCTTCACTTCGGAATCCGCGAGCACGCCATGGGAGCCATCGTCAACGGCATGACGCTGAGCGGCCCTTTCCGCGCCTACGGTGCGACCTTCCTGATGTTTGCCGATTACATGCGACCGAGCATCCGACTGGCCGCGCTCATGAACATTCCAGCCATCTTCGTCTTCACTCACGACTCTGTCTTCCTCGGGGAGGACGGGCCGACCCATCAGCCGATCGAGCACTATTTCGCGCTTCGCCTCATTCCGAACATGACCTTCTTCCGTCCTGGCGACGGCGTGGAAGTGGCGATGGCCTGGGCCTGGGCCGTGGCGAAAAGTCAGGGACCGACGCTGCTTTCACTGACACGCCAGAAACTCGAGCCAATCTCGCGACCGGCCGACTTCAACCCTGAAGAGATATGGAAGGGTGCTTACGTCTTGAGCGGCTACGAAGGGGGCGAGATCACTATCGTTGCCTCGGGCTCGGAGCTGCCCCTTGCGGTACAGGCTGCCGATCAGTTGAAGAACTCCGGTCGGAGCGCGCGGGTTGTCTCGGCGCCCTGTCTGGATCTCTTCGATCGTCAACCTGCTGACTATCAGAACAGCGTGCTTGGGTCGGACCGCAGCGCGATGGTCTGCATCGAGGCCGGCCGGTCGGACGGTTGGTTCAAGTACGTTAACCACGACGCGTTGATCATCGGCATCGACCGCTTCGGCGCCTCCGCCCCCGGTGAAGTGATCGCCGAGAAGCTGGGGTTCACAGCCGATCAGGTCGTGAAGCGGATCGAGGAATGGCGCCCGCGGAAGTGATGACACTGTCCCCGTCTCAGAGCGCCGGGTGGAATGGAATCAAATTGCATGCGTTTTGATGTACATGGTTTCCTTGCAGATTCGGAACATGCCTGAGAAGGTCTATGAGGCACTGGCTGAACGTGCGCGACGCGAGCGGCGAAGTCTCGCCCAGCAGGCAGTCTCAGACTTGTCGCAGGTGGAGGAACTGGAGGCGCGAACACGGCGTGAGCGTACGGTGGAGCGTCTGAGGGAACGGGAACGTCGCCCGAGAGTCTCCGACCCGGTGGGCATGGTTCGCAACGATCGAGATCGATGAGAGTGGTCCTCGATGCATCGCCGCTCTTGCTGCCGTCCTTGGCCGCCAACCCGGCCCCGACGTGCTGGACGCCCTGGCGAGCGCAACGGTCGTTCTCGCCCCCGACCTTTTTGCGTCCGAAGTTGCAAATGGACTGTGGAAATACGTGGCGGCGGGCGAGATAAGCAGAGAAGATGCGGCGGACTACCTGGACGCTGCGCTGGATCTGATCGAGCGGTTCATTCCGGTCACTGCACTGGCCCAGGAAGCACTACTGGAGGCGTCCCTTCACAAGCATCCGGTCTACGACCTTTGTTATGCAATCGCTGCGCGACGCGAAGGCTGCGGAGTTCTTACGATCGACGCTCGGCTGCAAAGACTCCTGGTGAAGATGAAGATCACGACCGTGATGCTTCAGAAGCCGCGTTCGTAGGCACCGAGCCGCTGAAGAACACGATCGTGAGCGAGTGGAATCGACGTCACATTAGTGAACCATCACCGAAGCGGGGTGGTTGACCCCATCCAGGAAACCATAAAGCGCTTCGAGCGTCGCCTCGACGGCGGCCGTGGCCGACTGCTTCCGGGCGTCGGTGTCGCACAGCCGGCCTAGCCACTCCTCCGAGGTCTGGGCGTGCAGGACGTCGGCCACCAGATGCGTCGTGAAGAAGCTGATGTCGCGTGAGTCTTCAATGCCGTAAAACTTTCTGAGGCCCTCGATCTTGGTGTGGGCAACGGCCGGCACCTGCGACTCGTAGGCGTAGAGAGCGGCAAGCCCTTCATGCGAGTCACCATCGCGACAGAGTGTCCGCATCACCTCGATGAGCTGCCTCGTGGGGGCCGACGGCGAGCTGGTGAGGACCGCGTCACGGTCCAGGCCCAGAGCATCGCAGAATCGCAGCCACAGCTCGGGGTGATTCTCCTCGCCGCGCTCTTCTTCGATCAGGTTCTCGAGGACCGATTGGCGCAGCGCCAGGTCACCGCTCTGCGAATGGACGGCACTGAGAAAAGTGGGGAAGGCCAGCGTGTAGTGGTAGTACTCGCGGGCATACTCGCTGAGCTCTTCGCGCGTCAGCTCCCCAGCACTCCACCGCTGATAGAAAGAATGTTGTAGAAGATGTTTTCCTTCGACCGTTTTCCGGACACTATCAAACCAGTTCATTGTCGCTCCTGAGGTAGTGGATGGCGGAGTTTAACACGCGGTATCGATGCTTCCGAGACGCAGAATTGGCGACACTGTCTCGGCTCGAGTAATCAGAAAACGCAGCACTTTCTTCTTGTGTGGCACAGGCACTTTTGCCTGTGTGTCGGCCGTCGAGGCCGACTTCTCTGTGAATTGTCTCAGGAACGCCACGGCTCGACGCCGCGGCACACAGGCAAGAGTGCCTGTGCCACACAAGAAGAAGTCGACTTTCAGCGAGAATTCCGCCTGCTGCTGTGCTTGACCGACTCGGTTGCCCTGATACACTTGGCTCGGATCGAGCCGAGCCCTTCTCGCCCTTCGCCGGGCGTCCCGCGGTCGCCCTCAGACTCGTTCGAACCGAATCCACGATCAGGAAGAAAATCGCATGCCCCACAACCTCCACGACACTCTTCAGACTTTCGACCTGGGCTCCGGAAAAACGGGCCAGTTCTACTCGCTCCCAAAGCTCGAGGAGAAAGGGATCGCGAAGATCTCGCGGCTTCCGGTCAGTATCCGGATCGTGCTCGAGTCGGTGTTGAGAAATGTCGATGGCAAGAAGATCACCGAGGACGATGTGGCGACGCTGGCGCGCTGGTCGGCGAATGGCGAGCGCACAGAGGAGATCCCCTTCATGGTCGCGCGTGTCCTGCTGCAGGACTTCACCGGCGTGCCCCTTCTCGTCGATCTCGCTGCCATGCGCTCGGCCGTGGCCCGTTTCGGAAAAGATCCCGCCATCATCGAGCCTCTCGTCCCCGTCGACCTGGTCATCGATCACTCCGTGCAGGTCGACTACACGAGCTCGCCTGACGCCTTTCGGCTGAACATG
Organism: Thermoanaerobaculia bacterium; assembly: GCA_035544835.1. Classification (GTDB taxonomy): domain Bacteria; phylum Acidobacteriota; class Thermoanaerobaculia; order Gp7-AA8; family Gp7-AA8; genus DASZZV01. The sequence goes on from DASZZV010000302.1 coordinate 8,217, forward strand.
GAGATGGAGTTCAAGCGCAATCATCAGCGCTACCAGTTCCTGAAGTGGGGAACGCAGGCCTTCAAGAGCTTTCGAGTAGTGCCCCCTGGAATCGGAATCGTGCATCAGGTCAATCTCGAGTACCTGGCGCGCGGGGTTCTCAACAGCGGTAGCGTCTACTACCCCGACACGCTGGTCGGGACCGACTCGCACACCACGATGATCAACGGTCTCGGAATCGTAGCCTGGGGTGTCGGTGGCATCGAGGCCGAAGCGGGAATGCTTGGTCAACCTGTTTACTTCCTCACGCCCGACGTCGTCGGCGTGCATCTCTTCGGGACTCTGAAGGAAGGCGTAACGGCAACAGATCTCGTGCTGCATCTGACGCAGATGCTGCGCAAGGCCAGGGTGGTCGGAAAGTTCGTCGAATACTTCGGAGAAGGTGCGACCTCGCTGGCACTTGCTGATCGGGCCACTATCGCCAACATGGCGCCCGAGTATGGTGCGACGATGGGCTATTTCCCTGTCGACGATGAGACCTGCCGATATCTGGAAATGACCGGCCGGCCCAAAGAGCAGGTCGATCTCTTCAGGAACTACTTCAAAGCTCAGAAGCTCTTCGGGATCCCGAAGAAAGGCGAGGTCGACTACTCGCAGGTGATCGAGCTCGATCTCGGTGATGTGACGACCTCGGTGGCCGGTCCGAAGCGGCCCCAGGACAGAATCGAGCTGACGAATCTCAAGCAGTCCTTTCTGGGACTTCTTCATGCTCCCGTTTCCGAGGGTGGATACGGAAAGTCAGAGAAAGAGATCCAGAGAATGGCCACGACCGAAGAGGGTGGACATCGCGCAACGGCCGGCCTGGTCAAGGGTGGGGGAGAGCAGGATTCCTCGACCTTGCCTCCGCGCACGAGAAACACGAGCGAGTTGAGCGAGTACGAGATGGTCAACAACCGTCCGACTCCTGACCGTGTCGAGGCCGAGAGCCCTTCCCGCGCGACCGAGGAGCTGCACCACGGCGACGTCTTGATCGCTGCGATTACGTCGTGCACGAATACGTCGAACCCGAGCGTCATGCTTGCCGCCGGTCTTCTGGCCAAGAAGGCTGTCGAGAAGGGACTCACCGTGCGAGCGGTCGTAAAGCGCTCCCTCGCGCCCGGTTCTCGAGTAGTCACCGAGTACTACGCGAAGAGCGGGCTGAATCGCTATCTCGATCAGCTCGGGTTCAATCTGGTCGGCTATGGATGCACTACCTGTATAGGAAACTCCGGTCCTCTGAACCCAATGATCGAAGACGCTGTCGTGAAACACGATCTCATCGGGGCCAGCGTGCTCAGTGGCAACCGCAATTTCGAGGCGCGCGTTCACCAGAACATCAAGGCCAACTTTTTGATGAGCCCACCCCTGGTGGTTGCCTTTGCCATCGCCGGAAGAGTCGACATCGATCTCAGCACCGAGCCGCTGGGACAGGGGACGAATGGTCAGGATGTTTACCTTCGCGACATCTGGCCGACCATGCAGGAAGTCCGGGACACCGTTCGCGCAGCCGTCGACCCGGAGAGCTATCGCAGGCTCTATCGCGACTTCGCCGGACAGAACCCGATGTGGAACGAGGTCCCCAGCAGCGTCGGGGAGCTCTACGAATGGGCTCCCGATTCGACCTACATCCAGGAGCCTCCTTTCTTTCAGGATTTCTCCATGCAGGCTGGTTCCTTTGCAGACATTCGTAACGGCCGGTCCCTGGCGATTTTCGGCGAGTCGGTCACGACCGATCACATCAGCCCGGCCGGCGCCATCAAGCCGAAGTCACCAGGAGGACGTTATCTCCTCGAGAAGGGAGTTCCCGTCGAGGACTTCAACAGCTACGGTTCACGGCGCGGAAACGACCGCGTCATGACACGGGGGACGTTCGCCAATGTCCGGATCAAAAACCTTATGGTTCCCGGAGTGGAGGGAGGTGTTACAGCCTTTCAGCCGGATGGCGAGCAGATGAGCATCTACGACGCGGCCATGAAGTATCAGGAGCAGGGCACGCCTCTGTTCGTATTCGCCGGTCAGGAGTACGGAACAGGCAGTTCCCGCGACTGGGCTGCCAAAGGCACGCGCCTTCTCGGTGCGAAGGCCGTGATCGCCCGCAGCTTCGAGCGTATCCATCGCAGCAATCTGGTTGGTATGGGCGTTCTTCCCTGTCAGTTCGAGGAGGGCACGTCGGCCGAGTCTCTGGGCCTCGACGGCAGTGAGACTCTCGATCTGCTCGGAATCGGCGGCGGCGTCAAACCGCGGCAGAAGGCGACCCTGGTCATTCACCGGAAGAACGGTGAAAAGCAGGAAGTCGCCGTAACGGTGCGCATCGACACGCCGATCGAGGTCGACTACTACCAGCACGGCGGAATCCTTCAGTACGTTTTGAGGCAGTTGATCAGTGCCGCGTGAGGCAACTCAATCGGAGTGGCGGCATCTTTGCCGCCTGGCTCGGTGGCGTCCCGCGCCGCCGTTCTCATGGCACGGATCTGGTTTAACGATCTGCTGGAGAGGGCGCCGGCGCGGGACGCCGCCGGGCCAGGCGACAGGATGTCGCCACTCCGATTAATGCGCAGGCTCGCCACAGAAGTTGGGAAACATAGGAATTCACTTCTGATGCCCCAGGTTTACGAAAAGTCATCGGGAATTCTTTCTCAGCCCCTTTTCGAGTAAGATTGCCGACCCAGCCCGATTCCGCACGAGTGTGACCCCGCTCTTATCCTTCCGAGGAGGTCCAGGACAACCCCGACGCGAGAATTGAGGTAATCCAGAAAAGGTGTTCGTACCATGGATCAATCCGATCAGAATTTCAGCGAAGCGTTCGAAGCAAGCCTCAACTTCAAGACCCCCGAGCAGGGCGATGTTCTTCAGGGGACGATCGTCTCGATCAGTGGAGAAGATGCCTTCGTCTCCTATGGAGGACCGACTGAAGCCGTAATGTCGGTTTCAGAGCTCGAGGGCAAAGAGCTCGGAGATACGGTTGAGGGTAACGTCATCTCGACCGGCCCCATCCGGATCTCCCGCAAGATCGCCTTGCGGAAGGCCTCGCTGGATGTTCTCAAGCAAGCCATGAACAATGGCATCCCGGTCGAGGGAAAGATCGGCGCGCGCAACAAGGGCGGGTTTGACGTCAGCGTCGGCGGCCAGCGCGCTTTCTGTCCGCTCTCCCAGATCGCCCTTGGTAAAGTCGAGGATCCCGACTCGTTCGTCGGAAAGACTTTCGAGTTCAAGATCATAGAGATGTCCGATGACGGGCGGAAGCTCGTCATCTCCCGCACCGCTCTTCTGAAAGAAGAAGCTGCTGCGAAAGCCGCCGAGGCGCGTAAGGCGATCGCGGTCGGCGCCGTCATGACCGGAAAGGTAAAGACCATCATGCCCTTTGGTGCTTTCGTCGATCTGGGCGGAGTCGAGGGTCTGCTTCACGTTTCGGAGATGAGCCGCAGGCGCGTCAATGACCCTAAAGAGATTGTCTCGATCGGGCAGGAAGTCACCGTCAAGGTGATCAAGTACGACGAGTCGACCAGAAAAATCTCGCTTTCCATGAAGGATCAGGAGCCCGATCCCTGGGCCGACCTGCCGGATCGCCATTCCGTCGGCAGCCAGTTCACCGGCAAGGTTGTGCGGGCGACCGATTTCGGTCTCTTCGTCGAGCTCGAGCCGGGTATCGACGGCCTGGTTCATCTCTCACAGCTTCCCCTCGGCCTCAAGGCCAATGACCCGTCGCTGGCCATTGGTTCATCGGTGAGCGGATGGGTTCGCGAGGTTGATCCGGAGCGACGTCGTCTGTCGCTGGCGCTGCGGGAGATTTCGGTGAATGATCCCTGGGAGAACGCCGCTACGAAGTATCCGGTCGGCCGCGTGATCGAGGGAACTGTCGAGAGAGCAAGTGGTCCCGGTGTCTTCGTGCAGCTCGAGCCGGGTCTGACCGGATTGGTCCCGATTTCCGAGCTCTCGGTTCCTCCGGGTGCCGACATCGCCAGGCTGCACAAGCCTGGCGCGAAGCTGACGGTCAAGATCATGAATTTCGACGCTGAAAGGAAGAGAATCTCCTTGAGCCATGAGGCCGCAAAAGACTCGGCCTCGCACAACGACTACGTTCAGTATGTCAGCGAGACCAAGGCCGCGGAGAACGCCGCAGGCAAAAGCGCTATCGCTCTGGCCATGGAGCGTGCCATGAACAAGGAAAAGTAGGTCGTTAACAAGAGATCTCGAAAGGCGGTGGCGCTCCTGGCGTCACCGCTTTTTTTTCGCCGAGGGGTGCGGGCGCCTCGCCCGCACGAATGCTGACTGAGGATTCACAGTTGCGCCGAGCGGGCGAGGCGCCCGCTCCCCTCGGCGGGGAACTCACGGCGTTCGCCATTACCGCCACTTTGCTCCCCTTTCTGGTATCAATCGTGAACCTCTCCTGATCCGGAGGACCCGAATGGCAGACAAAGACTACAGTCCGGTTTCCTGCGATTACCACGATCAACTCGAGGCCGCCGCCATGCATGGGAAAGAGGTGCGGCTGGAGTTCGAGCAGCAGGGAGCTCGTCAGGATCAGCGCGGGAAAATCGGTGACGTGTTTACCGAGGACGGAGCCGAGTACGTCCGCTTCGAGGGCGGAAAAGGGGCGCTGAAAATCCGGCTCGACGAAATCGTTTCCTTTACCGAGCTCTAAAAGGTGAGTCTTGGGATTGGTGAATTCGTCGCAAATGGCGGATACTGCTCCTGAGTCCTGACGTCGATGCCCAAGACGATTTTTTACTCTGGAGTCGTTGCTTCATTCCTGGTGGCCTTGCTCTGTGGAGCGCAGGCAGCAGGCTGGGTATCGGGCATCTCGCCGGCACCGCTTCGATTCGCGGACTCTTTCACGTCGGAGATCGCTCTGGGCGCGCTTCTTCTCCTCGTAGCTCTTCCGCTCTCTTGTCTTTTGATTCGTATCGCCTCATTGCTTGCGGCACGAAATCTCTTCTCGGGCTTCGTTGCCACCGCCTCTTCGGGGTGCACTCTTCTGGCGTCGGTCTTTCTGGCAGCCTGCGAGTGGCGGATGGCGTTCACCCATTCCGCTTCCGGCGTTCCCGCTGCAACGGTTCAGCTGCTCAGTCAGATCAGAAGCGTCTCGCTTCTCATCTTCGGGATGTCGGTGGTGCTGGCGTTGCTATCGATCCGCCCGTACTTCCGAGCTCAGGCTAATGGCATCCTCTCGGCACTTCTCTGCCTTCCCGGGTTTCTCCTCGCCCGCGTGCTCATCGATCAGGCCGAATTTCTCGGTGGTTCGTCAATGGCCCTGGCGCCGACTCCGAGCTCGGCGCTTTTCCTGTCGTTGATGTCGTTGATCTTCGGCGCGCTTGGCGTCCACTGCCTGCGTCATCGCCATAGCTTCATCGAAGTCACGAATCTGCGCGAACTGCTCGATTCCCGTATCGATGCCCAGGGCTCCGATCGCCGCCGTCGATTCGGTTTCAGTAGCGACATCGCCTTCGATTCCTAAGTAGCAAAGGCGAAGCGACGCCGCCGGCGTCTATAATCGTGAGCATGGCGCAAATCAAGGGGTTCGCTATTCGCGGTCTCTTGAAATATGGGAAGACGCGGCGGCCGGGCAGCATCCCGGGCTTGCTGGCCGTTCTTTCCCCTTCTCTTCAGCCTTCGTTCCAGAAACCGATCAGCAGCTCGCAGTGGTATCCGTACGAGGCATTTTCGGAGCTGCTGCGGGCTGTAGACCGGCAGCTCGGGAAGGGAGACTTCTCGCTGTGTCCCCCTATCGGCGAATTCGCCGCGGAACAGGATATCAACGGGATCTTCAAGGTGCTGATGGGGATGCTGAACCCGAAGACGATGCTGGACCGCTCCAACGTGTTCTGGGCGAAATACTGTGATACCGGAAAGTTCTCGGCCGTGACCAGCGGCTCTCAGCAGTTCGTGTTGCGGCTCGACGGTTTCAGGATGGACCAGGCACATTGCCAGCTCATCATCGGTTTCATGCGGAGATGGGCACTCATCGCCCGGGCCAGCGACGTCGAGGTCAGCCACACCCTATGCGTCCACCGCGGCGACGAGCACTGTCAATGGGAGGGGAACTGGAAGTGAGATTCGACACTCTGTTCAATCCAAGGAGAGGCGAGCGGCGTAGAAAGTAGGGGACCATCGCTGACGGCGAGCCCATGACTTCGGAAGGGGCTGGCCAGTCAGGAAGCGGCGGCCATTACCAGGAGGCACCTGAACCTGATGAGACGATACCTGTTGATGCTGGCGGTGGCGCTTCTGTTTGCAGACCTTACTGCCGCGCAGCAGGTCATTCCTGTCGCCGGCGCGGAAGACCTGCGGCTTCGAAACCTCTCGCCGTTCGACCCGGTGATGGTCACATTGCGATTCGAGGGAGATAGCCAACTCCCCACGACCGCGGAGCCGTTGCGGCTCCAACCTGGTGAAGAGTTGATCATCGGCGATGTGATCAGTTCCCGGTTCGGGTCGGGGCCGGAGCCCACGGGGCAGATCGTCGTTTTTGGCCCGGAGATCGTCGGTGTCCAGTGGCGAGCTGCCGCGATCGGTGATGTGGCGGAGCCCTGGAAGCCCGGCATCGCCGTTGTCGCCCCGTCTGTGGCGATCACGGCCTCCGACTCGAGCTCACGCCGCCGGCCCGTTCGAGTGCCCGAGGTGGCGACCCTCGTTCGCGTGGGCGACATCACGGCATTCAACGGCTCGCACGGTGTCTCGGGGACGGCCATGATCATGGCGAAAAATGTGATTCGACTCTCGAACTTCCGTCACGACGGCTCTGCTCCCGGCCTGGATATGCGCATCGGGCTCTCCACGACGACACGGCGAGACTTCGCGGTGCTTCGGGTCATCGCGCGGCAGACCTTCAACGGCGAAACGATCGATCTGACCTTGCCGGACAGCGTCGACCTGAACTCCTTTGATACGTTCACCGTCTGGTGTTACGAGTTCAACACGATCATTGCGGAAGGACGCTTCCGGAGACCGTGACGGTACTCATTCGAACGGTCACGCTTCTCAGTGTTCTCGCCGTCGTCGCACCGCTGGGGGCGGATGCGTGGCCGCGCGGTCGCAGGACAGCGTA
>DASZZV010000303.1:0-10605 GCA_035544835.1 Thermoanaerobaculia bacterium
AAGATCCTCTCGCCATTCGGGTTGGATGGACGGAATGCGGTCATGCGTGCTGAATACAAGATGGTAGTGAAGACTGGTATGAGTCGTGGGCATACTGTTACCTCTCTGCGCCCCTGCCGGGGCGACCGTTCAAGAGAAAAAATGAAATTCATTTTCGCGTTTCCAGTGGTTCGCTTCGCTCACCACTGGCTACCAGCTTTCCGGCCCTCCGGGCCCTGGAGTTTGGCCATTCGTGTGAGGCCCGGAGGGCCGGCCCTCCGGGCCTCTTAGGCACCGGACCGCGTACGGCGTTCGTGAAGTCGGGCATTCGCGGTCCTCCGACTGGCGGACAGGCGCGCCCTACCATCCGTCGCCAATCAACAGAGCCACCTCGATCGTCGCGCTCTCGACCATGGCAGTGCCACAGGCCCTGGTCTCTCGATCAACGATCGATCTCTTCTCATCGGGAGCTGCTCGCATCAACAGCTCCGCGCCGGTCCTGAGCGGTCGCGGCCACGCTCGATCGGATTGAGCTCGCTGAAATGGCGGGAGGAGTAAGGCCGACCGGAGAGATGCCTGATACCGCCTGACGATCTCCGTGACCTCAGGACTCTCGATCGGGCACCAGTCCCCTTCCGTGAAGAACCCGGCAATTTCACCAAATCTCTTCCAGTTCCAGGTGAGCTTCTCTCCGTCAAGAAACAGCAGCTGGGACGATAGGCCGGGATTGAGCCTGAGAAGGATCAGCGCTCGCCGTGCCGGTCCCGGCTTCCACAGGATTCCTTCCAACGGTCGCATGCCCCGTCGAGTGCTGGTGAGCTCGCGCAAAGCTTTGCTGTCGATGATCCGCCTTCCCTCCCGAGACTTGCGCGACAGGATCGAAAGGATGCCGGTGGCGCGGTGTGAAGCCGGCAGGAAGTAAATCGCCTCGACGACACTCCGCTTCTGGCCGATCCTCCAGACTCGACCGTTTCGTTGATCGATGCGCGACGGTGTCCAGGGGAGATCGTAGTGAATGACACGTGACCCCCGCTGGAGGTTCAGGCCTTCCGAGGCGAGGTCGGTCGAGATCAGCAGCGAAACGACGCCGCGCTGAAACGAATCGAGTACCGTGGCCCGGCTGGCGCGTCGTTCTCCAATCGCGGCGTATCGTGACGTCAACAGCGCGACGGTCCGGCGCTCTCGGAGCAGACGGTGGAGATCGACCGCGGTCGAGACCGCGGCCGTGAAAACGAGGGTTGATTCCGCGGCGCTTTCATCGAGTATCTGTTCGAGGGATACACGCTTGAGGTCCACGGTAAGAAATCCGAGAATGTGGTCCATTGCGCGGAGCTCTCCGGCAACGGCTTCGTGATCAGCATCGAAGCTTCCCCGGATCGAGGCGAACACCTCGGGAAAAAGCGGCTCCTGCTCACACTGCTCGTCCTCTCCGCCAAAGCTACGCAGCCAGTCGTGTTTACTCAGCGTCAATCCACGTTCGTGCATCTCCTGAAGCCGCCTGTAGAAACGTTTCTGGCGTCGCAATGAATCACGAAAGGCGGCGTGGCTCGATTCGAGCCGGCGGTGAAGATGTTTGCGCAAGAGCGGCGCATGTTCCTCCATTCCCGGAAAACGAAGCGAGGCGATCGACTCATTCAGGCCTGGTCCTGCTGCAGGTGAATGCCAGATGACGCGGCGTCGCATCTCTCCGGCCCGAAACTCCGCCGGTAGCACGTCTCGAGTCCTGCGGATCATCAACTCGTCCACGATGACGTCGATGCGATCGGTGTCGTTCGTCTCGAAAGCGAGCGCTATGGAGTCGACAGTGCGGTCGTGAAGAGCGTCATCGGCGACGATCCAGTTCAGAAGCTCCTGAACATCTCGACGTGAATTGCACAGAGGTGTCGCTGTGATCAGGAGGATTCGCGCGCCGACCGTGAGCGGGGCCAGGTTTCGAAACCGGATCGTCGCTTCATTTCTGAAATGGTGAGCCTCGTCGACGACCAGCAGCCGGAAGGCATGGCCGGGAAGGTGCTGGATTGAATCCTGGCTGCAGACCTCGGCAGCGATCGCGAATCGATCGAGAAGGTCGGTCCACTGTTCGACAAGCCCGACCGGGCAGATGATCAAAGCCCGATCTCCGGCACTCGCATATTCAGCGATGACAGCGAGAGCGATGAACGATTTTCCGAGTCCCGGCTCGTCCGCGAGGATGACTCCGCCCCGTCGTTGCAGCGTGTACAAAGTACGCGTGGCACCCTCCCGCTGATGAGGCGCCAAACCGAGACGATCGTAGAGAGTCTCCAGACCCGTGCCCAGAAGACTTGCCATCCATCTCACCGCTGTGTGGACCCGAACAACTCCGACAGGAAGCGCCCGAGGAGTGCGAGCTCGGACGGACTGACTTCGTAGAGATCACTCACGATCTCGTCGACGAGAGTATCGACGGCCTGCCCGATGTGACCACGCCGGGCCAGGCGACTCAGCCGGCGGCGCCGCTCGTCGGAGGGATCGAGGCGGGGAATCGGGATGGCCGACACGGTTGACCCGAAATAGCGGAAGTAGCAATCCTTGCCACGCTCGGCGCCGTCCGTAGCCAATGCGGAGGCGACTGAGGAATTGAGCAACGCGCAGAGAAAGAAAGCTTCTTCGAGGGTCGCCGCGTCGAGGCAGTAGGTGGTCTGATTGGGAACGACCGGAAACTCACGACCATCCACACTGATCGTTGCCGGGACCACGACCGATTGGATGCCGCGGGCAAGATCCTTCCATACAACTTTGATCCCGAGATGTTCCGGCCGGAAGTACGCCAGCCGGGTTGAATCGCCGCTCGATCCGACGGTGGAAGGCAGCAGCATCCAGGACGACGCCGTTGATTTCCACCGTCGAACATCGCGGCCGCGAATGCAACGCGCCACGCGGTCGAGGGGAATCGGACTTACGTCCGGCGCGTAGGCCCATCCATCCGCGAAGCGAAGCTCATCAAATAGAAATCGCGCGTTGTCTCCGGTCTTCACGCCCATCACCGCTTTGCGATCCAGAACCTCCGACAGTGGCTCGACGGTGCGGCGAATTCTGTTCAACAGGCGCCTCACTTCGCCCGAGGCAAGCGACCAGGGCGATGTCGATGCCGACGACACGAAGAGAGAGCGCGCCGAGGTTGAGAATGATTGCCCGTTGCGCGCGATCTCGACATCGTTCGTGCTGGAGGTATTTCGGACGATGAGCCCGACCGGAAACACATCGGCGTCGAACAAGCTCTGGTCGGCAGACCAGTCCTGAATCGAGACGATGCTGCTATGTGCCGCAAGCTCGTTGCGAAGCACCGAGGCATAGCCGGCGTTGAGAATCTTTCCAGGCATCAGGATGGCCAGAGCGCCGTCCCGTCGAAGAAGGCCCAGCGACTTCTCCATAAAACAGAGTGAGAGATCGGGCTGTTGAAAAGCCGTCGAACCACGACGGCGACGAAAGAAGCGGAATCGATCTGAATACTGACGGCGCGCCGCGGCCGGAATCCGGCTGGCCCGCACCCAGGGAGGATTCCCGAGAATGATCGGGAACCCGCCGTCCCTGAGGATTGTCGCGAAGTGCAGGTCGAAAGAGAAGAAACTGAGATCGCCGCATCGAACCGATCGAAGAAGGTCGCGCGCCGATTGAATCCGCAACAGAATCCCCTCCTCGGCAGGCTCAGAGGCTCTACCAGTATCGAATAGAGGTTGCGCTCTCGAGGCCTCGAGAACCTCGAGGTCGAGACTAATCGCCTTCCGAAGGAGGACAGCGGCCAGATTCAGATCAAGAGTCCGGAGCGAGCGACTCAGGGTCTGCTTCTGCTTCCCCGAAGCAACACGGTAGGCCTCGAGGAGCTCGGTCCGGGCGTGAACTTCTCGACTCCATTCGGCATACACATCGAGTCGCGCATCCCCGAGAAAGTCGAGCGGCGAAAGCAGCGAGTTGCCCTGAAGGATGTTGCGATCGAGATTTGGAAGGGGCTCGATCGACGACCGCCCCACCGAGGACTCGGCGACGATGGCCAGCCAGAGCCGGAGCTCGCAGAGCCGCACGGCCTCGCTCTTGGTGTCGACTCCGAACAGGCAGCTCTCGGCGATCGCCTTTCGGCTGCGCCGGCAATCGGGCAGCAGGAGCGTGTCGAGCCGCTCGATGGCGTGAAGGGCCGACAGCAGAAACGCGCCGGAGCCGCAGGCGATGTCGATGACCCTGACGGCCATCAAGCGAGCCCCGGCCGCCTTACGATCGCACTCCTCGAGCGTGATCGAATCACCCGCCAGAAACATTCTGAGTCTGGCCGCGAGACCACTGTCTTCCCCGCTGCACCATTCGGCCAGAGCGCGGTGCGTAAGAATGTCGACGACTACTTTCGGTGTGTAAAAAGATCCAGATTGAAGCCGATCGCCAGTCCCCATCAACGACTCGAAGACCTTCCCCAGCATCTCCGGATCGATGTGCAATCCGTCGACTTGATCCTCCCGGACGGAGAAGGGAAAGAGCTCGAAGCAATCCGCGAGGACCTCGCTCCAGATAGCGTTCTTGAATGAGAGCGACGAAATCTGCTCCAGATCGGATGGTTCGAACAATCCGCCGTTGAGGTAGGGAACCTCACCGAGCGAGGCGGCCTCGGGACCGCGTTCCTGCGACGGGGTGTTCAGACAGCCGAAGAAAAGCGGTCGAAGAAACGTGTCGTAGTAGTTCGAGCTCCTCTGTTCGCACCGACGCAGGCCATTCACCAGAAAGCGGCTATCACCATCGAGCCAGCCCTTTCGCTGAACGAAGTAAAGAAAGAGAATCCGGGACAAAAGCAGGAGGGCCAGCTCTTCGCGATCCTTTGATGAAGCGTCGGGGAGCTGGTCCTGGAGATGACGCGCCAGAACTGCTCTGGCCTGCCTGAAACGGCTGATGAAGCGAAGCCCCAGGCTCTCTCGATCCATGGCCCGGTCGAAGGTACGCGAGGCCTCATCGAGCCGGCCGGCATCCGCTGCCATGGCCTCGAGACGGTCCAGTCCGTCGGCATGAGGCGCGCTTCGGTCGATGACGAGACTTCTCAGTCGCCCCGCGGAATCAATGATTTTGATCGTTAAATCAGTTGTCAATAAATCTACTGATACAAGAACTATTTTAAGCGCCTTATTTCTGGCCTGTATTTTCGATAGCCAATCCGTGTCATTTGCTGCGGCCGGGGCGTAGTGGGTTGCAAGAAAGAGCTCCAGCGTGCCGGCAGTCACGAGATGGTAATAATGCGATCCATCGACTCGATCCCAGGTAACGCCGAGGGACTCCCAGACCGCGGGATCGAGCATCACCGGCTCGGCCGCATAGCCCAGATGCCGAAAAAATGCGGCTACGCCCTCGGGTGAATCGCAGGCCGCCAGCAGCTCGGCGCGAATCACTCCGACACCTCGGCTAGACTACGAAGCCACCACTGATGATCAAGATACGTCCCACCTATCTGAAACGAGCACTGGCCGGAGCCATCTTCGGCCTGTACATGGCTCACCTTCTCTACTACCTGAATCCGCAGATCGACATCACGCCGGGGCGTCTGCTCCTCGTGACGCTGGCCTACGGACTCATCTGCGGCTTCCTGCTCGGCACCACACTCTGGTTGCTGCGCGTTCTCCGGGTTCGCCTGTTTGGGCGGCCTGACGAGGTCGAATACCGGCCACACGGTTTTGGCTATGTCGTTGCCGCCGCATTCTTTTCCGCGGCCGTTTACTGGGCCCACCTGATCTTTTTCAAAATCTATCTGCCGCCCGGCGCGGTCCGGATTCTGTCGAAGGCGACGACGCTCATTGGTGCCACTGCGTTCCTTCTGTTTGTCATCTGGATCATCGAACGAAACGCCGGACGCACCGTGTCCAACATCCTCCTGGGCGGCGCCGTATTGCTGATTGCGATCTCGGCGTTCTTTCTCTATCAACGCCGCGACCGCTATCACGAAGACGAGCGGGCCCTCGTCGTCGCCAATGTAGCCGTGGCCGAATCGCGGCCGGTCGTGGTCCTCGCCGTTCGCTCGCTTCCCTACGACTGGCTGCTCACACTCAGCGGCGAAGGCAACCTCCCCTTCTTCAGTCGAATGCAGCGCGAGGCTTTCGTCGATCGCCTGGAGCCGTTTCCATCGACGAGCTCGAAAGCGCTCTGGGCCTCGCTGGTGACTGGGAAGCTCCCTTATCGTCACGGCGTCACCGGACGCTTCTCCTACAAAACCCCGTTGACCGGGCCTACCGATCGCTTTCAGATTCTCCCGAGCTGGGTGGGCTTTCGAGCGTGGGGACTGATTCCCCCGGTAACTCGAATCTCCGCGTCCCTGCCGTCGGGAGACTCGCTCCCGGTTTGGGCCATGTTCGAAAGGATCGGTGTCGCCTCTGCGGTCATCGACTGGCCCTCGGCGACGCCGGCCGGACAACAGGCTTCGGCCGTCGTCGGAGAGACATTCCTCCGCGATCCTGCTGCCACGACTGCCATTACAAAGACCGTGAACGTCGAGGAGCTCCGCGCACTCATCCGCTCGGCAGGCACTCCCGACACGACGATCGCTCGCCGGCTCCAGGATCTCCCTCAGTCGCAGGGCGACGCCATTCGAACGGCTATCGCCCGCGATCAGGCCGTGGTCGCCATCACAAGCGATCTCCTCAAAGGGCATCGCTTCGGTCTGGCAATGGCAACTCTCAACAGCCTTGGCGACAGCCTCTCCGCCCTGCGCTCCGTCTCGAATACGCTGCCCGAAGCCTCGACGACCAGAGGGGCGATGATTCGAAGCGTAATCGGAGAGCTCGACTCCCTCCTCGGAGGGCTCCAGAAAAAGCTCGGAGCGGAGACGACGCTGGTCATCGTATCGCCATCCGGTCCCGTTCCCCCGTCGCTGCCGGCGACTCCGATCGCGGCTCTCCAGGAGATACTGCGCTTCGAGGATATCGGCGCGAATGAGGGGTTCGTGATCATCTCCGCCTCCGGCGTCCTCCACCGTGAGAATCCGGCACCTGCTCATCTCATCGATGTCGTGCCGACGATCCTCTTCACGGCCGGACTTCCCATCGCGCGTGATTTCGATGGTACGGTTCTCACCGACGCCTTCCGCGAGGAGGTGCTGAGCACTCGAAGCATGTCCTTCGTTCCGAGTTACGAAGCACCTCGCTTCGTGGTGCGTCACCAACAGATTCCCTGAGCTCATTTCGCGACCGCCTCCCTGCACAGCACGATTCGGATTCGACCGCTGCTGCCGAGTACGCGAACTGCTGCCGCCGCTTTGAGTCCGTCGGTGATGTAGATGGAGCCGGGAGTACCGCTACCGAGCGGTGAGAACGAACAGATAAACGAGCCGCCGAAGCGAATGGGACCTTCTGCCGGATCGAGAACATCCGACGAGTCCGGAACGTAGATGGAGACCGCAGGCAAGCCGATGAAGGCGACGCTCAGCTTCTCTGGTACAGAGGGAGGCGCAACGATCCGGCGATCGACTCCGGAAGTGATATCGGCATTTCGAATTCCATCGCCGTCACCATCCTGATAGAGACCATAGGTCCACCTGCCATCACGCGGCACGAACTTCACCCCGATCTCCAACCCGCGCACCACAGCCTGGGAGCGAGCGAACTGCAGAACGTTGCGAAGCTCAGAAGCGCCGAGGCGAACTTCCCGTCCGCGGCGGATAGCCATCAGATTCGGAGTAGCGACTGACACCATGATTCCGATGATGGCGACGACGATCAGCAACTCGATGAGCGAGAAACCACTGCGCCCTTGCTCTGTCATTTGAGGCTCCTTACGAAAATGAGGTGGGGCGCCCGAAGGGGCGCCCCAGGGTGGCGGGCGGCGCGTCAGTGCGCCGTGTTGGAGGCTTCAGTAGCGGTCTTTGCGGACCGGCTGGCACGGGGACGGCCCTTGCCGGTGTGCTGCTTTTCCGAAAGAGTGGTCTTTCCCTCGACCGTCAGATAAGGGCTCAGCATCTGGTACGACTTGTCTCCGATGCCTTTGACCTGCATGAGATCCGACGTCTTCTTGAATGAACCATTGACCTTCCGGTACTCGACGATTCTCTCGGCAGCCTTCGGTCCGATGCGCGGAAGAAACGAAAGTTGCGCTGCATCGGCGGTATTGATGTTCACCACGCCGCGCGCTGCAGATGCCGAGTTGTCACCGGCAGCCATGGCCGACATGGCGGTGAGAACTACGAGGAACAGGGAAACTACGATTTTGGTAAGGGACTTTCGCAAGCTCTTATCCTCCTGATGGATCACTTCATGGTTTGAGTTACTGCGGGTTGCGGTTTGACCGGTGATGCTGGTGTTGCCCACACACTGTCTTGATCTGGTTGCTTGCTTCTCCTCTGCACCACCTCCTTTCGCGGCAGTAGAGTTCAAGCTGGCATCCAGGTCAGGAAATCGAGCTATGTGATTGAAAAAACGCCAGTTGGCGCGATTCAGGCGCAACCCAAGGTGTCAAGAATTCTTGCCGTCGAGAAAGAGCGGGAGCCTGCCTTGACAGAAAAGACCTTCCATGGCCGAAATCGGAGTGGCGGCATCTTTGCCGCCTGGCTCGGCGCCGTCCCGCGGCGCCGTTCTCGCGCAAGCAATCGGATGGGGCGGCGGCGCGGGACGCCGCCGAGCCAGGCGACAGGATGTCGCCACTCCGAGCTCCAGACGACGATCGCCAGAACTGAGGGGACCTCGAGGTGGCGGGGTTATACTGAAGAGGAGCGCCCTGAATGAAGGAAAAGCGCGACGTCTACCGGTTTCTCCACATCACGCCTCGGCGCATCTACGAGCAGCTCGATCAATTCGTGGTCGGGCAGAAGCAGGCCAAGGAAGTCCTGGCCATCGCTGCTTACAATCACCTCAAGAGAATCGAGTATCTGAAATTCGGCGGCGACGTTTCCATCCGCAAGTCCAACGTCCTGATGATGGGACCCTCGGGGTCGGGCAAGACCTATCTCGCCAGGATCCTGGCCAAGATCCTCGACGTTCCCTTTGCCTACAACGACGCCACGGCATTCACAGAGGCGGGCTACTACGGCGAGGACGTCGAGGTAGCGATCGGCCGCCTTCTATATGCGACCAATCAGAACGTCAGTGCCGCCGAGAACGGAATCATCTTCATCGATGAGATCGACAAGATCGCGCGCAGGTCGGGAGGCTCGCGAACCGGCGCCGGCTCCCGCGATATCGGAGGCGAAGGAGTACAGCAGGCGCTGCTGAAGATTCTCGAGGGAGAGAAGATCTTCGTGCCCCTGAACGTCACGGCACACTGGAACAAGTATGACTACGTGGAGGTCGACATCACCAACATCCTCTTCATCTGCGCCGGTTCCTTCTCGGACATGGAAGAGACCAGCGATTCAGCCCCGATCGGGTTCTTCGGCGAGAAAAACGCCCTGCCACGCGAGGTGAAGTCGGAAGATCTCATTCGATACGGATTTCTTCCCGAGCTGCTGGGCCGCGTGCCGGTCAGAGTGCAACTACAGCAACTGACTACCGACGATCTCGTCATCATCCTCACGCAGCCGCGAGAAGCGCTGATCGCCGAGTATCAGAGGTTATGCGCGCTCGACCAGATCACGTTGGAGTTCTCACGCGACGCGCTCTATTCGATCGCCGAAGCCGCCCTCCGACAGAAACTCGGTGCTCGCGCCCTTCGCGCCATCGTCGAGAAGGTCCTCCACCCCGTTCTGTTCCAGGGACCAGAGCGCGCCGGCGAACGGATCGTCATCGAGCGACGCGATGTGGAGATGGCGCTCGAGGTCAAGGGTTAGGTGGAGTGAACGCCGAAGGCGTTCCGGCTCGGTAGCCGGTGGTCAGCGCGAAGCGCTGCACCACCGGATGATTTGCCCCTCGTTGTTTTTGAACGCCGGAGGTGTTCCGGCGGCGAGGCGGCGCTTGCCACTCCGCAGGATCGCGGGTCGAACCTTCCGTCCTCCAAATGCGGGCCGGAACGCCTACCGGCGTTCACGAATCTAGGGCGTTCAAGTCCGGTGGTGGGCGCTTCGCGCCGACCACCGGCTACCGAGCCGGAACGCCTTCGGCGTTCTAGACTATCCCCCATTTCTCACAGGCTTTTTGCCTTCAGCCTCGAGATTACCGGCCGCCCCAGCGCAGGTCGTTGCGCGCGCCGTCCAGGCCGAGCAGGTCGAGGCAGCGCATTACGAAGTGATCGAGAAATGCGTCCCACGTCTGCCCTGAGTAAAAGGCCGGGACTGGCGGGACGACGATGGCGCCGGCGCGCGTGACGGCCACGATGTTCTCGGCGTGAATGAGGGAAAAAGGGGTCTCTCTCAGAGCCAGTAAAAGGGGCCGGCGCTCCTTCAAGGTGAGGTCGGCGGCGCGTTGCAGAAGGTCGCGCGAGATACCATGAGCGATCGACGCCAGCGTGCCGGAAGAACAGGGAATGACGATCATCCCATCGGTCCTGTAGGAACCGGAGGCGATGAGCGCACCGATGTCGGCGTTGGGATGGTGCTCAATTTTCGTAGCCGAGCCGGCCGGCAATTCACACCGCTCGACGATGGCCGCCGGAGTCGACGCCGGAGGATCGAGCTCGCTCGCCGAAACGCGCAGTGCGCTGTTGCTGACGACAAGGTGGATCCGCTCTACGCCGTCGTGCCTCGCCGCCGTGGCCAGGAAGCGCACGGCGAGTGTCGAT
>DASZZV010000304.1:0-2195 GCA_035544835.1 Thermoanaerobaculia bacterium
GTTTCCGAACGCGGTGCAAACGGTGCAGGGACTTCAGAGCCGTCTCCAGAATCTGATTCTCTGGGGACTGCCGATGGACTTCTACGCGACGTATCGCGAGAGATTGGCGGCGGTAACGCCCGCAGATGTCAGGCGCGCTGCCGCGCATCTCGATCCCGACGATGTGCTCGTAGTAGTGGCCGGAGATCTTTCCAAGATAGAAGCGCCCATTCGTGCCCTGAACCTTGGAGCGGTCGAGGTGTGGGATCCGAGCGGCAAGAAGGTTCGTTGACCCCTCGAAAGAGGGCCTTTTTGTTGGACGAGCTGCTGGATTAACGAGTTACGACGCCGTTACCTCGATGGAAACGCCCCGGAAACTTCTGGGAAACGGGGGGTTGTTAGCATTCATCCATCAAAAGGGTAGCGTCGTCGCCGGGACTCTGGTGGCCAAGGCCAGGGAACAGCGATGCGCTGCAAATGTCCCATCGGAAAAAAGAGTGAATGGCCGGCTTCCCTGAACGGCCGGTCAGGATCTCGAAAGGGCCGGAGCGCGAAAGCGCTCCGGTCTTTTTTTCGTTACGGCGTTTGCTTCACGCCCTTCGGAAGACTCTCGCAGGCGACTCCGTCTTTGTCTCCGTCCAGGTTGTTCGTATCGTGCCCGATGCCGCCCGCCTTGTCGAAGAATCGCTGCGACGCCGGCTGCGTTTCGAAATCGGCGCAGTTGTACTGGTCGGTGTACTTCGCTCCCGCCTGACCTTCCGGGACGATGTTTCCCTCTTTGTCCCGCGTCACGCGCGTGACGATTTCTCCCCGTGAATCGCGCCTGACATTCCCGTTCTGGTCGCGGAGGATCTTGGCGTCGGAGGCAGAGGAGCCCTTCACGATCTTCCCGAGGTCCCAGTCGCTGCCGGTGGCCTCGAGTCCGAACGCGCCGGCGAGAACAGCCAGCAGCCCGATCAGAAGCGGTTTGATGATTTTCTTCGACCCGCCCGAGGCGTTTGCGATCGGCTTGAATTTTGGTATTGGCATTGGGTTACATCACGGAGTAGAGGAGATACGCGACGATCACGAATAGAACGACGATCACTACCAGCCGGACGGTCTTGCTGTCTCTCGGATTACTTGTCATGTGATCTGGGGTTGAGTGTGGGCCCGGACTAATGTTCGCGCTTCTTTGTCTTTCTGTCGGTGATGAGAATGGTCAGAATCATATAGAGCCCAATCGCGGCGGCGACGACGAAGCCGATCGTTCCCAGCCGCCTCTGATATTGGAGCAGCAGCCCGCTGGCGACAAGGAGTCCGCCGAGGACGAGCCCGGTGAAGATGCGGTTGGCGATCTTCTCCATTCCTTTCATCACCGGCATGAGCGCCGGCACGTCCACACGCACCGCAAAATCATCGGACGCCATCTTCTGCGTCATGATGTCGATGCGGTGGGGGAGCGCGCGGACGAGATCGACCGTTTCCGTTGCGATCTGGAACAGCCGCTGCGGCGAGAGGTCGCGCCGGGCGCGCTTGGTGGCGATCTCCGAGGTGTATTCCCTGATTGCCTGCGTCGGATTGAACTGAGGGTCGAGGGCGCGGGTGATCGCGTCGAGATTGAAGAGGGCTTTCGCGAGCAGCGTCAGCTCCGCGGGAAGCTTGAGTCCCTGACGGAAAGCGATCGTGATCAGCTGGTAGAGAATGAGGCCGGCCGACGTGTCACCGACGGTCTGGTCGGTGTTGGCCGCAATCAGCGCTGCCGAGTCGCGCACGAAGCTGTTTCGGTTGAAATCCTCGGTGACTTCGCCCATCTCAATCAGCGTTTCGGCCGCGGCGTCGCCGTTGTGGTCGGCCATCGAGAGAAGCAGGCGGATGACCTTGTCCTTCATCTTGTCGCTGATGTGGGCAGTCATCCCGAAATCGATGAGCGCGAGCTTCGGATCTTCCTTTGGCGGCGCGACCACGTTCTCCGCCTGTGCCTCCTTCTCGATTTTGGTGAGCGGAGTGACCGCTTCGCGCTCGGTCTCGCGGCGGTTCATCGCCACCGTCTCCGCCGGCGTGAGGGGATTCACTCGGTCGGGAAGAACGACGAAGATGTTGCCGGGGTGCGGATCGGCGTGAAAGTGGCCGGTTACCGTGATCTGGTGGAGGTACGCCTTGGCGAACTCCTCGGCGAGAATCGAGAAGTCGTAATCGATACGGGCGATGGCGGGAATCTCGTCTACCTTGATTCC
>DASZZV010000305.1:0-10114 GCA_035544835.1 Thermoanaerobaculia bacterium
GATACGATCCGTGACGCCTGGGACGATGTCTGGCGTCTCTGGCCTTTGATGCTGATCCGTCTCGGTCAGCAGATGGTTCTTTTTATGGCGCTCGTCGCCATGATTCTGGGAACGGTTCTTCCCCTGGTCATTGGCGGCATCGTCGCCTTCTCCGACTTCTCGGGAGATCCAGCCGAGTTTTTTCGAAGCCTGCTCCTCGATCATCCTTTTCTGATCGCTTACGCCTTCTTCGCATTTCTGGTGGTCGCCACGACGCTCATGCTGCTGTATGCCTTCTTCCAGGCCGGCATGGTTGGAGCGTACGAGGAGGCGATCAGGCTCCGAGCGATGACGAATATCGCCGACCGCTTCATCCATTTCGCCAGGCAGTCGTGGTGGCAGATTTTCTGGGTTTTTCAGTGGATCTGGGGCCTGATCGGTTTGATCTTTGTCCTGCCGATTCTCGCGATCACGCTGGCCGTCGTGATCTGGCGAGACTCGATGACTCTTGTTGTCATCGGCTGTCTCAGCCTCGGTTTCCTCTTCCTGATCATGCTCGTAGTTTCGTTCTTTGCCTCGGGGTGGTCAGCAGTCTCGGTCATTCTCGGAGTGGCTCGAAAGCTACCGGCCAGGCAGGCTGTCGCCGATGGTTGGCGGCTCTTCAGGAGCCGCATGGGTCCGATCATGCTGGTGATGGTACTGATGGCCGCCATCTCGATCGTGATGAGTGGGGCCGTGGTGGGATTCTCCTTCGGAGTCGGCGCCGCGAGCTCCAGCCGCTACGCTTCCTTGATGTTGTTTCCTTTGCAGATCGCAGTTTCGATTCTGCAGATGGGTGTGTCCATTTTCGTTTCGTGCTGGTTCACCGCGGCCATGATCCGCGTGACGAAGGTCGAATTGTCATCCTGAAGGAGCACGCGCGAAACAAGGGACCGCAGTAGAGTGAGTGCGACTGAAGGATCTTTGGTGACACGCGCGAGGTCGTCAATGAACACGAGTAAAGGACGATGCACCGTCGTTGGAGGTAGTTCTTGAGTAGCAACAAGCAATTCGACTCCCTGTGGTCTGCCGAGGCGCGTTCCTTCAAACCATCGGCGATCAGGGCTTTCGCCAGCCTGATCAACGATCCGAAGATCATCTCCTTTGCCGGCGGGCTTCCCAGCCCGCTGACTTTTCCGGCTGAGAAAATCAGCCTGTATGCCTCGGTGGTCTTACGCGAGCAGAGGGATGTGACTCTGCAATACGGCGCGACGAAGGGTTTGCCGAGCTTGCGCGAGTTCGCGGCAGAGTGGACTCGACGTCGCGGCGTCGAGGCCCGCGTCGAAGAGGTCATGATCACGACCGGTTCCCAGCAGGCTCTCGACCTGGTCTCGCGCAGTCTTCTCGATCCCGGCGATGTCGTCCTCGTGGAGCTGCCGACGTATATCGGAGCTACTTCATCGTTTCACGCGCGCCAGGCCGAGCTGGCCGGTGTCGAGCAGGACGACGACGGTATCGACGTCGATTCACTCGACGAAGTTGCGCGGCGGATGAAAGCTGCCGGAAAACGCGTCAAGTTTCTCTACACCATCCCGAATTTTCAGAATCCATCGGGCCGGTTGCTGTCTCCCGAGCGTCGCAGTCGTGTGCTGGAAGTAGCAGCGCGTCACGGGTTCATGATCATCGAAGACGATCCGTACGGAGAGCTGGTCTTCGACGAGTCGGCACAGACGACGCCCATCAAGGCTGCGGATCGCGACAACTGGGTGATTTATCTCAGCTCGTTCTCCAAGGTTCTCGCGCCCGGCTTGCGATGCGGATGGATTGTCGCTCCGGAGAGTCTGCTGCGGAAGTTCGAGCTGGCCAAAGAGGCGGCCGATCTCTGCTCGGGGATGCTCGACCAATCGATCGTCAGCGCTTTCTGTGCCGCCGGCGAGATGCCGGCTCAACTGGAGCGCGTTCGCTCGTTTTACCGCGATCGGCGAGACGTGCTCATGACTGCATTGCATAGCCGGTTCGACGGGAAAGCGCGCTGGACCGAGGCGCGAGGCGGGCTCTTTACTCTGCTGACTCTCAACGATGACCGCGACACGCGCGAGTGGGTGCCGCGTGCCATCGAACGGGGCGTGGCTTACATCCCCGGCGGCGCATTCTTCGTCGACGGCTCACGGAACAACACCATGCGCCTGACTTTTGCAAAAGAGCCCGACGACCGGATGCGCGAGGGCGTGGAGCGTCTGGCAGATCTTTTCTTCGGAGCCTAGCTTATTCAGCCGCGAAGCGGCGACATCGTTATAGCCCCACCCGTGAGGGTGGGGTTTGCGACGACTTGATGAGAATCCAATGGAGCCGCGGAGCGGCGGCATCGATGTCGTTGTTCCGGGCTCTTCAAAGTTACCAGTGGGGAACGTTGATGAAGCAGACCATCTTTCTTGCCGTCACGATTTGCATAGGGCTCACTCGCTGCGCCTCAGCGCCGTCGCGTCCGCAACCGACAGGTCCATCCGCAACCACAAGTCACATCCCCCAGCGCGCTTCCAATGCTCTGACGCCGCTGTCGGTTTCTCCGGTCACGATCGCGCCGCCCCTGGTTCGCGTGGGACTGCTCACCGATCAGTCGACGGCGACCTTTGGAAGAGTCGATGGTGGATACGTAGTCGTGTCGCCGGCCGGAGCCTCGAGGATCAAGCGGGGCTTCGAGCTTCGAGCTCCTCTTGCGGGTAAAGCCCTGAATTACGCAGTGCTGGTCGCGGCGCTGAGTGACCGCGTGAGTGCCGAGGCTATGCTGAAGAAAGTCTCGACGGACACCGGAGCGACGGGTCGCGTGCAGTTCGATGCAGCGGGCGGTACCTATCAGGTGCTCCTGGGTGCGTCGGCTGACAAGACCGAGACCGAGCGACTCCGCGGACGTCTGGTCGAGAGCGGTTTCCCGAACGATCTGAAAGTAGTGGGGAAGCCGGCCGATGCCACCTTCGCTCGCACACTCCGGCTCGTCGACGATGAGGGAGACGAGTCGTCCTTTACGACCGACTCGGTGTTGGTGCTGCGAGCCGATGGGAAGGAAGTCTCCATCGGCGACCAGCCCTATCGCGGCGGTGCGCGCGTCTTCGTGAGCCCGCGCGGCCTTCTGAACGTGATCAACGAGCTGACGCTCGAGGATTACGTCAGGGGCGTCGTTCCTGTTGAAATGGGTCCGAAGACGTACGACGAGGTCGAGGCCTTGAAGGCTCAGGCGCTGGCGGCGCGAACGTATGTTGTCCGGAGGCTGGGGGAGTATCGCTCCGAGGGTTATGACATTTGCGCGACCCCGGTTTGTCAGGTCTATAAGGGGTTCTCGAGTGAAGATCCTCTGAGCGATCAGGCCGTTCGGGAGACTGCCGGCATGATCATCACCTGGCGGGGTAAGCCGATCGATGCCCTTTATACGTCGACCTGCGGAGGAGAGACCTCGGATGCCGAGACTATGTTTCCCGATCGCACTGAGCCCTATTTGAAGCGAGCTCGGTGCGTTGAGCTTGACCTCCTGACTCTCAACGGCCGCGCCGACAGCGGTCCGCTCAATGAGATGGAAGGGGACTCGCGTCTCTTTCAGGCGCTCGCTGCGAAAGATGCCGGAGACTTCTCGAGGGCCTGGAGCGCGCGCGAGGTCCGAGCGGCTGTCGACATCGCGAATCGCCTGGCCGGATTCAAGGGTGCGGGTCTGACCACTTCTCCCGCCTCGAGCAGGCGAGGAGATGTTCTTCGATACCTCGACTCAGTGTGGGGACTGGCCCGCAGCGGCGGCGTTCTGACGCTGCCCGAGGATCGAAAGTACTTTTATCCTCGCAGCGATTCCGAACAGCCGGTTTACGAGTCGGCGGCATTCCTACTGAAGTACAGGATTACGCCGGCTCAATCGATCGACAGGATCGACTTGAATGCGGCGATGCCGCGCGATGAGCTGTATGCGCTGCTCTTGTCGTGGTTGAAAAAGGTTGGTGCCATCACCGAGTCCTCGGGGAAAATCGCCGGAGTGAACGGGTCAACGGTCACTCTCAAGGCCGAGGGCAAGCGGACCACGGTGAATCTGCCTGCCGGAATCCCCATTCTGCGCAAATTCAACGAGCGTCTGCAGGAGTATCAGGCCGCGCCGGTGATGATCGGAGATCGCATCACGGTGTTGAAGCTGCGCGATGTTCCGATCGGCGCCGTGATTCAAGCCAACTACGACGGCGCAGCCTTCGATCGCACCTCGAGTTTCTCGAACTGGACCCGCACCTATCGCGCTGACGAGCTGGCCAGGGCTATCAGCAAGCGCAACCCCATCAAGCGACTCGTGGATCTCCAGGTGAAGAAGGTCGATGCCTCCCAGAGGGTGGCGACCATGGACGTCATCGCCGAAGAGGGACGCGTGCTCACGATCCGCGGCCTGATCATCCGCTGGTCGCTGAATCTCCCCGACAACCTCTTCACCTTTTTGAAATCGACCGATCCCGATGGTGTCGACCGCTACACTTTTTTTGGCAAGGGATGGGGACACGGCGTCGGCATGTGCCAGGCCGGCGCCTATGGGATGGCTTTCCGCGGCTGGACAGCCGAACAGATCATTAAACGCTTTTACACCGGTGTCGAGATCACGCCGATGGCTGCGCCGTAGACCGGACGGGGTAGTAGTGGCAAAGGTTTGTAACCTTTGTGCCACGGCGTCGAGCCGTGGCTTCCCTGTAGCAACTCACAGAAAGCTCGGCCTCGACGGCCGACCCAAAGGCTGCAAGCCTTTGCCACTCGAGTCAGGTCTCCCTCTGCAAGGTTACCCCTCTTGCCCACTGGATCCTCAGGCCCGCTCGACCGAATACAGCACGGCCAGAAAGGCGACGATCATGCGGCTGTCGAGATTGTCCGTGGCACTCTGCCATTCCAGCTTGTCGCGCCAGCCCTGATCGCGGCGGCGAAGAAAAGCGAGATGTGAAGAGGCGGTCCCGATGTCGTAGTTCGTGATCAGCTTTCCGAAGCCGTTGCCAAAGAGCTTACGCAGAAAGCCACGCCAGCCGCTGTCTTCGACCGCGACCACGGCGGCCGAGGGTGCTTCACGAAGTAGAAGCTGCCAGCGCTTCCTCACGATACTTCGTATAGCGTTTTTTTTTATGCGCCCGATCAACTCGCCGGTCGTCGTTCGGGCTGAGAAGGAAACCGATGGAAAGACCAGCAGCCCTTCCTGCTCGATGATCAGTCCGACTGACGTGAGCGCCTCATCGAGGAAGACAGCTATGGTCCGGCGCGGGAACAGTCGCATCATCTCCGTTACGAAAGCGGCGGTCAGCGCGAGTGCGAAAACGGCTGGGATGAGCCGTTTTTCCAGCCCGAGGAACAACGTGACTGACGAGCCGGCGATGAGCACCATCATGAGCATCAGAGCCGAGATCAGGTAGGCGAAACCGGATGTGCGTTTGAGAAAAAAGAGCGGCGCGTCCGAGCTGCCTCGAACGCAGATCGAGCCGGCCGGCAGACTTCGATCGACGATAGTTAGGCGATCGGCTGCCAGCCGCGCCGAGAGCGGATCTGGATCCGTGGGCTTGTCGGCCGGGGGCTTACGCTCGACCGTAATGAGGTTGACCGACTTCGCGATTGGATCGCGCTCGCTGGGATCCTTCTTTGGCAACGGTGCGTCTGGCATACCTTGCGCCACATCGTGAGAGACAGTCGCTCCCACTTCGGCGCCGAGCTCTTCGGTGAACCTTCCCTTACTGTTGCCGAGTTTCAGCTCGGCTCCATTCGTGAGCGGGGCCACGCGGATTTTTCTGCCGTTGACGTAGCTGCCGTTGGCACTCTCGAGGTCGTGAAGGACGAAGAATCCCCGCTCGAATATGATCTGGGCATGCTGGCGTGAGACCTTCGCATCCCGGAGGACGACGTCGTTGCCCGGGTCGCGCCCGATGTGTAACGGCCGCTGCGGAAAGAGCTTATACGACGTCTCCTCCCCATCGGCCGCAAAGAACGACACCTTGGCCATCTCCAGGCGATTTTACAGTAGCAGCCCGTCGAGGCCTAAATCGGAGGTTCACAGAACGGGCTCTCATGTTGATGCGGCCGATCGGGTGATGTAGGCCGCACGGCGTGCGGCCTACACCTGATGCGGTGATTATCGGATGACTGTCGAACCACCACCCTTCCGGGTACCGGCCGCACGCCGTGCGGCCCTACGCCAGATTTGCGCTCATCACCAAGTCACGCCGCAGTGAAATGTCGGGAGAATCGCGGTAACGAATTCTTCGATCGTCACCGCTATAATCTGCCGCCGAGGATGACGATGAGAGTTGGATGGCACGAGTACTTCATGGCGATCGCGCATCAGGCCGCGACCCGATCGACCTGTTCCCGCAAACATGTCGGGGCGGTCATTGTTCGCGACAGGACGATTCTTTCGACCGGATACAACGGCTCTATCCGCGGCCTGCCTCACTGCGAAGATGTCGGCTGCATGATGGAGGACGGCCACTGCGTTGCCACCGTCCATGCCGAGGCCAACGCCATCATTCAGTCGGCAAAGAACGGTGTCTCAATCGAGGGTGCGGAGCTCTACACGACCGCCTCACCATGCTGGGGATGTTTCAAGCTCATCGCCAATTCCGGTATCAAGCGCATCTACTACGGTGAGTTTTACCGGGACGAGCGGTCGCGGCAGGTCGCCGCGCAGATCGGCATCGACCTCATCGATCTCGATATTCCTACTCACGTCGGCGCCTGATGCTCACCCTGGCGATCGACACCTCGCTGCCGATCCTCTCGGTCGCTGTGACGCGCGAAGGACAGCAACTGGCATCTGCCGCCGTCGAGGGAAAGAATTCGCGAAACGAGAAGCTGCTCGTGATCGTCGACTGGCTTCTCGGTGAGGCTGGTGTTGCTTTGCACGATCTCGAGCTTCTCGCCGTCACGCGGGGGCCTGGCTCTTTCACCGGCGTGCGGGTCGCTCTTGCCACAGTGCTGGGGATGTCGCTGGCTCTTCGCCGCCCTGTCTGCGCCATGTCGACGCACGAGGCCATCGCCAGTGCCATGGAAGGGGAAACGCTCATTTACGGGGATGCCGGCCGCGGCGAGTTCTATGTTTCTGCCTTCCGCGGTCGCGAGGAGCTGTTGCCGGCATCTCTGCTCACTCGATCCGAGCTCGACGAAAAGAGCGCCGCTTTTCCTTCGAGCATCTCCGTCGACGAAGCTCTGCGCACGTCCAACGTAGCTTTGCTTTTGGCAGTGCATGCGACTCGAATCGCCGCTTCGGGTCAGCTCGCCGCTTACGCTGATCAGACTCCGATCTACGTTCGACTGGCCGAGGCAGAAGCTCGTTTGCTCAAGAAAGGGATCTGAGGCTTGAGGACGCGGCTGGCCACCCGTTCCGACGTCTCGGCAATCGCCGAGCTCGAGGCCAGGTCGTTCCCGGCGCCGTGGAGAAAGGAGTTTTTTGAGAGCGAGGTTCTCGCTCCGGGCCGATTCAATCGAATCGCTCTGGATGATCAGGGAAAGCTGGTCGCCTACCTGTTCGCGATGTACTTTCTCGACGAGATGCACATCAATAAGATCGCCGTGCGAGCGGAGGGACGTAGAAGCGGTCTTGCGACCCAGATGATGAAGGAGTGTATCGAGTTCGCCATTGAGCACGAGGTTTCCGTCGTCTCGCTCGAGGTGCGCGAGTCGAACCTCGGGGCTCAGGCCTTCTATCGCCGGATCGGGTTCGCCAGCTCGTACGTGAGGCCGCGCTACTACCCCGACGGGGAGTCGGCGATTGTGATGACGAGGAGGGTGGGGGAGAAAGGCCAATTGTGAATCGTGAGGACAAAGAAACAAGCTTGTCATCCTGAGCGAAGCGAAGGATCTTTGGCGACATCACGATGGCGTTCCTTGACGACCTCGCCCGTGTCACCAAAGATCCTTCGGTCGCACTCACTCCATTTTTCGTCCTCTGATTCCGCGTGCTCCCTCAGGATGACAAACATTCAAACTCGGGTGGGAAGGCCTCTGCCTACTCTTCCCTTATCGCCACGATCGGATCCAGCTTCGACGCCATCCGTGCCGGGTACCAGGTGGCGAGCGAGGAAAGAGCGATGGCGATCAGGTTGACGCCGAGAACGTCTCGCCAGTCGATCGTAAACGGGATATACGTGACAAAGTACATGTCGCCGGGAAGAGGGACGAGATGGTAGCGGTCGGCGGCCCAGGAGAGTCCGATGCCCAGCAGGTTGCCGAGGAGCGTTCCGAACAGGCCGATCAGCAGGCCAACGCCGAGGAAAATCATCAGGATCGAGCTCTCCGATGCGCCGAGCGTCCGCAGGATTCCGACCCGCGATCGTTTCTCCACGATCAGCATCGACAGGGACGAGATCAGGTTGAGGGCCGCTACGAAGATGATCAGTGAGATGGTCGCGAACATGACGACTTTCTCGAGACGCAGAGCCAGGAAGAGAGGCTTATTGATGTCTTTCCAGCTCTTCACCCGCACCGACGGAAGCTCGCTCTGTAGCGTCGCCTGTATTTCATCGACGACGCTCACGTCCCGGAGATAGACCTCCACCGAAGTGGGAAACCCACCCGTTTGAAAGAGCGCCGATTCTTCCTCGAAGGAGAGAAACGCTTCCGCGGCATGTTCGTCCTGAGCTGCCGGGAGGAGCCTGGCGATGCGGTATTTTTTCCAGACTGGTACGGGACCGAATGGCGTGAGCCGTGTTCGGGGTGCGACGACTGTGATGTCATCGCCGAGAAAGACGCTCATCGTCGAGGCCAGATCGCGCGTGATGAAGATCTCGTGTCGCGGGTCGCGCGAAGGGATCGCCCACTCCCGACCAAAAGAGCGCTCCGCAGCCGGCGCCACCGTCCCGGAATACGAACGGATTCTTATGGGCCGCCCCGCTCCCTCAGAGGGGTTGGCCGCCCATGCCATCCCGGAAATCACTCGTTCCGAAGAGAGCACTGGAAATTTCCTGAGGGCCGCGGAGATTTTCTCGCCGTCCCGCAAGGCATCGCCCTGGACAGGCTCGAGCAGAAGATGCGGGCTGGAAGCGACCAGACGTCCCTTGATCTTTCCCTGTAGTCCCGACAGAAGTGCCAGGGAAATGAGCAGTGTGGCCACGCCGACGGCGAGCCCCAGCGTGCTGATCAGCGCCAGAAACGCCGTATGCAGGCGGCGTCGCGCTGCCCAGAGGTATCTGATAGCGATGCGGAGCTCGTAGCTCATGATACGAATTGAGAATTGAGAATTGAGAATTGAGAAATATGCCCGCGAATGAACTCTCCCCTCTCCCCGGCGGGGAGAGGGTGCCGCCGCAGCGGCGGGTGAGGGGCCGCACGGTGACGCTGTTCTGAGTTGGTCACGAAGGAACGAAACCCCCACGCTGTCGTGTCCTCGAACGTCATGGCGAGACTGTTACGCCCCTCACCCCGCACTGCGGCGCGACCCTCTCCCCGCCGGGGAGAGGGAAGAGGGATCCAGCTCTGTTTCTTCTTTTATTTCTCAATTCCCAATTCCCAATTCTCAATTGTCTTCACCGAGGTCTCATCAATGGAAACAGGATCACGTCGCGAATGGAGGAGGAATCGGTCAGGATCATGGTGAGGCGATCGATCCCGATTCCTTCGCCGCCGGTCGGGGGCATGCCGAACTCAAGAGCGCGAACGTAGTCATCGTCAGTCTCAT
Source organism: Thermoanaerobaculia bacterium (assembly GCA_035544835.1). GTDB lineage: Bacteria > Acidobacteriota > Thermoanaerobaculia > Gp7-AA8 > Gp7-AA8 > DASZZV01. The sequence continues at coordinate 9,617 of DASZZV010000305.1, forward strand.
GAGCCTCGTCATCTCCTCGCTCTCTCTCCTCGAGCTGCTGCGCGAAACGCCGGGCCTGCTCGTCGGCATCGTTGAGCTCCGAGAAGGCATTGGCCACCTCCATGCCGCCGATGTAGAGCTCGAAACGGTCGACGAAGCGCGGATCGCTCTTGCTCTGCTTGGACAATGGAGAGACTTCCACGGGAAACTCGGTGATGAAGGTTGGATGGATCAGATGCTCTTCGGCCAGCGACTCGAACAACTCGGCGGTGAGCTTGCCCTTGTTCATCGTCGACAGCGTGGAGACCTGGCCATCGGGTGGTGCCTCGGTGCCGTCGGCCCGAACCGGGCGGCGCTGCCCGTGCTTTCTGACCAGATCGATGAGCTGAGTGTGGTCGTCGAGCGCGGCCGGATCGATGGTCGCTCCCTGCTTTGCCGCGAAGTGAACGATGGCCTCTTTCATCGTGAACCGCGTCCAGGGTGAGGTGAAGTCGATTTCGGCGCCACGGAAGGGGACCT
>DASZZV010000306.1:0-34337 GCA_035544835.1 Thermoanaerobaculia bacterium
GCTGCTGTCATGGAAAAGGCAAAAGCCAAAGCAGGCTTCGCGTCAGGACGACGCCATCACGCGTTGACGAACGAGCGTTCGAATGGATCAACCGTGACTAAATTTGCCTTCAAAGCGAATACAAATCCGATGGTAGACCCCCAAGTCTGGACCCGGAAGAGGTCTGACCCCCAAGTCTGGACCCCCAAGTCTGAATGCGACGGGAAGAAGCCTGACCACGAAGGCCTGACCCCAAAGCTAAAAGCTAATGACCCCAAAGCTGAGAAGAGGCCTGAATCCAACAATAGACTGCCGCTACTGACAGATCCTTATCCTCCTGTTTACTGATATTCCCTTTACCGCTATCGTCTAGCGATCCAGGAACGGCCTCAGGATTCAAACTAGGATTTCGCCATGCCCTATACCCTCAACGGGATCGGAACGCGTTACTACGGACGAAAAAATACCTCGGTGGTTAGAGGGGACTGCGAATTCTGCAAGCGCCCGGCACAGCTGTCTTCGTTCGACACGCGGGAGTGTTTCTGCATCCTGTACATTCCCTTCATCCCACTGGGAAAGTACCGCATCCAAAGCCAGTGTTCGAGTTGTCGGCGTCACTACCGCATTCCCTTCGCCGCGTTTCAGAGCCAGGTCGATGGGATGCTGGGTCCTCTGCGAGCCGCGGTTCAACGCGCGCCGCGCGACCTGAAGGCTCGCCTCGAACTGATCGACACGCTCATTGGAATGCGCATGACCACCGAGGCCGAGCGGGAGGCCATTGATGCAGCGACGGCGCTTCCCGCTGAGAGCGTGCTGCATCTTCGCGCCGGCTATCTGCTGGCGGCTCGCGGCTCGTCTGCCGCAGCCACTGAGTGGTATCGGAAGGCAGTGGCGGCCGATCCGAAAAGCGCAGATGCGCGCCGCAGCTACGGAAGTCAGCTCTTCGATCGCGGGCAGTTGGAGGAAGCGGCGAGAGAGTTGGAAGAGTCGCGCAGAATCGATGGCTCGAACCTTAGAACGACCTTTCTGTTGGCTGAAGCCTACTACGGACTGAAGCGCTGGCCGCAGGCGCTACAGACTTATGAGCAGCTCGCCTCATCGGATCCCTCTCTGACCAGCGACAAAGGCATTCTCCGGGAGCTCCGCGACTGCAAGATGGCGCTTGGCTATCCGCTTAGCGACGCCGAGCGCAAGGCAGGGCGAAACTGGTGGCCGTTTGGCAAATCCAAGCCGGGCCATTTGAAGCCAGCGAAGAACCCCGGCGACACGAATTGGAAACGAATAGGACTGGGACTCGCAATCCTCGTGACCGTTCTTGTCGGCGGCGGTTTCGCTTATGCCAGCTGGCTGCAGAAGCATGTCGACATCTACTTCGACAATGGAGTGAACAAAACTCTCACGGCGTCGATCGACGGCGTCTCTTTCGCTCTTCCCTCGGGCTCTCCCGTCTCGGCCTCGACCGGACCAGGTCAGCATGTCATCCGCATTCTGGATGCGAAGAGCGGTACCGAGGTGGAAAATTACAAGGCCACGATACCGTCGGAATCGATGTGGGATGCTCTCTTCGCGCACCGCTTCTTTGTCTACAACGTCGCCGGCGCGCACATCTATCGTCGTCAGGTCATTGGTTACGCGCCGCAGGAAAGCGATCGTACTTACGAAGAGCACGTCATCGCCTTCGACAGGTTCATTCCCCAGACCTCGGTCGACTACGTGTTCACCACACCGCCGGAGTCGATCGACATGAGCTCGTCTGCCTCTCGCGAGGAAAAGGTTGCGTTCAATGTGGCCGATGACCTTGATTACAACAAGCTCGGCAACCAGAGCTTTCAGGACGGCAAATGGAACGACGCGGAGAAAGCATTTCGCTTTGCAGTCCTTCTCGATCCCTGCGGAATAGGGCAGCGCAATCTCGTTCAGATGCTGAGCCTGAAGGATGCGGACGCGGCTGCCTCTCAGGCGCGTACATGGATCGTCTCCTGCCCCTCTTCGGTCAATGCCCATCGCTCTTACCAGGACGCGATGGTTGCCGGCGGCAAACAGAAAGCCGTGTTTGCCGAGTATGCCGCCCGCGTCGTCTCCCAACCGCAGGATGCCGCCAGTCACTATCTCTATGGACGCCTCCTGGAAGAGACCGGGCAGTCCGGCGCGCAATACCGGGAGGCCTTGCGCCTCGATCCGAAATTTTCCTGGGCTCACTTCGCGCTCGGATACAACGAGCTGGAGCTGGAACATGACCTGGCCGCCGCGGAGGAGATGGCTGCCGCGCTTCGCCTTCTCAGCCATGACCGCAGCATGATCGGGCCTTACGCCATGGCCGCCGCGGCAGCAGGGCGGACCGACGAGGCCCGGGCGCTCGTCACCTCATTACAGCACGAAGGCTACGACCCTCTGGTGTGGAGCGCGAAGTGGACGCTGGCCCTGGGCGGGCGTGACTTTGATGGAGCGAAGCGGATGGTGGACCAGTTGGCCAGAGCGCATCTTGAAAGCGAAGACGGGATCTATGCCCTACGCTTGCAACTCGCGGGCTGCAGGGGTGATGAGGCCGAGATCGATCAGTTGTTGGTTGATGGAGAAAAGAGAAAGTCGCTCCACGGCATCGTCAATCGCTTCGAGTTTGAGCGCGACCTGCAGGGGCGACGATATGCTGCCGCCGTCGCACTGGCTGACACCGAGCTTGCCAGCGAAGAGGGGGGAACCCCTTTCCTGTACGAGATCTATACGGCTGCCGCACAAATGATGGCCGGCGACGCCGCCGCGGCCAATGCCCGCCTGCATAAGCTGAGCGCGAAGCTTACGGAGCCTGATTCGGCAACCCAGGCTCCGTTCGCCGCAATGATACGGGGTTTGAAAGGTCAGATTCCGGCCGACACCATGCTCGCCAGCGTACGCAAGGGGAACCTCTCTCTCACGCAGCATGCCTACTTTCTACTAGGCGCCCGAGCGTTGGCGGCCCGCGACGAGACCCACGCCCGCCAACTCTTCAGAAAGAGTGAATCTCGCTCGCTCGACTTCTCTTTTCCCTATCTCGCAGCACGCGAGGAGGGGAAGGAGAAAGGACGGTCGTAGAATAGGGTCGATAATCGAGGGGCGCGCTTCGAGGATCGGATTTCTTCAGGAACCAGAGGTGCCGGGCCCCTGCCGGTGGTCTGAGCCTGACCGCGGTAGTTTTATCGCCGATCGAACATACAATCGGCCTGACGACCAGATCGAATTCGCAGGTTGCCTGGCTACGGAGCCAATGAAGAAGGTCCCAATGAGATTTCCCCGCGCGCTGTTTCTCGTCTCGCTGACTCTTCTGGCGATCCCCCAGTCTGCGACGTCTTCTGTGCTGAAGATCGTTGTGGACGACATGATTCACCCGGCTACCGAGGAGTTCATTTCCCGTTCGCTGGCTGATGCTGCTGAGCACAACGACAAGGCGGTGCTCATCGAATTGCGGACTCCTGGCGGTTTGGAGAGCTCGACGCGGAAGATCGTGGAGCGGATTGTCTCCTCACCTGTGCCGGTGATCGTGTTCGTGACGCCAGGCGGCTCTCGTGCCGCGTCGGCGGGATTCATCATTCTCGAATCGGCCGATGTCGCGGCGATGTCTCCCGGCACCAACACGGGAGCTGCACACCCGGTGACGATTGGGGGAGAGAAGATCGACGAGATCATGAAACAGAAAATGGAGAACGATACCGCCGCCTGGATGCGGTCGATTGCCACGAAGCGGAAACGGAACGTCGAGGTTGCCGAGAGTGCGGTGCGCCAGTCGCGGTCATTCACGGAACAGGAGGCCTTGAGCCAGAAACTCATCGATCTGATCGCCACCAGTGACGTCGACCTGCTCGGGAAACTCGATGGGCGGATCATCACGCGCTTCGACGGCCGAACGACGCTGCTGCACACGAAGGGAGAAGCGATTCGTTCCCGGGTGATGACACTGAAAGAGCGGATCCTCTCCTTCATCATGGATCCGAATGTGGCCTTCCTGCTCTTCGCCCTCGGCGTGCTCGGGTTGTCGATGGAGTTCAGTCACCCCGGTAGTGTGCTGCCGGGGGTGGTAGGGGTCATCGCCCTCGTGCTGGCGATCGTAGCCCTGAACATTCTCCCGACGAGATTTGCAGCGCTGGGTCTCATCCTGCTGGCGTTCATGTTCTTCGCCCTAGAAGCGAAGTTCACGAGTCACGGTGTGCTCGCGATCGGGGGAGTGGTATCGATGATCCTGGGAGCGTTGTTTCTGGTCGATGGTCCCATTCCCGAGATGCGCGTTCAGCTGTGGAGCGCTGCGGGAGTCAGCATTCCGTTTGGCCTGATTGCGGTTTTTCTGATGACGCTGGCGTTGCGCACGAGGCGACAGCCGGTCATTACAGGAGGCGAAGGACTCATCGGCGAAGTCGGTGTCGCTCGCACGGCCATCGGTGTTGACGGAAAAATCTTTGTGCACGGGACCCTCTGGAACGCGATCTCGAACGGTGAGATCGCCGCCGGGTCGGCCGTTCGCGTGCGAAGGGTGAACGGCCTTACCCTCGAGGTCGAGGCAGTGTGATCGTGTCATCCGGGAGCGGTGGACGGCGCCGGACGTTGTTGAAGCCCATATAAACCGTTGTCATCCTGAGCAAGGGACGACGCTGCGTCGCCGATGAGGGAAAGAAACGTGCTTGTCATCCTGAGCCGCCGCGGCGAAGGATCTCCAGCGGCAGGATCTGAATTCAGATCGCTATATCTGGAGATCCTTCGCCGCGGCGGCTCAGGATGACAAGCTCGGGAAACCTGCGCAAGCGTGTTTCTTACTTCTCCTTATTCACCAGTTTCGCCAGCCCGCTGAGCATGTCGACCGGGATCGGGAAGACGATGGTCGTATTTTTCTCGACGCCAATCTCTGTGAGCGTCTGCAGGTAGCGCAATTGGATTGACGCCGGCTCGCTGGCGAGAATCTTGGCGGCATCGGCGAGGCGTTGCGCGGCGATGAACTCCCCCTCAGCGTGAATGATCTTCGACCGCTTCTCCCGCTCCGCCTCGGCCTGTTTTGCCATTGCGCGCAGCATCGTCTCGGGAAGGTCGACCTGCTTGACCTCGACATTGACAACCTTAACGCCCCAGGGAGCGGTGTGCTGATCGAGGATTTCCTGCACGCGGCTGTTGAGCTTGTCGCGATGCGCCAGAAGCTCATCCAACTCTACTTCTCCCAGGACCGAGCGCAGCGTCGTCTGCGCGAACTGGGAGGTCTGATAGACGTAGTTCGAGACCTCGACGACGGCCAGCCGCGGATCGATGACCTTCAGGAAGATGACGGCGTTCACTTTCAGCGTGACGTTGTCGCGGGTAATGATGTCCTGGGGTGGGACTTCCATGGCTTCCTGACGAAGCGAGATTCGTACGATGGAGTCCAAAGGTCTGAACACGAAGATCAGCCCCGGACCTTTAGCCTCATGAAGAAGTCGCCCCAGGCGAAAGATCACGCCGCGTTCGTACTCCGCGAGGATCTTGATCGAGGTCATGAAGTACAGGGCCAGAACGATTACCAGGATTACGGGGAATCCAAACGTCATTTGCATTCTCCTTTGAGTATCAAGGAGTGATTCTACATGCCCACCCGATCGACGGCAGTGAGTCGCCCGAGATTGGCCGACCGGTCTTCCGTAATGGCGATTCAGCCGCGAGAAAAAAGAGCCAGGAGAAAGCCGGAAGGGAGCAGAAGAGGCCTGGCGCTCGGCGCTGAATTCCGAACCGGAAACGATCGAAGTTTCCATTCCGAGGAGGTTTGGTGGCGAATGAAGCTATTAGCCTCAGAGATGTCGCGAAGGTGGCAAAGAAAAAGGGCCTGGCCCCCAGAGCATTCCCGCTGATTGGCCGACCGGTCGTCCGTAATGGCGATTCAGCCGCGAGAAAAAAGAGCCAGGAGAAAGCCGGAAAGGAGCAGAAGAGGCCTGGCGCTCGGCGCTGAAATTCCGAGACCGGAAACGATCGAAGTTTCCATTCCGAGGAGGTTTTGGGGCGAATGAGCTATTAGCCTCAGAGATGTCGCGAAGGTGGGCAAAGAAAAAGGGCCTGGCCCCAGAGCATTTCCCTGAGCCGAGCAGATCGACGAGCGACTGCGGACCCCATGAGCCACCCCCCCATCCTCACCATCGTACTCTCGACCAAAAAAAGAACCCAAGGCTGCTGTCAGGGAAAAGGCAGCGACAAAGTCCAAACTCCAGGCCCCGGATTTGTCCGGGGTGGGGCTTCGGTGCGGGCGGCTTCGCTGGGTGTTTCCTGTAGAGTCACAGCTCCGTGCAGTAGCCGAGGAGATCGATGATGGGAGTTCCAACGGACGGAAACGAACGTGACGGCAACGCAGCGGCCACAGTGGGCGGGAAGCCACCGAGGAATGTTGCGTTGTGGATCGTTCAGGTCCTATTGGCGCTGCTCTTTGTCTTCTCCGGCGTCATGAAGTTCGTGATGCCGGTCGCGAAGATGCAGGAGGGTGGGATCAAGCTGCCAGGTTTGTTTCTGCACTTCATCGGCGTGGCCGAGATGCTGGGCGGGCTCGGTCTCATCCTGCCGGGATTGCTGGGCATCCGGCGGGGGCTGACGCCGCTGGCCGCGGCCGGGCTGCTGATCATCATGGTCGGGGCGACGGTGGTGACTTTGATGGGAGGGGGCGGCGCGACTTCGCTCATTCCGCTGGCCGTTTCGGTACTGGTGGCGTTCGTCGCTCATGGTCGGTGGAACTGGCTGGTGAGGCAGTGAGTTAGCCCGCATTTCTCACAGACCTTCCTCGCGACGAAGGTCTGTGAGAAATGCGGGTTAGATAGCCGCGATGACCAGCGCCGTGAGGCGCTTGAAGTCGGCAAGCTGCTGTCGCGACAGGCTGGAGAAAAAGCGCTCATCCGCACTCTCCACGGCGACGACCGCTTTTCGAATGACTCTCCTTCCCTTTGCTGTGAATCGCACGCGCGTCGCCCTGCTGTCGGCCGAAGATCGCTGCCGTGAGACCAGTCCGTCCTCTTCGAGCCTGCGAATGGCCTTGGACACGGTCATCTTGTCGATCTTTGCATGCTCGACCAGGTGAACCTGTGTGGCTGGTTCCCCCTGTTCCTCGAACCACATCAGGGAAGCGAGCATCGCGTATTGCGTCTGCGTGATGCCCAGCTCGCTCAGCACGAGGGCGAGCTCCCGCTGCCACAAGGCCGTGATCTTCCAGAGAAGAAATCCGGCGCTGTCATCGGCCCGCTCGTATTTGAACGGCGATGGCTTACGCACGCCTGGCCTTCTCAATCAGTCTTTCGACCTGCTCTTCCATTCCCCTGGCCACATTCTCCGCAACGAGCTTTCGCCAGACCAGGGACAAAGCACCGTCCATGCTGACCGTCGTCCTGATCTCCAGTTCGTCTCCACGATCGATGAGCTCGTGGGAATCGTACATGTTTGCCAGCGGAAACCTGGTCACATCGACGAACACCGAGTTCGGCTTCACCTCGGTGAGCTCAATGTCGATTTTCGGTCCTCCTATTGGCTTGAAACGAAAGACCTTTCCGCTCTCGAAATCGCCGTCCAGGGTCGCGTATTCAACGTCGTCCTGCCAGGTGTGCCACTGATTCACGTCCGCCCAGACCTGCCAGACCTGCGCCGCCTTCAGCCCTTTCACTGTCCTGCTATAACTTCTGCTCCACATGGAATCCTCCTTGAGTACGATCTAATTGTAAACCGGTTTACTATTAGAGTCAACGGCGAGAGGAGGCGTGAACAGCTCTCAGTGAAGCATCCGGCTGTTCTTCCCGGTCGAGAGATTCCCCTGATACATTACGCAGTCCGTGGCAGTCATCCAGACCTTTCGCGCTCTGCAGCATCGCAATTTCAGGCTCTTCTTCTTCGGCCAGATGATCTCGCTCATCGGCACCTGGATGCAGAGCGTGGCGCAATCGTGGCTCATCTATCGAATGACCGGTTCGTCTGCGCTGCTCGGGCTCGTGGCCTTCTGCAGCCAATTCCCGATGTTCCTGGCCGCGCCGATCGGGGGCACCGTTGCCGATCGGCAGGATCGTCGCCGGATTCTGATCTTCACCCAGGTGGCCTCGATGGTGCTGGCGCTGATTCTTGCCGCGCTGACGCTTTCCCACGCAATTCGACAGTGGCATATCTTTGTGTTGGCGGCGCTGCTCGGGGTGGTCAACGGCTTCGACATCCCGGTGCGCCAGTCTTTCTTCGTTCACATGGTCGGCCGCGAAGATCTGATGAACGCCATCGCTCTGAATTCCTCGATTTTCAATGGAGCGCGGATCGTCGGCCCGGCCATCGCCGGCATTCTTGTGGCCGCCATCGGAGAAGGGTGGTGCTTTCTGTTGAATGCCGTCAGCTACGTGGCGGTGATCGCCGGGTTGCTGATGATGCGAGTCCCGAAGCACGAGAAACCGGAACGGAGCAGATCAAGCACCGATGAGCTCGTGGATGGGTTCCGATTTATCCGCTCGGCCAAGCCGATCGTGGCACTCCTGATGCTGCTGGGACTGGTCAGTTTCATGGGGATGCCCTATTCCGTCCTGATGCCGATCTTCGCCGACCGCATCCTCCACGGGGGAGCGCGAGGCCTCGGCTATCTGATGTGCGCATCGGGACTGGGAGCTTTGACGGCTTCGGTCCTTCTCGCCGCCAGGCCGTCGCTTCGAGGCCTGGGCAGGTGGGTCTCGGTTGCCGCGGCCAGCTTCGGTCTGAGCCTCATCGCCTTCGGATTCTCGGAGCGTTTCTGGTTGTCGGCACTACTGCTGGTCCCGGTCGGATTCTCCATGATGCTGCAGATGGCGTCGTCCAACACGCTGATTCAGGCGATGGTCCCGGATGCATTTCGGGGACGCGTGATGGCGGTGTACTCGATGATGTTCTCTGGAATGGCACCTCTCGGTTCGCTGCTGGCGGGAGTGCTGGCTCAGAGGATTGGCGCTCCGTCGACGGTCGCCGCGGGAGGCATCGTCTGTATCGCGGGCGCGGCCCTGTTTCACCGACGCCTGCCGGGATTGCGCACAGAGGCGCGGGTCCTGATCCACGGGAGCGAAACGGTGATCGAGTAACGGCTTCGGGCCTCCCCCTCATGATGCCACCGCGGTGGTGACGATGGCCTGCATGTGTCCTCGGATCGGGTGATCGCCATAGCTGGCCGCGAGCTCGCGCGCTGCTTCTTCGACGAGCGAGGCGGCGTCGACACCGCGTTCCTTGATGGAATCGAACATCGGAGTGCCGAGGGCCAGTCCGGAGGCGACGTCCGTGGCGGTGGCGGCGCTGCAGGGAAGAGCGACCTCGATCAGGGAAATGTCAGCGAACCCGCTGCCGCGAACGAGCTGCTCGATCTCGCCTCGGTCGTGCCACGAGAACGGGATCTCCATGAATCGCGGGGGATCAGAAGGAAATTTGCTCTGGACAAAGTCATTGAAGGTTCGTGAGAAGTCATTCTGTTCAAGCGAGTCCCACACATTGAATGCGAGCTGCCCTCCGGGTCTCAGTACGCGGCGGCACTCGCGTAGTGCAGCAGGCTTGTCCGGAACGAACATCAGTCCGAACTGACAGACCACGGCGTCGAACTCGCCACCACCGAAGGGAAGATTCATGGCGTCGGCCTGGCGCCAGGAGACCTGCGGCAAGTCAGCCTGTCGCCGTCCTTCGACGATCATTGCCTCGTTGAGATCGGTGGCGACGATCGTCACCCGGGGAAACGACTCCGCGATCGTGCGGGTGAGGATGCCGGTCCCGCAGGCGATCTCCAGCAGGCGGCCTTCCTCCGGAATCTTAAGGCGCGTTGCGAGGTCCTGAGCATATGGCAGAAAGAAAAGGTCGCGGAGATAGCGGTGATAGTTGGCTGGAACGGAGCCGGTGAATGCAACCATGATGAGCACCTCACGCTGAATTCTGAAGCATCTGAAGCGGGGCCTGGACTGTTTTCCCGGAGCGTTCAAATCGCAGTGAAGAAATGTCCTAAACGACCGTCACTGCCTACCTCCGCCTTACAGGACCTGAGTGGGGAAAACGTGTTGGCAATCGGCGCGGCCGCGGACCTTTCCCCAGACCTCGATGCACCAGGTAACCTGGTGATCGTCGCCCGATGCGTGGGGGAGGTCGTCCGGCACGGAGAAGGTGATCATGTGTTCGTAGGGCTCGGCGGCCTGCACTTCGAAAGGGCCGGTATCGAGGAAATTGAAAGTGCCGAGTTGCCTCACATTGCGCGAGCGCCGGTCGCCGTGTCCGGTCCACCACGACTCTTCGCCGACGAGATTCGCGCGCAGCGACTCGAATACGGCCGGCCCTGGCTGGAGAAAGTAAAACCGCGCCTCCGCTCCTCGGGTCAGCACCACTGAGTCGGTCTCTACGATCGTCTTAGGCGTTGCCAAGGCGAGGGTCTGGTAAATCGCCGAGTAAAGAAGCAGCAGAGCCACAGCTCCAAAACCGCCACCCGCCGCATATCCGACGAGCCGGCCGTCAGCTTCTCGCGTCGTCAGGATGAGAATTGGAATGGCCACCGCGGCCAGGAGGATGCCAATCGCCAACGTACAGCCGATCCGATAGCCGCGCTCTCCCGGGACTGACAGGGCGTAGCGGAGATGGACTCCCGGGCGAAGCGCGTCGTCAGCCATTCTGAGCTCGAAAAGAGTACTACCGTTGAGGTCCGGCGGGCCGCGGCTTCCAGTAACCAGATGCCGTCATTCGAGCGGAGGAGCGACGAAGGAGTCGCTGAAGACTGAAATCAGAATTAGATTAGACCCCTCCGTCATTCTGAGCGTCGAGCGAAGAATCTCAAGATGAATACAGTCAAAATTCAGAACAAGGGCCTTCAGGCTGAAACCTTTCATCTTCAAATCTTGAGATTCTTCGCTGCGGCTCAGAATGACGGCTTTTTGTCACCCTCTTGCTCTCGACATTCACGTCGTTCCCGGCTTCAACTTATGGCGCGAGTGAATTGGGCGAGAAAAAAAGGGAGGGCGTGAGCCCTCCCCTTGATTCGAATTACGAAGTGATGTGGCTTAAGGCGTGGTGACGATCACGTCGTCGAGGAACTCGTTATTGCCGTAGGCGCTGATGCCGAGGAAGCCGAGTTGGATTGTAGTGCCCTTGTAAGCGGTGAGGGCGATGGTGTGCTGCTTCCAGCCGGTCGACCCGTCATAGCGGTTGATGGCCGTCCCGACGCTTGCAAATGTGCCGGTCGAGACCTGCACCTGCACCTTGTCGGCGGACGTCGAGTAACCGGTGTCGTGGTACATCCAGAACTTGAGTGTGGCCGAAGTCGCCGTGCTCGGAATGGCGAAGCCGGTGGTCTGGTAGATCCGTGTCTGGGAGCCACTCGCAGAGTCGTATGAGTTGAACTTCGCAAGGGAACTGCCGCTATGCGGAGCAGCGGTTGGAAGGGTGCCCGAGGTGACGTAGGTCCAGGCGCCGGCAGTGCCGGAAACCTGTGCAGTCGCCCAGCCGGCGCTGCTCTCGAAGCCGTTCGAGAAGAGCGTCGATCCGCTGCTGCATGTGGCCGTGAAGTTCGTGCCCGTCACGTTCGCGCCGCTGACCGACACGGAGGTGCTGGCCGGCGAGAAGGTGCAGCCGCTCTTGCTCGGCGTCACGGTGTAGGTGCCGTTGGCGAGTCCGGTGACGGAGTAGTTGTTCGAGGCGTCGCTCGTGGCCGAGGCCGAGCCGGCGGAGACTGTGGCGCCGGAAGTGCCGGCGCTGCCGGAGATCGAGTAGGTAGCCGTCGCCGTCGTCACCGTGCCGGTGACAGTGAAGCTGCCGGCGGCATAGCCGTTCACGCCGACCCACCAGGTGCCTGAAGCCGGGTTGGTGGCCGAGCAGGTCTCGTTGCCCGACGCAGTGTATGGACGGCAGATGTAGGCACTGGAGGTGGGCTTGGCGTTGACTTGCGTGAAGATGTCGACGTCGGCCGTGGCGCTGGTTGTTGCAAAAGTCAGGTTCGTAGCGCCCGGTGGGACGGTGATGTAGTAGTACTTCCAGGCGCTCTGAGCCACACTCTGACCGGTCACGGCGACGCCGCTCGTGAGCTGGGTGTCGCCGGTTCCGCACGTTGCCGTGAAGTTCGCGGTGACGTTGGCCGAGGTGATCGTGACGGAACTGGATGCCGGAGAGAACGTGCAGCCCGACTTGCTGGGAGTCACGGTGTAAGTCCCGGCCGCGAAGCCGGACATCGCGTAGTTGCTCGAGGCGTCGCTGGTCGCTGTCGAGGGGCCGGCGGTGACCGTAGCACCGGTGGTGCCGGCATTGCCGCTGATCGAGAAGGTGGGTGCCGTGCAGGTGGCGGTGAAGTTGACGCCGGTGACGTTCGCGGACGTGATGCTCACCGAGCTGGAAGCGGGGGAGAAGGTGCAGCCGCTCTTGCTGGGCGTCACGGTGTAGGTGCCGGAGGCGAGGCCGGAGATCGTGTAATTGCTCGACGCGTCGCTGGTCGCAGAGGCTGAGCCGGTCGAGAGCGTCGCGCTGGTCGCTCCGGCATTGCCGGAGATCGAGTAGGTCGCGGTGGTCGATGTCGAGATCTTCGCAGTCCAGATCTCTTCCTTGGCGTTGTTGCGGCGGTCGGTCCAGGAGGGGAAGAAGGCGTTGCCGTAGCCGGAGAGGCTGTTGTAGTCGCCGAACTGGTTGCCGGAATCGGCGCCGGCGATGGTCTCGTCGGTCATGGCAGTCGTGACCTTGACTGCTGCACCCCATGTTGCGCCGGCGTCGCTCGACATCTGATAGAAGACGTCCACCTTCTTGCGGTTCGGGTCGTTGACCGTGTCGTAGTAAATGGCTCCGATCGTGCCGTTGGTTTCGTCGACGGCGAGGAACTGGTTGAACTGGTCGTTCAGGCCACTCTGGTTGTTGATCTTCGTCCGGGCGCTCCAGGTGGCGCCGCCATCCGTAGAGCGGGAGAACCAGATGCGCGTCTTGCAGGTCGAGGTCGCGCTGGTGCCTGGCTCGTTCGCAGCAGCGGTGCAGCCGGCGTCGCCGGATAGATCGGTCCAGAGAACGTAGACGTTGTTCGTCGTCCCGGTGCGGTAGGTGCCGCCGGAGGCGTAGAGGAGGATCCGGCGACTGGAGAAGGCCGGCACTCCGATGTCATACGAGTCGTAGGTGGTGACGAGCTTTAACGGGGCCGAGTAGCTCGTGCCGCCGTTGGTCGACTTCACCACGAAGATCCCGCGTGAGCCGGTGTCGGGGAAGAAGCCAAACACGTCGCCGGCGGAGTTGCTCTTCACGTCGGCGCCGATGCAGGTGCCGGTAGCCTGCGCGTCACTCACCTGGATGGGTGTGCCCCAGCCCGAAGAGGTCCGGCGGTTCATGAAGGCCGGGTTCCCGTTGTGCCAGATGACGTAGTTGTTGTTCGCGAACGGCGAGGAAGCGCTGTGATCGATCCACTGCATCTGCTTGTCGGTGTTGGTCTGGCTGCCGGAGATGGTGCCGTCGAAGGTCCAGGTCGCGCCGCCGTTGGCGGAACGATAGGACTGGACCTTCATGGTGTTTCCGTTGATTCCCATCGTCGAGGACCAGGCGGTTCCGTCCGAGCTCCAGTCGACCGTCGGGTCAGAGTGGAACGAGTCGCCGGTGGCGAGAGGGAGGTTGGTCTGACCCCACGTCACGCCTCCGTCGCTGGAGTAGTACTGCCCTTGTGTGCCGGAGCCGGCAATATTGTTCGAGGCGGCGATGATCTTGCTCGGGTTCCAGTAGTTGATCCGGATGTCGGACTCGCTGCGGGAGGCTGTCTGCGAGCCCGACGTTCGCACGTTCGAACCAGCTGTTGCGGCCAGAGGAGAGACGGAGGTGCGCCCCTTCGCGCCAAAAGCAGGACCCTCGTCGCGATCGCCGAATTCATATCCCGGCGCCATCGTCGCCTCGGGATTTCCCGGCTTGAGGTCCTGATGGTTGATCATCCACTCGAGGACTTCTTTGAGGACGAGCGGATAGCCCCCGGTCGGGTCGTTGTCGTTGTCGTAGTTGACCTCGGGGTGGCCCTTCCGCCAATAGACTTTCAACCATGGTGGAACGATCCGGTCCTTTGCGTCGCGGTCCTTGAGCTTCCCGAAGTCCTGATTCTCACGAATCAGTTTCTCCAGACTGCTGCCCGGTTTGACGTGGGCAGCTTTGAGCTGTTCATCGACGGGCGGGAACACTGGATTCCCTTTTGGTGGGGCGGCGAACGTCTTCGTCGTCGCGAATAGAAACACGACTGCCAGGAGAGTAAAGGTTTTCTTCACTTGAGTTCCATCCTCAAAACGATCGATTTTCAGAGCTTAGAACTGCTGAGCGTCTCAAGATCTGTGCCGTAGAAAACGTGGCTGATTCGATGCGTTTTGGTTGCTTAGTTGACCCGAAAGGGCGGAACTCCGGGTCACGATGTGAGCACTGATGCATTGCGTGACCCACCGCAGGTGAACCGCACGGATGCTCATCGGGTCGGAGCGAATACGGCGCGAAAGGCCGCAAGTGCCGCCGGGTGAAAGATCGTCGCTCGCGGCCTTCCGCTCGTCGTCAGTGGCTTCGGGTTTCAGCACCGTGACTGTGGGAAACGCAGCGTGCCACCGCCGCGCGGAGGTCCATGATGTCGAATGGCTTCCGAAGTTTCGTCTCGACGATTGCGACCGGCACCCGGGAAATCACTGCCTCGGAGGAGGCGGTAATGACGACGACGCGTTTGACCGCGGGACGGGCGACTTCGATCTGCTGCAGAAGCTCCAGCCCGTCGTGGTTCGGCATCATGAGGTCGAGCACGATACAGTCGTACGCTGCCCTCGAGAGTTTCTCTACAGCAGCCGCGCCATCATGCGCTTCATCGACCTGCATCCCGTCGCTGCGGAGCACCGCCCGAACGAGTCCCCTCACACCGGCATCATCGTCCACAACAAGAACACGTCCTTCGACGGTTGATTCAGGATTGCGCATATCAGTGCCACCTGGACAGAGGACGAGCGGTGGTGCGTCGTACTCGCGTGAGCGTTTCTTGGGGGCCAGGCCCTCTCACATTCTCTGAGGGCTCGTGCCTGTCGGTGCCTTGTTGGTGCCTTGTTGGGGCCATGGTGCCTTGTTAGGGCCAGGCCTCTTTTTCTCTGTGCCGTGTTGGGGCCAGGCCTCTTTTCTCTGAATTCGGACCCCGGAAGTGAAGAGGTTTCGGGCGAATGCCTACGAGCCGAAAAAATGTCGCGAAAGGTTTGGCAGAAGAAAAAGAGGCCTCAGAAGGAAAAGAGGCCTGGCCCCAAGAAAGTCCCTCGGAAGGAAAAGAGGCCTGGCCCCAAGAAAGTCCCTCCAAGAAAGTCCCTAGGACGAGTGTGGCGGCTCAGGTGATCGGTGGCGATTATTTCGATTTCATTCCGATGCCGGACGGCAACTGGGCGATCTGTCTCGGTGATGTATCGGGGAAAGGACTCCCGGCGTCGCTGGTGATGTCGAACGTTCAGGCCATCATTCGTGTCATGGCGATGCTGGACACGCCATCGAGCGAGTCGCTCCGCCTCGCCAACAAACTTCTCTATCGGTGTACCTCTCCGGAGAAGTTCGTCACCTTCTTTCTTTCGCGTCTCGTGGGGTACTCGAGTTCTGCAACGCCGGTCACAATCCTCCGCTTTACATCAGCGAGGGTGAATGCCATCGATTGAAGGGGCGGGGAATCGTGCTGGGGGTTGTCGAGGATTTCCAATACGAGCAGGCTCTCGTGACAATGAAAAAAGATGATGTGCTGGTCATCTTCTCGGACGGAATCAGCGAGGCCGTCAATGCTCTGGACGAGGAGCTCGGCGAGGAGAACCTGATCCGAGTCGTGCAGAGCCATCGCACCAGCTCAGCGGCCCAGATTCAAGCGGCAGTGCTCGACGCGGTCCGTCACCATGCCAGTGGAGTCGCGCAGTACGACGACATCACCATTGTCGTGGTCAAGCGGATGGAGGCGGGAGTGGTCACGCTCCGCTGACGGAAGCGGCGTCTCATTCTCATGACTCCATGGCCGCCACGTATTTGCATGGCGTCTGCCGGCACCTCCCATTCATTGACGGCAACCAAGAGAACCGCTCTGTTCAAGCCCGTCACCGTCGGTCCCGATCAAATCCGGCAAGACCCTCGGCTGTGAAGAAAATCGATCCAGCTCAAAAGGATCGTCGTCGATGTCCCTCGCGGCCGGCCGAGGATCCGAAATGTGGATACGCATCCACATGGCAATAGCGATACAATCGCCGTATGAAAACGGTTCAAATGACGCTGGACGAGGATCTGATTGCGCAGGTGGATCGCGCCGCCCGCCGGTTGAAGACCACCCGGTCCGCGTTCACGCGGGAGGCGCTTCGCGAAGCCCTGAAGCGCATCACGACGCTGCAGCGCGAAGCGCAACATCGACGCGGCTACTCTACGCACCCCGTGAAGCGTGGCGAATTCAGCGGGTGGGCGGCCGAGCAGGTGTGGCCGGAATGAAACGGGGCGAGATCCGCTGGTACCGTTTTCGGACGCCCGACAAGCGCCGCCCTGTCATCATCCTCACGCGAGACTCGGTGCTGGACTATCTGGGTGAGGTGACAGTGGCGCCGATCACGAGCACCATCCGCGACATCCCGTCAGAGGTCGTGGTTGGCCCCGACGACGGCATGCCTCGGCGCTGCGCGATCAACCTTGATCACGTGCAAACGGTCTCGAAGGACCGCTTGGGCGGGATCGTCGCCACTCTGCAGACGGCCCGAATGGCCGAAGTGCGCGACGCCCTCCTGTTTGCCCTCGGGTACTGACCGGCTTCATTCACGGCAACTTCCACGGACAAGCAGTGATCGCAGCGCGGGTGGAAGGAGATAAAGCGTGCCCCTCGTCGCGAGGTGTCCGCTCAGGTTCGCTCCGGCACGAGGAGGAAGCCTTCGCGACGTGCTGCATCTCGGAGCTGGTCGTCGAGCGAGACGACGGATACGGAGCCCGGCACCGGGCCGCTGTCGCCGATGCTCTCGTAGAAAAAATCATCGGAGCGGTTGGAGGCGTTGATCAACCAGTTGTAGCGGCTGGCGGGATTGCCGCCATAACGGTTGATCGTGGCATTGAGATCGGCCAGTTCCGGTGAGGAGCCGTAGGCGACTCCATAGATGAACGGGCTGATCGCGTGCCGGTTTGAATTCGCGTCGACGTGGACGAGCACCGGTTGCGCCATGGCAGCGAACGGCAGTGACACAACGAGCCAGACTAGAATCGATCGCATTGACACACCTGTCCTGCAAGCGGTATGCAAAGACGGTGGCGTCAGAATGGAAACAAGTCAAGTTCTGTCACGCATGACCGACAGAAATAGGGCGATGCCGAAAGAGAATGAAAAATCCAACGATGTACGCGGTGCGGGCTAGCCCTTGCTGCCAGGACGAAGCCCTGGGTGCGGTCCTCCGGGCCGCATCCCCATCTTTCGGCTGATTCGGGCCTACGGCCCGCGCGTGGCCTCGGTTTCCAGCCGCGTAGCGGCGGCATCGTTTTAGCCCCGCCCGTGAGGGTAGGGAGCGCATCGGGCGGATATTTTCACGAGTCGCGGAGCGGCGGCATCGAACCAGTTCAGTTAGGCTACCAACTCACACACTGGGTGCTGCGCTCACGTAGGACGGCCTCCTGACGGAAGCGTTGCGCGTAGGCATCGCGAATCTCGCGCATCCGTTTTTCCTGGCCGCGGTCGTGGATGATATGGAGGACGAAGCAATCCTCCTCCGTAAGCTTCCCGCTTTTGTCCAGCCACTGTCCATGCGTTCTCCACCAGGTGAGGCCGCGGGGAAATCGCGGAGTGACGATCGTGGTCAGAAAGTTCTGCCACTCGTCCTCGCTCACGATTCCGTTTGGAGCCCGGGTACCGAAGAAGAAGGTATCGGCGACGACTTGCTGTGAATGGGGTGGGCAGCCGTTGACCATAACCTCCATGGAGCCGCAGCCTGACAGGAGTGTCGCGGTCAGCAGTGCGCCGGCCAGGGCGGGCGTACCAGGGCGGAGAGTCATCGCAGCCTCCTCAGAATGCCGTTCTTCGGTCCGAAGCATGGTCGACAGGATTGAGTGGCAGAAAATCGGCGGCCCACGCCGGCTACACAGCTAAAATCAGGCCATCTCCGGGCCACAGTCAGTGGAGGGCAAGGCCATGCGCTGCTTCGTCACATCGCTCTTATTCATCGTTGGATCGACGGTCGTCGCGGCGGAGGTGCCGCAGCAACTCCCGAAGACGACGGTGGCGGTCTTCAAGAACGGCTACGCTTTCTTCACGCGTCAGGGGGTGGTGACGGTCACCGAAGGCTGGGGAGTCCTGCGCGATCTGCCGCCCGCCTCGCATGGAACGCTGTGGCTTTCTGCCGATGGGCAGCCCGTGGACGAATCAGTCGTTTCGAAACGCGACGTCGCAACGCCGAGGAACGCGACCTCGATCACCGAACTACTGTCGGCGAATGTTGGACGGAGCGTGACGGTGACGGTCAGAGACAAGGAGTACAGCGGGACGATCGTCGAGCCGGCGCGAAGCGTCGGATCGCCAGCGACCACTGACACTAGCCGCGCCGAGCCGCTTCTGATTCTCGAGGGTGGCGGCAAGACGATGGCATTTCCGCGTGGCGACGTGACTGCGATCTCGTTCAGCGGCAAGCCGGCAACTTCGCTCGACGGGATGGTCGAGGAGAAGAGTCTTCGATTCAGGGCAAGGGGCGATCGCGTTGCAGTGTCGCTGAGCTACCTGCGCGAGGGCTTGAGCTGGGCTCCTCAGTATCTGGTGACGCTCGAGAACGACTCGACGGCACGCCTTTCGATGACCGCGCTTCTGGTGAACGACGCCGAAATTCTCGGCGACGCCGACGTCTATTTCGTGGTCGGTTTTCCGAACTTCGCATTCTCGACTGTGCAGTCGCCCCTCGGACTCCAGCAGTCGCTGGCTCAGTTTCTGGCGGCACTCAGCGGCGGCCGCGAGAGGACGTACAACACGATGTCCAACATGTCCAACGTCATGACGCAATCGTCGATGATCAACGTCGGCGAGTCGGGAGCTGCCACGGGCTTGACCAACGACGACGTCAAGGGAACGATCGAGGAGGATCTCTTCCTCTATTCGCGGTCGCACGTCACGCTGAGCCGGGGAGAGCGCGCCCAGTATCAGATTTTTTCAGCGACCGTGCCCTATCAGCATCTCTACAAGACCGAGATCGGCGATACATCCGGAGCCGACTGGAATGGCCGCTCGGTCGACCCGCGTGAGCGGGAGACGGCTTCGCAGGTTTGGCATTCCCTCCGGCTGAAGAACAACACGCGTCTTCCGTGGACGACCGCACCGGCCATCGCCATGGCGGCATCGCGGCCCCTGGCGCAGGAAACGCTCCACTACACGCCAGCCGATGGCGCGACCGATCTGAAACTGACCATCGCCCCCGACGTCGAAGTGCAGCCGGGTGAAGTGGAAACCTCGCGCCAGCGCGTGACGATCGCCTCGGACAACTACATCGCCGTAACGGTGAAAGGAACCATCGTCTTGCGGAACTACAAGCGAAAGCAGGTGACGCTATCGATCGAAAAACTGCTGACTGGCGAAACGCTCTCGCAGTCGAACGAGGGGAAGAGCGTGGCACTTGCCACGCACCTCAGCGCGGTCAATCCGTCGATACGATTGACCTGGGAGATTCCGCTCGCGGCCGGAGCCAGGGAGACAGTGACGTATACCTATAAGGTGCTGTTCCGGACGTGATGGCTGGTGTGGTGTCGCAATCTTCCCGCATTCCCCGGAGTGGCGACATCCTGTCGCCTGGCTCGGCGCCATCCCGTGGCGCCGCCTGTCGATCGCTCGCACCACCGAACGGCGGCGCGGGACGCCGCCGAGCCAGGCGGCAGAGATGCCGCCACTCCGGGTAAAACGAGAGGATCGACACACCAGCTACTTGCCGGCGCCCACCGGCCCGAGGTAACGGTCGAGCCAGCGGAGCGACTCCTTGATCATCTCGGTGCGCGGCACGGAGTGCCCGCCGGGGAACACGAGACGCTTCTTGTGCTCGGGTGGCGTACCTAACAGCTCGAACAGCGGGCGTTGCGATGTCTCGGGCGGGAAGAAGAAGTCCAGCTCTCCGTTGAGAATCAGCGTCGGTTGTCTGACACGGGTCACATAATTGATCTGATCGACCTCGGGAAGGGCGTGCTGAAATTCCATACCGGCAACGTACAACACGTTCGCTTTGATCCGCGGCTCGACCGCAGGAAGGATCGCCCCCAGCGCTGCCCCCCAGCTCAAGCCGTAGTAGGCGATGCGGCTCGAGTCGATGTCCTTGCGCGTCTCGAGGTAGTCGATAGAGCGGCCCAGATCCTTGCCCCACATGATCACGTAGTCCTTGTAGTGGGTCGTCGGTTCCGGGTAGTCGGAATGGAGATCTCCTCCACGCTCGTACGTCCCCTTGTAGATCGGGAAGATGACGGCGCGTCCGCCCTGCTGCAGGAAATCGATGCGGGCGAGGTCGAGCGATTCGCTCGAGCGTATGTCGATCGACCCGGATCCGGGGAAGACGACGACGGCCTGGTAGGGCGGCTTGCCCGAGGACGGCAGGAACAGGTAAGCCATCATTCGCTCACCTCCGTACGCGGCGGCGAAGGTGATCTTCTGGCGGATGCCGAACGGAGTCGGTTTCTCCTGCTCGATCTTCGCGTCGAGCGGCGTTTTGTCATAGGCGAAAAGCCTCAGGTATTGTGCGAAGAGCTCCTCAGGCACCGGTTTCTCCGCTAAGAAATCGCGCGTCGGTCTGTCGATGGCGCGTTGGAGCGCGACGGAGTTAGGCTCTTTGTCGAGGAGGCGGATGCAGCGAAAGCCGTTCGTCGGGGAGCGATCGAACGGAGGCTGCGCGTAGGAGTCGGAAAACGCCCAGTCCGGGTCGGTCCAACCTCCGCCCAGGATGAAGCGCCCACTGCCTCCGTCGCTCGCATTCCACGTCCACTCCCGCACATTGCCGGCAAGGTCGGCCACCCCAAATCGATTCATGCTCTTCGTACTGCCGACCGGAAGCGGCCCCTTGCCCGACAGGTTCGACAGCGGAATGATCCTCGAGCTTCCCACGGTGAAGGCCACGCGATTCCAATGGAAGATCGTCGGCAGGCTCTTGCCGGCCCATTCGGCGTAGGCTGCGGCCTCGTACCAGCTAACTCCCGACACCGGGTACTGGTCGTGGCCCGCGGGAAAGGACCCGACTTCCCACGTGGCCGGCCCGGGTCGCCCGGTGCGGTCGACGAACCTTCCGATCGCTTCTTCCCACGTCAACGAATGGTTTCCGTCGAGGAACAGCTGCCGCCAGTACTTCCTGTCGCTGTACCCGCCGGCGTCGACGAAGCGCTTGTAGTCGCGATTCGTCACTTCGTGACGGTCCATTAGGAATGCCGACATCGGCTCAGCCTTCAGGTGGTCGAGCCCCGGAATGAACAGCTCGAACTTACCGGCGGGAACTGACGCCATTTCGTCAAGCACCTCGGCCGGGTCATGCAGTTGATAACTCCAGGTGTCGCCGACGATGGGAAAGTTCCAGATCACGTCCTCTTCGGCGTGTTTCCCTGCGAGCATGAGCTGAATTCGCGTGAACCCCCGCGGATAGCGAACATGTTCGAGTGGCGTTTTTCCGATGACGAGCGGCGTCGCTTCGGGCTCATCGTAGTATCTGATGGAGACCGTCGCGCCGGGCGGGTCGGACGTGATCGTGATCTGTCGCGAGAACTTCCCGCGGAGCCGCTCGACGAGCGGATCACCGGGTGCCACCGCGTCGATCTTCCGCGCCAGCGCGAAAGCGTCCCAGCTCTCTCGTCCTTCCTCGAGACCCTGGATGTGGCCGACGATGGCTTCGAGCTGAGGCTCCGCTTCGGTGCGCACCCAGCGCTGCCGCGCCTGTCGCTGGAACAGCCACGCCCCAAGAATTGCCAGCAGAATCAGGGCGACGGTGGCGAGCGCAATCGATCGGCCCCGCGACCGGCGTGGTGTCAAGCCGAATCGGCCCGGATTCGAGGTGAGGTCGCTGCGCAACGCCAGCATCTCGTCGCGCACGGCCGATGCGTCGACATAGCGCGCGTCGGGATTTTTCTCCAGGCAGCGCCGGACGATTCGGTCGAGGGGGGCGGGCGCCGAGGGCGCCAGCATCGTAATCGATGCCGGGGTGTCGCGCAGGATCGACGAGAGGATCGAAATAGTGTTGTCCCCGTGGAACGGGCGCCGGCCAGTCGTCATCTCATACAGAACGATTCCGAAAGAGAAGATGTCGGATCGCGGGTCGACCTGGTGGCCCTGCGCCTGTTCGGGAGACATGTAGGCGACCGTTCCCAGCAGCGTGCCCTTGCGCGTCGTCGTGGCCTCGCGAAGGGCCGTCTCGGCGTCGGGCGTGGGCGCGTCTCCACCGAGCTTGGCGAGACCGAAGTCGAGGATCTTCGGACGCCCCTCCGGGTCGATCATGATGTTGTCAGGCTTTAGATCGCGATGAATCACGTGCTGGCGGTGCGCTGCGGCGAGCCCGTCGGCGATCGCAGCCGCGAGATCGATTACGCGCGACGGAGCGAGGCCCCCGGCGATTTCCTCGGTCAGCGTCCGGCCGCGCACCAGTTCCATCGCCAGGAAGCGCACGCCAGCGTGCTCGTGTAGCCCATAGATGGCGGCGACATTGGGGTGATTGAGCGACGCCAGCAGCTTCGCTTCGCGCTCGAACCTGCTCAGGCGCTCCGGATCGTTCGCAAACGCCTCGGGGAGGATTTTGATGGCAACCTCGCGGTCGAGCGTCGTGTCGACCGCTTTCCAGACCACGCCCATGCCGCCGGCGCCGAGGCGCTCGACGAGGCGGTAGTGAAGGAGCACGGCGCCGGGCTCGATCGGCAAGGTCGACATAGGGAAGAGAGTCATTAGAGCACGTTCAGGCAAAACGGAGGGCGCCTCGGTGCTACGATGATCGCAGATGGCACTTGTCCCGACGGAACGTTCTCCGGGCTCGCGGAAACGCGCGATGGGGATCTTCCTGCGGCAGGCCGTTGTCGGTCTGCTTCTGCTGGTCTGGCTGACCGCAACACGGACTTCAGAGCCGGCTCAGGTGTTTCGAGCGCTCGGACCTTCGGCGCCGATCCTGATTGCGATTCTGGTGGCCTTCGCCTTCAGCCTGGCCACCCTCAAGTTCGCGCTGACCGAACAGATCTTCGTCTCGCTGCTCATCACCGCCGTTCTGGCGATCTTTCCGCTGCTTGGGCCGGTCCTGACGAGCTGGATTGCAGTCTGCGCAGCCATCGCCGCGAGGCTGCTGAGCATCAACCAGATCGGTCCTGTAAAGATCGACATGAGCGATCCGATGCTCGAATACGCCAGAACCGTGGGATTGCTGGGAACGTATGGCATCCCGGCGGTGCTGGCCACGCTTTGCTATGAGCTCATTGGCGGTGAGGTGCCGCTGCTCAGGGCTTCCGTGGCCGCGGCGCTGCGCATCGCGCTTTGCGCCATCGTCGTCGTCGTCACAAACAGCATCGTTACCGGCCGCGTCGAGTGGGCCTATGGTTACTCGCTCAAGGCCTGCGTGAAGCTCGGCCTGGTCGACTCGTCGATCTACATCCTCACGCTTCCTTATGCGTTCCTGATCACGTTTTCTTACGGCGGCATCGGGTGGGGAGGAGTCCTCGCAGCCACATTCAGCGGCGTGATCGCCAACCTGATGGGTCGCAGGCTGGCCGTGACCCGCACCGACAAGGAACGCCTCGTCCAGCGACTGGCCTCTCTGATGAACATCGGCAAGACCATCTCCCTGCGCCATTCGACCGACGAGCTCCTCATGACCATTTACGAGGAATGCAGGAA
This sequence comes from Thermoanaerobaculia bacterium, assembly GCA_035544835.1. GTDB lineage: Bacteria > Acidobacteriota > Thermoanaerobaculia > Gp7-AA8 > Gp7-AA8 > DASZZV01. The sequence goes on from DASZZV010000306.1 coordinate 23,717, forward strand.
GGTGATCGACGTGTCGATGTTCAGCATCGCCCTTCTCGACGTGCAGGCCAATGAGCTCTGTTCGGCCCTGATTGCCGACCATGGTGCCTTTCTCCCGCCCTCCCGCTTTCCGCTCGGCGAGGGTCTCACTTCATGGGTGATCGAGCACGGGCGTCCTCTCCGGCTGGCCAGCTCGCATGAGGAGCAAGCCCTCGGCCTGGCGTCGTTAGACGATGGCTTACCGACGGAGTCATGGCTCGGTGTGCCGATGATTGCCCGCGACCACATCCTCGGCGTGATCTCGCTGCAAAGCTACAAGGTGAACGCCTTCACAGAGGACGATGCTGTCCTGCTCACCTCGATTGCCAACCAGGCGGCCGTGGCCATCGACGACGCCAACCTCTATCAGGATCTCGAGCGGCTGAACCTCGCCCTCGAGGCCCGGGTTCTGGAGCGAACCGGGGAGCTGCGTGAGACGAATCTCCGCCTCGAGGCAGCGGATCGGTCCAAGAATCAGTTCCTGGCCAACATGTCTCATGAATTGCGCACGCCGTTGAATTCGATCATCGGCTTCTCCGGCGTGCTGATCGAGGCCACGGAGAATGTCCTGCAGCCTCGCTTGTACAAGTTTCTCCTGAACATCAAGACGGCCGGAACACACCTGCTGAATCTCATCAACGACATCCTCGACCTGTCGAAGATCGAGTCGGGGAAGCTCGAGCTCAGTCTGCAAACGTTCGACCTGCGAGAAACCATCGCCATGGTGGAGCGGGTGATGAAGGGAATCGCCGCCGAGTCCCGGGTTAGCATCATCACGAATATCGATCCGACGATCTCGGAGGTACACCTCGATGAGGCACGAATCAAACAGATCCTGCTCAATCTTCTCTCCAACGCCGTGAAATTTTCACACCCAGGCAGCTTCGTCTATCTCACGGTCTCGAGGCTGGCCGAGTCGGCGTTCGGATGTGATTCCCTCAGTATCGACGTGAAGGATCAGGGCATCGGAATGCCTGCTCAGGAGCTCGAGAAGGTCTTCGACGAGTTCTACCAGATCAACGATCCCCGTGCTGCTCACAAGCGCGGAACAGGGCTCGGCCTGTCACTCACCAGGAGTTTCGTCGATCTCCACCAGGGAACCGTCGCCGTGCAGTCGGTTCCCGGTGAAGGCTCGACGTTCACCATCCAGCTTCCCCTCGACTATCGGAAGGTGGCACCGCGCCAGACGCGCCAGGTAAACAGCTGATGGTTGTAGGGTCGTCTTAGTGCCGCCTTTACTCTTTCGGCTGGACCCATGCGATTCCATCCACCTGATCAGTGTGTCGATCGAAGGAGGGCAGCTCAGCACCGGACTCCATGGCGTGTGCGGCGATCCAGATGTCATTGGTCGGTAGCGGCCTGCCTTTGCGTCGGAGAGAGGCAGCGATACGACCGAACCGATCAGACGTCACCAATGTCCCGCTTAATCACAAGAAGCGACAGCAGCAACATCGATCGGAGGAAAAGAGACCGCATGAGTCTGTCGAGCATACGCCGTTGAGGGTGACACTTCTTGCTCATCGACCGGATCGGCCTGCGCGCCGCCGGCACCGCCGACGAACTGACTCGACGGGACCAGGAAGAAGGCCGGGCAGGGGCACGGGAGCGGGCACGGGAAAGTCAAAACAGAAAATCCGGGCACGGCGGATCTCAATTCTTGTCCGTCTTTGGGTTTTGACTTTCCCATGCCCGTGCGCGTGCCCGCTCCCGTGCCCGGCCCTTGATGGAGGTCGGTTAGAAATGCATGCTCGGGTCTGAGGCGCCGCCTCGCTGGCATAATCGACCTCGTCCCCTCGCGCGAGCCCGTTTTTCAATTTTCAGTTTGCGTCCTCGTCGCGCCGATCCGCGGATGTCTCGGTCCGCTCACACCAGACGCCCGTCGGCCATTCGCATCACCCTGTCGACGTGCTTCTCGATGCGCGCGTCGTGACTGACGATGACTACGGCTTTCCCACGCGACCGCGCTGCGTCGCAGAGGAGCCGGACGGCCTGCTCGCCGGCGTGGGAGTCGAGGCTTCCGGTCGGCTCGTCGGCCAGGATCACGGCCGGATCGTTGGCCAGAGCACGGGCAATGGCCACGCCCTGTTTCTCGCCTCCGCTCAGGTTGCGCGCCAGGCGGCCGGCGCGATCAGCCAAACCGACTTCTTCGAGCATGGCCGCGGCGCGACGGGCGGCATCGCGCGCGCCGTTCATCTCCAGGACGACCTGCACGTTCTCTTGCGCGGTCAGCCCGTCCAGCAGACGGAAGGCCTGGAAGACGAATCCGATTCGATGCAGACGAAACGCTGCCAGACGCGACGGCGTTAGCGACGTGAGGGTCTCACCATCGAGAGTGACCGTGCCGCTCGAAGGTGGAAGCAGCCCTCCGAGCATTGCCAGCAGAGTGGTCTTGCCGCTTCCGTTCGGACCGCTGATCAGCAAGACCTCGCCGGCTTGCACTTCGAGCGAAACGTCCTTGACCGCCGCGACCGGCGACGGACCCTCGTAGGCCTTCGACAACCCTGACGCCGCGATCGTCGCTCCGCTCATGCGCGAAAAACCTCGGCCGGATAAATGCGCCGCAGGAGCTGGATCGGCACAGCCGCGCCGCAGACGCCGATGAGGACCGAACCTGCGAGCACCGCCAGCGCCACAGCGGCGGTGTAGTGAACCGTGAGCGCCGGCACGAAGTGCAGCAGGAGCGGTTCCATCAATGCCGTCAGGATCATTCCGCAGACGAACCCGCCGATCGACCCGGCGACGGACTGCACCACGATGAGTCGCAACAGGTAGGACTGCGAGGCCCCGAGGGCTTTGAGTGTGGCGTAGTCCTCACGGCGCTCCAGGACGGAGCTGTACAGCATCAACGCGATCACCAGTCCGCAGACCAGCGCGCCAAAGACGACGATGGTACCGAACACCGGCAGGACACCGGTCTGCATCTCGGCCAGGTTGTTGGCGGTGAACTCGTCGCGCGTGTAGACCGCCAGGCCGGCGTCGAGGTGGCGGATGGCGTCGCTCACCTTCCGCCGATCGGCCCCGGGCGCGAGTTGCACGAGGATGAAACTGGCGATGCCGGGCACCCCGAGGAGCTCTTCCCCGTCGTCGATCCGGACAAAGGCGAACTGGGCCAGCAGGGCGTTGGTTCCTTCACTGATGGCTGCCACGCGGAATGGGGTTTGCTGAATATGCAGAGTGGAGCCGACGGCGAGCCCGTACTTTCTCGCGAAGGAGCGGTCGAGGATGATCTCGCGCCGCTCGAGGCGCGGCGTGCCGGCAGCGATGGAAGCGGGCTCGCCGATGCGGGTCTGCGGGTCGAAGGCCAGGATGAAAAGCGTTGAGGAGCTCCGGTTGCCGATACGCGCCCGCGTGATGATTCTCATGAGTGGCGCAGCGCCCCGCACTCCCGCCATCCCCTTGATCTCGCCGGCGCGCGCCACCGGCACGAACGAAGAGCTTTTAAGGAGGTTGTTCGCGTTCTTCTGGCAGACCCAGAGGTCGACGACAGTGGACCGAACGTACTTCGTCGTTCCATCGCGGACCCCGTCGTACACCGCGAGGAGAAAGAGGATCAGGGAAACCGTCGCCCCCAGCCCGACGACGGTAACGAGCAGGCGACCGCGGTCACGGAACAGCATCCGTCGCGCGAGCGGGACCATGGCCGTAGTGTAGCAGCGCTCTTCCTCTGACTCTCGGCAGGCTAGACAGTATTAAGTGGCCGGACATTCCGAATTCCGGCAGGCCGCAGGCAAATGCGGGTTGCAGCGGCAATCCTGCGCGACGCCACAGCCGGACATCGGAATGTCCGGCCACTCAGTCAGGCCTTGCGGTCGCGAGGCCTGGTTAATTCAGCCCTCTGATACGATAGAGATGACAACGCTGTCGGGGCTCGTGCACCACGCCCGGCCAGGGGAGGCATCGATGTCATCGAGATTGCGAATCGTCCTCATCTCTCCACGCGGCCCGCTGTACCGGCACCGCGGCGGTATCTGGAAAAAGTCGCTCCGCTACGCGCCGCTGACCCTGACCACTCTGGCTGCACTCGTTCCGCCCGATCTCGGCGCCGAGGTGACGATCATCGATGAGGGGATCTCGGATATCGATCTGAACATCGAGGCGGATGTCGTCGGCATCAGCGCCATCACCGGCACCGCGCCGCGCGCCTATGAGCTCGCGGCGCACTTTCGAGGCCGCGGAATCACAGTCGTTCTCGGCGGCGTGCATCCGACGCTCGTACCCAACGAGGCGGTTCAGCACGCTGACGCCGTCGTGGTGGGCTACGCAGAGGAGACATGGCCCCAGCTGCTGCGCGACTTTCTGGCCGGTCGCCTGCAGCCGCGCTACGACCAGCAGCCCGGCCTCTCGCTCGCCAACCTGCCGATCCCGCATCGCCACCTCTTCTCGTCACGCGACTTCCTCACCCTGCACACCATCGAGGCTACACGAGGCTGCATCCATCGCTGCGAGTTCTGCGTCGTGCCTGCAGCCTGGGGACGCCCATTGCAGAAGCCAGTGGCCGACGTCATCGCTGATATCCGGCAGATGCGCCCGCGCAAGCTGATTTTTCTCGATCTCAACCTGATCTCCGACACCGATTACGCCCGGGAACTGTTTACTGCAATGATCCCGCTGCGCGTTCGGTGGGGTGGACTGGCCACGACGATGATCGCCTGGGACGAGGAGCTGCTCGACCTCGCCGCCCTGAGCGGATGCGGCGGCCTGCTCCTCGGCTTCGAGTCGCTGTCGGCCGGTGCCCTGTCGGAGACGCGCAAGGATTTCAATGCCCGAGTCGACTACCGCACCGTGATCGAGCGCATCCATGCCCGCGGCATCGCCATCCAGGGCTGTTTCGTTTTCGGTTTCGATCACGACGATCGCGACGTCTTCGCCCGCACGGCGGAGTTCGCGATCGACGCCCACATCGATCTGCCGAGATACGCTGTGCTCACACCATTCCCCGGCACGCCGCTCTATGCCCGTCTGGAATCGGAGGGGCGCATCCTGACCTCGGACTGGAGCCTGTACGACGGCCAGCACGTCGTCTATCAGCCGGCCCGGATGAGCGCCGACGAGCTGCTTCGCGGAACCGAGTCGGCGTGGAAGACCACCTACAGTTACTCGGGAATCGCCCGGCGCCTGGCCGGCTCGCGATCGCAATTGCTCGTTTCCATCCCAGCCAATTTCGGCTATCGCTTCTATGCCCACAACCTCCATCGGTATTACACGTGCGACTGGTCTCTTCCCAGCGGCCGGCGCGTCGCGGCCTGATCGACAACATGCGCCTGACCCTGGTGCATCCCTGCATTGGCCGCCGAGTCGGCGAGAAGTACATCCGCACCTGGCAGATGGAGCCGCTGGCGCCGGCGGTCGTGGCTGCACTGACGCCGAAGGATGTCGAGATCCGATTCCATGACGATCGCATGGAAAACATCCCTTACGACGAACCGACCGACCTGGTGGCCATCAGCGTCGAGACCTACACGGCGCGCCGCGCCTACGAGATCGCCACGGAGTACCGGCGTCGCGGCGTGCCGGTGGTGATGGGTGGGTTTCACGCCACGCTCGTCCCCGACGAAGTCTCGGAGTACGCCGACGCCATCGTGATCGGCGAAGCCGAAAGTGTGTGGCCGCGCGTGATCGAGGACTTCCGCGCAGGAACCATGAAGCGCGTCTATCGAGGCGAAGGGCGTCCGGCACTCGCCGGGATCCAACCCGACCGCTCCATCTTCGCCGGCAAGCGCTACCTGCCGCTCGGGCTCATCGAAGCGGGGCGCGGCTGCCACTTGAAGTGCGAGTTCTGCGCGATCCAGTCGTACTTCGGCAGCACGCAGACCAGGCGACCGGCGGTCGACGTGTGCGACGAAGTACGCAGGATGAAAAAGCCCCTCTACTTCTTCGTGGACGACAACATCACCTCCAACCTGGAAGGGGCCAAGGAGCTCTACCGGTCGCTGATCCCGCTCAACATCCGCTGGGTGAGCCAGGCCAGCATCAACGTCGCCCACGACGAAGAGCTGCTGGGACTCATCAAGGCCAGCGGATGCCAGGGTTTGCTCATCGGCATCGAGACCTTGAACGTGCTCAACCTCAAGCACATGCACAAGCAGTTCAACACCATGAAAGGCGGCTACGAGGTGGCGCTCGAGAATCTGCGCCGCCACGGCATCCGTCTTTACGTCACGTTCATTCTCGGATACGACGAGGACACGCCCGAGACGATCGAGGAAACGGTGGCCTTCGCCCGGCGCCACAACTTCTACATTGTGGCCTTCAACCATCTCACTCCGTTTCCGGGCACACCGCTCTACGATCGTCTGCAGAGCGAAGGCAGGCTGCTGTTCGACAAGTGGTGGCTCGACCGGCGCTACCGATACGGGATGGTTCCCTACACCCCACGAGGCATGACCGCAGAAGAGGTAAAAATCGGCTGCATTGACGCCCGGAAGAACTTCTACAGCCTCTCCTCCATCGCAGCGCGCAGCCTGGACAAAGTCAACGCCGGCGGCTTCTACATGTGGTCGAACTTTTACATGATCAACTGGCTGATTCGTCGCGAGGTCACGCAGCGCCGCGACTATCCCCTCGGCGACGAGGCCTTCCGCGGACAACTGCTGCGGGTCGGAGAGGGATGACGGCAGTCATCGCGCTGGCGACCCACGACGATGACGCCGCCATCCGAGCGCTGCTGGCCAGGAACAGCGTGCCCGGGCAGATCAGCCTCACGTATCGGCGCGAGCCCGACTACTTTTACGGCTGCGGACCGATGGGGCCGTTCGTTCAGGTCCTCGTGGCGCGCGACCCCGGTGATGGCGACGCCGTCCTTGGCCTGGCCTGCCGCACTGTGCGGCCGGCATTCGTGAACGGACTCGAACAGCCTCTCGGATACCTCGGGCAGTTACGCGTCGACGCGTCTCACCGCGGGCGCTGGTTCGTTTCGCGTGGCTTCCGGTTCCTCCGGCAACTGCACACCGACGGCCGGACAAGGGCCTACGTAACGACGATCATCGAAGGCAATCCGGCCGCGACCGGCGTGCTGGTGGATCACCCGCGTCGTGGCATGCCGCGCTATCGCTTCGTCGATCGCCTGCACACGCTGGCGCTGATGGCGGAGGGCGGCAAGGCAGCTCACGGCGCAGTCCGCACTGCGAAGAAGGAGGACCTGCCCGACATCGTGGCCTTTCTTCGGGCCGAGGGATCTCGGCGTCAGTTCTTCCCGGCGCTGTCGGTTGATGACTTTGAAACTGATGTGACCAGGGGATTGCAGGCCGATGATTTTCTGCTCGTGTCGGGCAACGGTGTGCTGGTTGGCGTCTGCGCACTATGGGATCAGTCGGCATACAAACAGACCGTGATCGATCACTACAGCGGTTTGCTGTCGACCCTGCGGCCGTTGTACAACGTGGTCGCCCCGCTGCTGCGCCGCCCGCGCCTCCCTCCGCCCGGGAGCGCCCTGCGCACTGCCTACGCCAGCTTCCTCACTGTCCGCGACGATGATCCTGACGTGCTTGAGAAACTACTTCGAGCCGTCCGGGCGGCGGCACACGAGCGCGGCATCGACTATGTGGTGGCCGGCTTCTGCGAGCGTGATCCACACCTGGCCAGGGCGCGCCGGTTTCCTCACATTCCGTATCGCAGCGACATCTACACCGTAGCATGGGACGATGGAGCCGACTTCCATGACCAACTCGATGGCCGACCCTGTTATGTCGATCCCGCCACCATCTGACGGGCCGGCGCTGCACGGGCGCATCATTCCGGTGGCGGCATTGACGAGTGACGAGCGTCACGGCATGTTCGCGTTGTTCGCACGCTACTTCGAGGCAGACCGCGCCACATTCGATCGCGACCTCGATGAGAAGGAATGCGCGGTCGTGCTTACGGAAGGCGAGGGGGATTCGATCGCCGGATTCTCGACTCTCATGCGGCTGGAACCGATGATGGGCGCGACGCCGATCACGGTCTTCTTTTCCGGCGACACGGTCATGGATCGCGCCTACTGGGGCAGCGCGGAGCTCCCGCGGCTCTGGTCGCGGCACGTGTTCCACCTCGCCGATTCTCTTCCGGGGCGCGACGTCTATTGGTTTCTCATCAGCTCGGGCTTCCGCACGTATCGCTATCTGCCGCTGTTCTTCCGCGACTTCGTGCCGAACCGGAATCACTCCACGCCGACTGAGACGCAGCGGCTGCTCGGCGAGATCGCCCGGGCAAAGTTCGGTGCGCGCTACGACGAGGCCAGCGGCATCGTCCGGCTCGAGCATCGCACGCCGCTGCGACGCGGCGTCTCCGATCCCGGTCCGCGCGAGTTGCGCGATCCGAACATCCGTTTCTTTCTGGAAAAGAATCCGCAATCTGTCGAAGGCGATGAGCTGGCCTGCCTCGTGCGCATCGATCGAGGGAATCTGACCAGGGCCGGCCAGCGGATGGTCAATGGGCGCCAATGAGCTCGCCGCTGCTGTCGAATATGGCCTGGCTGCTGTCATCGCTTCCCGAGGCACTGGCCTTCCAGCGAGCCACGGATCAGGTAGAGGCCACGCAGTTCGCGCTGCTGCGGGCAATCCTCTCCGCGAATGCCGAGACCGATTTCGGTCGCCGCCACAACTTCTCCTCGATCCATTCTGCGGCGACATTTCAGGAGCGGGTTCCGCTTGGCACTCCCGAGGTGCTTTGCGAGGACGTGGCTCGTGCGACGGCGGGGGAGGGCGGCGTGCTCACGCGGGAGCGCATAACCCATTTCGTCCCTACCAGCGGCACGACCTCGGGTCCAAAGCTGGTGCCTTTCACCAGATCGCTGCAGCAGGAAATGCAGCGCGCCATCTCTCCGTGGATCACCGACCTCTTCAGTCATGATCCGGCGCTCCTACGCGGGACTGCGTATTGGTCGATCTCGCCGGCACTGCAGACCGAGCAGCGTTCGCCGGGGGGCATCCCGATCGGTTTTGCTGCCGACGACGAGTACCTCGGCGGGTTCCGCAGGCATTTTGTGCGCTCAATCCAGAGCGTGCCGCCGGAGGTCGCAAGGATCTCGGATGTCGAAGCGTTCCGCTACGCCACCCTCTACTTCCTCGTCGCCGACCGTCGTCTGTCGCTGATCTCCATCTGGAACCCGACGTTCCTCACCTTGCTGCTCGCTTCGCTCAGCGACTCAGGTCCGTCGCTCGCGCGTGATGTGGCGGCGGGATTGATCTCGCGACCTCTCGGCGTCGACGGCAGCACCGCTGCCCGGCTGGCGCGGGCCGCGCTCGAATACCGCAGCGCCAGCCGTGCAGCGGAGATCGAGCGCGCGCTGAGCCGGAGCGACGACGCCGAAAGGAATGCAGCGCTCTGGCCGCGCCTGCGCGTCATCAGTTGCTGGTCGGATGCCATGGCCGCCCAGCCGGCGAAGGAAGTCGCGGCGCTGTTTCCGCAGGCACGTCTGCAGGCCAAAGGACTGTTGTCGACGGAGGGCTTCGTCTCATTTCCGATGTCGGCGGCAGGCGGGGCGGTGTTGGCGATCCGGTCGCACTTCATGGAGCTCCGGCCCGTTGAGTCCAGCGATCTCGTGCTGGCCCATCAGCTCGAGCGTGGTCAACGCTATGGCGTCGTACTCACGACCGGCGGCGGGCTGTACCGCCACCCGACCGGCGACATCATCGAGGTGACGGGATTCCTGCGTTCCTGTCCTGTCATCCGCTTCATCGGCAGGGACAGTCATGTCGACTACTTTGGTGAGAAGCTGAGCGAGACGTTCGTCAGCGAGGCACTCGCGGTCACAATCACTTCGTATCGTTTCGCCATGCTGGCGCGCGACGGCGCCGCCGCTGCCTACACGCTTTACGTCGAGTCAGCTACCGACGATGCCTCGTTGATCGCCGCCGCTCGCTCGCTCGACATTGCGCTCCAGGCGAACATCCACTATCGCTACTGCCGGGATCTCGGACAACTCGAAGCGGTGCGGCTCTACCGGATCGAGCGCAACGGTAGCGCTTCGTATCTCGCCGCCTGTGTCGCCCGCGGCCAGCGAGTGGGGGAGGTCAAGCCCTTAGCGCTGCATGGAGCTCAGGGATGGAGTGACTTTTTCGAGGGGCGGTGGGTGGAGGCGCGTGGCGAATTGAAAATTGAAAAAATGAGGAAGACGTGATGCTGTAAGCGACCAACCCCTCTCGCTCTCGGGAAAGGGTGGCCAGCGTTACTACGCCATCGCAAAGTCACTGGGCGCGATGACCGTAGTCGAGGGAGTCGAGACCCACGAGGACATGCAGATCCTCCGTTCGATGGGTTTCGAGTATGGGCAGGGCTTTTACTGGGGACTACCGGACTGAACGTTCCCGGAAGGCAACCAGCTCAAACGAATAAACGGCACTCAGTTCAATAGGTCGTCCTGAACAAGGGACAGCGTGCGCGCTGCCACTGAGAAAAGGTACTGAGTGGGTGTCATCCCGAGCCGCAGCGAGGGATCTGGGCGGGGGCCTTAGACCCTTGGCAATCGAAAATGCTTGCGAGCACTACGATGGAAGGGCCCCCGCCCAGATCCCTCGCTGCGGCTTCTAAGAAACTCCCAGTATTTAGGCCGGTTTGCGGAGGTGTCATCCCGAGCGTCGAGCGAGGGATCTGGGCGGGGGACTCGACCCTTCGGCGCCTCGCACAA
>DASZZV010000307.1:0-6166 GCA_035544835.1 Thermoanaerobaculia bacterium
CCGACACCAGTGGCTCGAAGTCTTCCTTCTTTTCAGCGGCCATGTAGGCTGTCTCAGCTGAGATCTGGTTGGTCTTGACCAGGTCCTTCAGTGCCTCGTCGAAGGTCTGCATTCCCTGTGAGCGACCGATCTGCATAGCCGAGTAGATCTGGAACGTTTTCTCGTCCCGGATCAGGGCCGCGATCGAGCTCGTCCCCTTCAGCACTTCGAAGCAGGCTACCTGCTTTCGCCCTTCTTTAGCCGGCAGCAGACGCTGGGCGATGACGAACTTCAGCGACTCCGACATGGCCGTGCGCACCTGGGCCTGCTCGTCGATGGGGAAACTGGAGATGAGGCGATCGATCGACTTTGCGGCGCTGGTCGAGTTCAAGGTACCGAGAACGATGTGGCCTGTTTCCGCGGCGGTGAGCGCGAGCGACACGGTCTCGTTGTCGCGCAGCTCGCCGATGACGATGACGTCCGGATCCTCACGAAGGGCGGCCCGAAGCGCTCGCGCGAATGACACGGTGTGGCTGCCGACCTCACGCTGATTGATCAGGCAGTTCTTGAAGGGGTGCACGAACTCCACAGGATCTTCCATGGTCAGGATGTGATCGTGCCGGGTCTCGTTGAAGAGGTTTACCAGGGCCGCCAGAGTCGTCGACTTCCCTGAACCGGAAGGTCCGCAGACGATGATGAGACCCTGGTGAAAATCGGCGATCTCGGCGAGGTGAGGCGGCAAGCCGATCTCGGTGATGGTCGGAGGCTTCTCGGCGATCACGCGGAACACGGCGTTGTAACCCTTCTGATCGATGAACACGTTGGCTCGATAGCGCCCGCCGGAAGGGATGTAGTAGCAGAAGTCGATCTGCTGGTCGCGCTCCAGTCGCTCCCATTGCGCTGGAGTGAGAATCTCCCGCAGCATCGCTTCGGTTTGCGCCGCGGTAAATGGCTCAGCCTGCGCCCGCACCAGATCAGAAGCCACACGAAGCACGGGGGGCTGCGAGACGGACAGGTGAAAATCCGAAGCCGCGGCGTTGCGTGTTCCGACGAGGTAGGAGTGAAGCTTGGGCTCGTCCTGTCCTGCTGTCGCGGTAAGGGCCGTGGTCCGCAGTGCGGCCGCGTCGCTTACATCGGCGTTCTCATTGCGCGCGACCTCTTCGGCAATATCGAGTGCTCGCGTGCGGACAGCTCGAATCGGGTCGGTCGACGCGACCTGTTTCAAGACCACAAGGACCTGGGGGTGCTTGAAGTTCTTGAGTGCCTGAATGACCTCGATGCGAATGTCTGGACTTGGATCGGCCAGAAGCTTGCCCAGCGCCGGCAAAGCGCGGATGTCTCCAATCCTGCCGAGTGCCTCGACTGCGGACCAGCGAACGTCGGCATCACCGAGTAGCTCCAGGATCGGTCCGACCCCGCGGGCATCTTTGAGACGCCCGAGCGTCTCGACGGCGCTGATGCGGATCCACCAGTCGGGATCCTTGAGCAGCTGGATCGCGGCAGGGACAATGCGAGGATCTTCGAAAGAGCTGGCCACGACCATGGCCGCGGAACGGATCTCATCATCGGGGTCGGAAAGCAGCTCGAGCGTCGGCTCCAGAAGATCGTCGCCGAAAGCCCGCATCGACTCGAGAGCCCGATCGCGAGCCCATCCCGCCAGCGTCTTCGAGAATACGATGTAGCTCTTCACCAGCTCGCGCCGATTGGGCATGGCCAGAAGGATCTTGAGTACCGCCGAGCGAGTTGAGGCCTCTCCGGAAGCCATCAGGGGAAAGATCTTTCCTGCGAAGGCCACGTCCTGCCCGGCCGCAGCCTGAGTCAATGCTGCGATGAGCGTCTGTTGCGCGCCATAAGAAACGACCGGAAGTTGCTCAACGAGAAGGTCGATCGAGACCGCCGCAGCCCTGCGGGCCAGGACCTCGAGTGCTTTCTCACGAATCCCTTTGTCGTTGTCCCTGGCCAGCTTCTGCCAACGCTGCAGAGACTTGTCATTGAGCTCGAGGGTGGCCAGTTTCTCGAGGCAGGCCACGCGGTCCTCGATCTTGCCCGTCGTCGCCAGCTGCCAGATGGCAGGCTCGGAGTTTTTCGTCATCGGCGCCTCGAGGAGGATCCGTCGCGAAATGTCCTGCATGTCCTTATCTGGAGATGTAACCAGCTGAAGAAGCCGGGCCTCGGTTCCGGGAAGCGCCAGCGAGAAAAGAATCGGCACCGACCCGCGGAGAACCGAATCGCCCTTTCCTTTGCACTCGGTCAGGAACTGGTCGATGGTCTCGGGATCACGAAGACGCTGCAGCAGTTTGACGCCCGCTTCGCGCATGGTGCGATCGGGACGGAACAGGAGCCAGGTCACGTCCTTTGCGCGCAGACCTTCGGTTGCCGCCAGGCGCCCGAGAAGTTGATCGCGCTCCTCGGTGGACGAGTACTCCTTGTTCGACAGCTTCTTGACGATGTCTTTGAGATCGGACTGAAAGAGCGCCATGACCTCGAATCGTACCGTTTATGAATTGTGAATGGTGAATTTTGAAGTTTGAGCTTTGAATTAGAAACCAGGGAACGGGCTGTGTGCGCGTTGCTTCGTGCCTGATTCAGACCAGCGCGCGAAGGCGCGCGGCAGACCTGTAGCACCGGGCGTGAGCCCGGTGTTTCGCCGGCGAACGAGTAAGAATTGCTTTGGATTTACGAGCCCGCGAAGGCGGGCGGCAGACGACTGGGCGCATCATCTGTCGCCCGCCTTCGCGGGCTGGTGCAATTTGAAGGCACGAAATTGCTCGTCGCTCGCCGACACCGGGCTTACGCCCGGTGCTACAGGTCTGCCGCGCGCCTTCGCGCGCTGCGGAGTCGTGAATCGAAAGCACTCAGGATGTCAGTCATCTGACATCTGGTTCCTGATGCGATAATTAACTGCAGCTTCAAACGAGGATTACTGAATGGCTCTCGCCCCCGGTTCGCGTCTCGGACCTTACGAGATCACGTCGCGTCTGGGAGCAGGCGGAATGGGAGAGGTCTATCAAGCCGTCGACACACGGCTGGACCGCAACGTGGCCGTCAAGGTCCTTTCCAGTGAGCTTGCCCACAGCGGTCAGGTGCAGCTCCGATTCGAGCGCGAGGCCAAAACCATTTCGCAGCTCAATCATCCGAACATCTGCACCCTTCACGACGTCGGTCATGAGAGCGGGACGAGCTATCTGGTGATGGAGTTGCTGGACGGCGAGACGCTGGCCGATCGCATCGCCCGCGGGCCGCTCTCGCTGGCCGACGTCGTTCGATATGGCTCGCAGATCGCAGAGGGGCTCGATCGCGCTCATCGCGCCGGCGTCATTCATCGCGATCTGAAACCGAGCAACATCATGATCACGAAGTCGGGCGCCAAGTTGCTCGACTTCGGCATGGCCAAGACGGCCGTGATCGAGGTCAACCCCGAGGGAGCGACCCATCATCAACCGCTCACCCAGGAGGGAACGATCCTCGGGACCATTCAATACATGGCCCCCGAGCAGCTCGAAGGAATGGAAGCGGACGCCCGTACCGACATTTTCGCTCTCGGCGCCGTGCTCTACGAGATGGTCACCGGAAAGAGAGCTTTTCGAGGGAAAACCAGAACGTCGCTGATGGCGGCAATCGCCGGCAGCGAGCCTTCCGCCATCACTTCCGCGCAGCCGCTGGCCCCGACATCTCTCGAGCACGTCATCACCAGGTGTCTCGAGAAAAACCCCGAGGACCGCTGGCAGAGTGCTCACGACATTGCTGAAGAGCTGAAGTGGTCAGGGTCGGTTGTCAGCGAACGGGCAGCGTCACTGCCTGCCAGATGGCTGTGGCTTTCTCTCGCCGTGCTCGCCATCGTCGCGGCAGCCTCCAGCGCGCTTTATCTTTTTCAACGGGTTAGAAAACCAGAGGCGTTCTCGTTCTCGATCATGCCGCCGCACGGCTACTCAATCAGCGCTCCGGCGATCTCGCCGGACGGTCGCGACATCGCCTTCGAGGCATGGGCTGATGGCGGAGAGAGGAGCCTTTGGGTTCGTCGCGCCGGCTCTGTTGATCCCGTGCGGATCACCGAGAAGGGCTCGCTCTCCCGGCCGTCGTTGCCCTTCTGGTCGCCGGATGGGAAATGGATCGGTTTTGTCGACCTTGACAACCTGATGAAGGTCAGCGCCGGCGGCGGCCGGCCGGAAGTGATCTGCCGCGGAGTCAGCGATGCTGCCGGAGCGAGCTGGAGCAAGTCCGGGACCATTCTCTTTGGGACAACTAAAGAGGACGGCCTCTTTCGCGTTGCTGCTTCCGGCGGCGAGCCGGTGAGGGTGACCTCCCTGGATCGCTCACGACGCGAAACGCTCCATTACTGGCCGAAGTTTCTGGACGACGGTGACCATTTCCTTTTTCTTCGGCACACCGTTTCAGAACAGAAGAACGAGATCTATGCCGGAGCGCTGAGCAAGCCAGTCAAGAAGTTCCTCGTGAAAGCCGACTCCCTGCTGGGAGAGGCGAATGGCCATCTGCTTTTCGTCCGGGACGGGGCGATCTACGCGCAGCCGTTCGATCAGAAGAAACTGGAGCTGACCGGCGAGCTACGCAAGGTCGTCGATGACGTTTTCTATAGTGAGGATGCTGTCGGCTCCTATGCCGGAGTCTCGTCAAGGGGCGCGATGGTCTACCTCCCCGCCTCGAACGAAACCTCGACGGTGGAGATCGGGTGGTACGACCGGAACGGGCGACTGACGGAGAAGCTGTTCGAGGCCGTCAACGTGGCTGCGCTCCGACTCTCGGCGGACGAGACGAAGTTGGTCATGCTCAAGCTCAACCCCCGAAAAGGTGCTTACGACGTTTACTCCAGAGATCTCGCTCGCGGCGTGGAAACGCGTCTGACTGCAGGCCTGTCGAATCACAGGCAGCCACTGTGGTCCCGGTCGGGTG
The DNA here is from genome assembly GCA_035544835.1 of Thermoanaerobaculia bacterium. GTDB lineage: Bacteria > Acidobacteriota > Thermoanaerobaculia > Gp7-AA8 > Gp7-AA8 > DASZZV01. Next base: position 4,888 of record DASZZV010000307.1, read on the forward strand.
ACCGCGTCTTCTTCTCTTCGGACCGGGATGGAATGTACGACCTCTATTCCGTACCTGATGAGGGAGCGTCCACGCCTTCCCTGATTCTAAAGAGTGGCGAATATAAGATTCCCTCTGATCTCTCACCCGACGGCAGATTCCTGCTCGTGAACAACGGATCCACAAACGCAACAATCGATCTCTGGCTCGTGCCGTTGGTCCCGGGCCAGTCGCCTCGGCCCCTCATCGCCACCGAGGGGATTGATGGTGGCGGACGGTTCTCGCCCGATGGAAAATCGATTCTCTATACCTCCGACGTCTCCGGCCGCTTCGAGACGTATGTCCGGCCATTCCCCGAGGGGAGAGCGGTGCAGGTGTCGACTGAGGGTGGAGGCCGGCTCTTCTCTCAACTCTCTGGCGGGGAGAGGTACGCGGCGGAATGGACGGCCGACGGCAGCGCAATCGTGTTCATTTCGCCCGATCGATCGCTGATGTCCGTCCCCATTGCCAGAACGCCATCGGGCCTTCAACCCGGCAAGCCGACTCTGTTGTTCCGCCTGCCGAAGACAATGACCTACTGGACACTCAGCGTCAGGAGCGATCGCATCCTGGGATGTTCCACGATCAATCCTTCCGAGTCGATCAAGGTGATCAATTATCTCTCCGACTGGTCCGACCGGCAGTGATCGACGAGCATCATGAACGTTGAAGCGGTCGATTTACTCTCAGAGCAGGATCGTCAGCAACTGCTCGGCTGGGCGACTGACCCCTTCGGCACGGCCGCCCTGCATCTGGAGTGGAGACCGAAGCTGTGGCATCTGATCCATCGCCAGGACGGCCTCGCCGTCGCGAAGGTCAGCGTGCTGCGACATACCATCGTGGTTGGTGACCGTGAGCTCGAAGTCGGAGGACTCGGCGGCGTCGTCACCCGTCCCGAGTACCAGCGCAGAGGCTACGCGCGCCAGTTGCTCGAACGAGCCTCGAACTTCATGCGCGGTGAGCTCGGCCTCGATCACGCCCTCCTCTTCTGCCTCGACAGGATGCGTCCCTTCTACGAGGAGTTAGGCTGGAAGCCGATCAGGGCGCCTGTCTCTTTTCTGAACAAGAATCAGGAAATCGATATCCCAACCGGTTTGAATGCCATGAGCATCGATTTCGGAGAGGCACGTTGGCCGGAAGGAACCATCCAGTTGCGCAGTCTTCCCTGGTAGATTCATGCTCTCGACTGCGGCGGCGGGCTTCTGTCTGGCTTTGGGGCTTTGGGGGGTCGGGCTTTGCGGGCTTTGGGGTCGGGTCTTCT
>DASZZV010000308.1:0-4358 GCA_035544835.1 Thermoanaerobaculia bacterium
GGGGCAGTTCCCGGGAATGAGGATCAGTTGCGGCCGATGCTGTTTGCTGGAGCGCTCGGGTTCAAATGCTTTCTCATCGACTCGGGGGTGCCGGAGTTCGGTCATCTCGATGAAGCGGGGCTCACGATCGCGTTGCAGACCTTGAACGGAACGGGCGCGCCACTGCTCGTGCATGCCGAGCTGTCCGGGCCAATCGAGGAGGCCCGCCCGCGAGGTCCGAAGCGAACGTACCGCCATTACCTGGAGTCGCGTCCCGATGCGGCCGAAATCAGCGCCATCGAGCTCGTTGTACGCAAATGTGAGGAGACCGGCGGCCGAGCACACATCGTCCATCTTTCCGCGGCGGGAGGTCTCGCGGTGATCCGCGCAGCTCGAAAGCGCGGTCTGGCTATCTCCGCCGAGACCACTCCGCATTACCTGCATTTCGAGTCCGAAAACGTTCCCGATGGCGCTACCGAGTACAAATGCGCGCCGCCGATTCGCGACGCCGAGAACAGGGAGCGACTCTGGGCCGGCTTGCACGAGGGAGTGATCGAGCTGATCGTCAGCGATCACTCACCCTGCACTCCGGGCCTGAAAAAACTTGAGACCGGTGATTTCATGGCGGCGTGGGGCGGGATCGCCTCTCTGCAGCTCGTGCTTCCCGTGGTCTGGACGGAAGCTCGACGGCGCGGTTACGGCCTGCCAATTCTGAGCGAATGGCTGTCGCACGCACCGGCCGATCTGGCGGGTCTCCACGGGCGCAAGGGAAAGCTCGCCGCCGGTTACGACGCCGATCTGGTGGTGTGGGATCCCGAAGCGACTCTGGTGCCGGCACCATCGATGATCGCCCATCGTCACAAGCTGACGCCATATCTCGGCGAAACTCTGCGTGGTGTCGTGATCGACACCTACCTGCGAGGAGAGCCTGTTTTTCACGAGGGACTGATCTCAGAGGCATCGGGGCGCTGGCTGCGCGGAAGGAACGAGTAGCCCCCGCCCCGCGGGGAAGGTGTTTTTTTGTGGCACAGGCACTCCTGCCTGTGTGCCACGGCGTCGAGCCGTGGCGTTTCTGTGAATGATCTATGGGGAAGTCGGCCTCGACGGCCGACACACAGGCAAGAGTGCCTGTGCCACACAAGAGGCAAAACAGCGACAGCAGAACGCGGCATCCCCCGTCTGCGATGTTCCTGTCCAGGAGATCGCTTATGCTTCCTTAAACGACGATGCCCAAAACTCATATCCAGATCACCTATCCGGCGGCGGGACGGAACATCTCGCTGCGCGGCTCCGAGCCTTTGTCGTGGATTGAGTCCCTCACGCCCGGCAAGGTCGATGGCGAGGTGCATCACTTTTTCGTCGATGCCGAGCCAGGCACTCTGATCGAGTTCAAGGCGCTGCTCGACGACTTCTGGTCGTGCGGCCGCAATCACACCGTGCTCAGCGGCGAGACCATCGAGATCGATCCTTACTTCGGGAAACCACAGGGCCGTTTAGAAGACGCGGTTCATCAGCTCCCTTCCCCCCAACTGGGCCGGCCGATCCGGTATCGCGTTTTTCTCCCACCGAGTTACGAAGAGCTGGACCGGAAGCGTTATCCGGTGCTTTACGCTCAGGACGGTCAGGCGCTTTTCACTCCCGACCCCATCGACGGCCGAAGCTGGCAGATGCATGACGCGCTCAATGAGCTCTACGACCTGGATGTCATCGAGGAGATCATCGTCGTCGCCATCGTGACCGACGAACAGAGACTCGAGATGCTGAGCCCGACTTCCGATCCGAAACACGGCGGGGGAGATGGTCCGAAGTATCGAGACTTTCTCATCGAGACGCTGAAGCCGCTCATCGACTCGCGATATCGAACGCTCACCACCCGAGAGGACACCGCGCTGGTCGGCGCTTCCATGGGCGGTCTGTTCTCTTTTTTCTGCGCCTGGACGCGGCCCGACGTCTTTGGCAAAGCGGCCTGTCTTTCGGGGTCGTTCTGGTGGAACGATCGCCAGATGATTCATGAGGTGCAGAAGGGTTCGTGTCCGTTGCCGAGGCCTTGGCTTTACCTCGACTGCGGAGCTGCTCGAAGCCCATTCGAAGAGGATGCGAATCTGCGCGACGGCTTTCATCACACCGCGGCGTTGCGGAACGCGCTGGTCGATCACTGTTACGTCCCGGGCTCCAGTCTCCACATGCTGGCCTTCGCCGGAATGAGCCACAACAATGCTTCCTGGGCGGCGCGGCTGGGGATTCCGCTCCAGTTTTTGTTCCCGCGAGGCGGTTGATCGCGTCGTTAGATGTTTCGAACACTTACAGTTGTGTAAGTGCTCTCCAGCCCCGTAGGGGCGTTTGAGAATAGCCCAGCACGAAGTGCTGGGACTGCCACCTTCAGGAAGAAATGTCGAGCCCCGGAGGGGCGATTGAAGAGGCCTTCAACCGCCCCTCCGGGGCTCGGCAACAAAATCCCGCGGACTCTTCCCAGGACTCCGTCCTGGGCTATTCTCAAACGCCCCTACCGGGGCTAAACCATCAGACACGTGAGCTTCTTTTTTCACCACCGGCGCTTCGTCACTCCGGCTACACTCTCGCCATGAGAGGCATTGCCATCGCACTCCTTGTGGCCGTCACGTTTCACGCCTCCCCGATGCTCGCCGCAGCAAAGGGTCGCTCCACGCCGACGCAGTTCTCGATCATCGAGGCCACCATTCCGGAAATGCAACGGGCCATGGCGGAGGGACGCGTGACTTCGCATGAGCTCGTGGCCCAGTCGCTGATTCGCATCGCGACGTATGAGGACAAGCTCAATGGTGTGATGACGGTCAACCGTCACGCCCTCGAAGAGGCCGACGAGCGCGACCGCGAGCGTGCCGCGGGGAAGATTCGTGGTCCGCTGCACGGCATTCCAATCGCACTGAAGGACAACATCCAGACGACCGACATGCCGACCACCGGCGGTGCACTGGCATTCGACGGGCTCGTGCCACCGTACGAGGCGACCTTGACGAAGAACCTGCGCGACGCCGGAGCGATCATCATCGCCAAGACCCAGCTTACCGAGCTGGCGAACTGGGTGGGCAGCCCGTTTCAAAACAACTACAACGGGCTCAATGGCTATGGGTTCAATCCTTACGACCCGCGTCGTGATCCGCGCGAAGTGACATTCGACGGACGCACTGTTCTCAACACCGGTGGCTCGAGCTCCGGCTCGGGCACCGCCTCCAGCTTCTGGGCGGCGAACGTCGGGACCGAGACCTCAGGCTCGATTCTGAGTCCCGCCAATCAGAACATGCTGGCGGCCATCAAGCCGACGATGGGGCGGATCAGCCGCTACGGAGTGATCCCCATCACCGCCGATCAGGACACGCCCGGGCCGATGGCCAGAACCGTGACGGACGCTGCCATTCTCCTCGGCGCACTGGAAGGTCGAGGCGCCGATCCGAACGACCCTGCCACCTCGCGCTGCGCGGCACCACCAAATCACGACTACACGCAGTTTCTGAAACGCGACGGCCTCCGTGGCGCGCGCATCGGCGTACCTCGCGCTTACTACTACAACGAGCTCACCCTTCCCGGTGAGAAGGAGCCTCGGGGTGGTCTGAGCGCCGAGCAGAAGAAGGTGTTCGACGAGGCCGTCGCAGTTCTCACAGTGCAGGGCGCGGTCATCGTCGATCCGGTCGACATTCCCAGCGTGGTCGACAAAACGCCGGCGAATAATCTGCTGACGTGGAGCGTCTGTGGCGGCGAGGAAGGGAAGGGGCGCGACGCGAACTGCTCGGTGGTGTTCAAGTACGGCATGAAGCGCGACTTCAATAAGTGGCTGGCATCACTCGGCGCTGCCGCACCGGTCACGACGCTGAGCGAGCTGCGGCAGTGGAACATCATGCACACCAAGGCTGGAGCAATTCGGTACGGCCAGGCCTTACTCGACGTTTCCGACGAGATGGATGTTGTGTCGGATCGCGAGCGCTATGAGGCGGATCGCGCCAGGGACCTTCGGCTGACGGCCACACATGGAATCGATGAGGTGATGCAGCGCGAGCATCTCGATGCGCTGCTCTTTGCAGGTTCTTCCGGAGCCGGGATCGCCGCCAAGCCGGGTTATCCAACCGTGATCGTACCGTTCGGAATGATTCCCAACGTTCCCAAGCCGCCCTTGCCGGAGAAGTTTGCGGCACGCCCCGCTCCCTACGGGATCAGCTTCACAGGGATTGCCTGCAGCGAGCCAACGCTCCTGCGGTTGGCCTACGCGTTCGAACAGGCAACGAAGCGCCGCCTGCCGCCGCCCGACATGCCTTGACCGCTCCGGCTCGCTTTGAATCGGTTGGCTCCCGAGTTGCTGCTGGTCTTTTCATGACTATCGACGTTGTGGCAGACGACGAGCGCTCCAA
>DASZZV010000309.1:0-1569 GCA_035544835.1 Thermoanaerobaculia bacterium
CGTGAACAACGTCCTGAGAAAGAACAGCTAATGACACGGTCCTCCACCGTGTGACACGGCATCACGACTGCATTAAGCGGAGCTCATCATGCACATCCGAACCAGGGTTGCTCTTCTCACCGTATTGATCCTGCTGACCGCCTGCCGCGCTGAAAAACCAGTCGATACTTCGACGGGAACCTCGATCGGAGGCACGAAGCTCGAGCCGGGCTTCAATCTCATGAGTCCTAAGCAGGATATCGAGATCGGGAAAAAATCGGCCGAACAGGTGGAACAACAGCTTCCCCTCGTCGATGACACCGCCGTGACCAGCTACGTTTCGAAGATCGGAGCGAAGCTGGCGGCCAACGCTCCCGGTTATAAGTTTCCATACGAGTTCCACGTGGTGAACGCGTCCGATCTGAATGCTTTCGCTCTGCCGGGAGGCATCATCTTTCTGAATCGCGGCGTTCTCGAGGCGGCGAAGAGTGAAGGGGAGGTAGCCGGCGTTCTGGCTCATGAAATCTCCCACGTCGCCCTTCGACACGGAACCCATCAGGTGTCGAAGGCCTATGTCACGCAGGCAGGCATCGGAATTCTCGGCGGCGTCCTCGGTGGGCACGTCGGTCGCGGTACTGCCTCCATCATCAACGTCCTCGGTGGCTTCGGTCTCAACTCACTGTTTCTCAAGAACAGCCGGACCGCGGAATCGGAGGCGGACGTGGAAGGCGTACAGATTCTGGCGCGGTCCGGTTATGACCCCAACGACATGGTGCATTTTTTCGAGACGCTGGAGAAGGTCGACAAGCGACGGACGGTGAACTGGCTGTCAGATCATCCGGCGCCGGAGCGTCGCCTCCAGCGAATCGAGCAGGAGGCGAAGCTGGTGAAATCGTCACCGGAGCCAGCCGGTAACAGTGGCCTCATCGCCGTGCAGGCGAGATTTCATCAGTTGCCGGCGGCGCAAACGTTTTCGGCGATGACGGAGAATCGCGACACCAGCGGAGAGGGGCGGAGAGGCGGCAGCATCCCGGTCGTTCACGTCGACCCGCCCTCGCCGTCGCTGCAGACTTACACCAGCCGCAGCGGTGCCTACGCCATCGATTACCCATCGAACTGGCGCGTTTACGAGGACGAGCACACCGGGGTGACGTTCGCTCCGCCGGGGGGCGCCGGCGATGTGAATGGCGCGACTGAGGTCGTGTATGGAGCGATCGTGAATCGCTATCGCCCCATGAACGAGGAGACGCAGAAGAGAAAGATGGAACAGGGGGCGATCACGGTGCGGGAAGCGGCCGATGATCTGGTGGCGCAGGTTCGCCAGACCAGCCCCTACTTGCAACCGGTCGAGAAGCAGTCGGTCGATGGCGGCGTCGTACTCAGGTTGCGGGGAAAGGATCCGGCGACCGGCATTGATGAGGAAGTACGCGCCGTCGTCAAGGAGGGGCCAGGCCGCTTTTTGTGCCTCCTCGCTATTGTAGGTGGGTAACGCTGAAATCGAGGCGACCCGCAATGAGGTAGACGATGGTGATGAGATTGCGGGAAGAGCGGTAGCCGCGAGCTTTTGCTTTCGCGGCTTGAATAAGGCTG
>DASZZV010000310.1:0-1647 GCA_035544835.1 Thermoanaerobaculia bacterium
CAGGAAACCGCGGGCTAGCGGACTCCACGGAATCAGACCGATCCTCTCCGACAGACAGAGCGGAATCATCTCCCGCTCCTCTTCGCGATAAATCAGATTGTAGTGATTCTGCATGGTCACGAAGCGATGCCATCCATGGTCCTTTGACGTCTGCAGCATTTTCGCGAACTGCCAGGCAAACATGCTCGAGGCACCGAGGTAGCGGACCTTCCCGGCCCGGACGAGAGCGTCGAGTGCCTCGAGTGTTTCCTCGATCGGCGTCTCGCGATCGAAGCGATGAATCTGATAGAGATCGACATAGTCGGTGCGCAGGCGCCTCAGGGAGCCGTCGATTGCGTCCATGATGTGCTTGCGTGAGAGCCCCTTGTCGTTGGGACCGGTGCCCATCGGAAAGTAAACTTTCGTGGCAATTACGACCTGATCGCGCTGCGCAAAATCGGCGAGTGCCCTGCCAAGAACTTCTTCGCTGACTCCGGCCGAATACATGTCGGCGGTATCGAAGAAGTTGATGCCCCTCTCCAGCGCCGTCTGAATGAAGGGCCGGCTGTCGCTTTCATCCAGCACCCACGCACGCCACTTCTTCGAGCCATAGGTCATCGTCCCAAGGCAGAGCCGCGAGACCTTCACACCGGTGTTACCGAGGTTGACATAGTTCATGGTGGGAGAGTCTAAACCGTCTTTCCGAGCAACGCTCTTCACCGAAAGATGAACAGGTGCTGCGCGGGAAGCGTCTCGACGACTTTCTCCAGCTCGAACCCGGCAGGCTTCCATTCCGCCAGAACCTGCTCGACGGACATGCGATGCTCGGCCCGAATGTGCGACGCAGTCGTACCCTCGGCCCGGTACTCGACCAGAGCAACGCGACCGCCCGGGGCGAGCGCCTCACGCATCTTTGCCAGCATCGGCTTCGGTTGCTGGAACTCGTGATAGACATCGACGAGCAGAATCCAGTCAAAGCGATGGGACGGCAGCTTCGGATCAGTCGGCGTGCCAAGCAGCGGAACGACAACGCCTTCGACGTGATCCTTCTCGAGGAGCGGCTTCATCAGCGCCAGCATTTCCGGCTGAATCTCTTCAGCGTAGACACGACCGTGGGGAGCAACCACCCTGGCCATCCGGCGCGACATGTAGCCGGTCCCCGCGCCGATCTCGGCCACGAAGAGGCCGTCGTGAAGCCTCATCGCTGCCACGACCTCGCCGGGCCTCTCTTCCTCCTCGCGGCTGGACCGCTCCAGCCAGTCCGCTCCCTCGAACGACATTACGGCGGCCGGCCGGCGAACCGCTGGAGGGGTTGCGATACGGCTCGGCTGGCTCGGGAGACAGGAGAACGTCAGCAGAAGAAAAACGATTTTGTTCATCCGTAAGACTGCCTCAGTGAAACGAATTGAGAATTGAGAATTGAGAATTGAGAAAGAAAAAAGCAATCGGTAGAGGCAATTCTAATGACACACAGAAGTCTCCGTCATTCTGAGCCGCAGCGAAGAATCTCAAGATAGGACTATGTGAATTTAGATCCTTCCACTGGAGATTCTTCGCTGCGGCTTCTAAGAAACTCCCAGTATTTAGGCCGCTTTGCGGAGGTGTCATCCCGAGCGTCGAGCGAGGGATCTGGGCGGGGGACTCGACCCTTCGGCGCCTCGCACAATC
>DASZZV010000311.1:0-7659 GCA_035544835.1 Thermoanaerobaculia bacterium
CCCGATCAGGTCCGAGATCCGCAGCGTCGTGCGCTCGACCACTGCCAGCCAGACCAGGGCGCTCACAATATAGACGCCTCCGTACGCCGCGAAGGCACGCCCGGCGAACGCGGCCTCCACGCGGGTAAGGGTGACAGCGAACAGAAGGAGGCTCAGCGCGCCAGGACCCAGCCACCACGCGCTTCGACCGAGTCTCAGCCACATCCATGCCGTGTAACAGCCGGCGATCTCACACGCTGCCGCAATACCAAACCAGAGGAAGTTCTGCATCCTTGCAGTCTACAGATCCGCCCTGTAATGCCGAGCGTCATCAGGCTTTCAGAGGCCGACCATCATGGTACCCGGTGGCCCCGGCCCAGGTACTCTAATATCGATGCGGCGATGGAGTCGCCTGAACTGCCTTCGGGCTGATGTATCGTGTCAGCGAAAAAGCGGTGGAGGCTTTGATGTTTCAGCAAATTTCAGCGGTCAGCACGATCAGGATCAGCGCCCCTAAGAAAGCGGTACTGTCGGTCGTTCAGGACATTCAGAGCATCGAGAAATTCGAAGTCAAAGCGGATCGAGTGGAGTTGCACCCTGCCGATTCCACCAGGGGAACCTACAACGTAGTCGGCCACTTCGCCGGTCTTCCCTGGCGACGAGAATTCGCCTACTTCATCAATGAGGATGGCTTCTACAGCCGCGACGCGCGCAAGTCAGGAAAGGAATACACCGTCCAGGGTGGCTTCATCGTTCAGGAAGTAGCTCCGCACGAATGCGTGCTGATTCACTATGAGCTGTACTTCGTCTCCAGATGGTTCGTGCCGTTGCGTCTATTCATCTCCACCTACCTGAATTGGAGTATGCGTAGGGAATTGAGGGAGATGAGGGAGACGATTCTACAGAGTGTCAACCAGACTTCGACCGCCGAAAGTGTGAGCCCGGTCGCTGTGATCGGACACAGCTGAAGCTGATTGCACGGACCCCGAAGTCGTTCGTCATCCTCGGAAAATCAATGCCTGCCTTCTCCATCCTTTCTCAATTCCCAATTCTCAATTCGATCAGCGTGAGCTCCGGCAGTTTGGCGCTGACACCGTCGCCAGAGGAACGACCTCGCGCGTGCTGCCAGAGCCAGGGCAGAAGGTAGCGTCGTATCCACGTCAGTTCCGCACCGACGTGCGCGGTGAGGCTTCGCGGCGGCGCGGCAGCCAACGGCTCGCTCCACCCCGAAGCGGCACCGGGAACACCGAGGTGCCAGGCCAGAGCCTCGGCCATCCGTCCGTGGCCAGCACTGTTGGCGTGAAGTCGATCCTCGGACCAGAGACGGGGATCGGAGGCGACGGGGTGGGCGGCGAAATCGCACAGGATGGCACCGCTGCGCGCGGAGGCATTACGAAGGGCCTGGTTCATCAGCAGGAGACGAGGACGAAGGAGGCTCGCCAGCGGCATCACTCCCGTCAAGTCCGGCAGAGTGAATGAGAGAACCGTTGCGCCGACGGCCATCAGCGCGCGTTGCATCGTCTCCACGTCGGCGCCCATTTCGTCAGCATCAAACCGCCGGCGCAACAGGTCGTTGGTTCCCGAGACAACCGTGGCCAGGTCGGGACCCATCTCCAGGGCCGGAGCCAGCTGGCTCTGAAGAATCTGCCGGGTGGTCAGTCCGCGTACGGCCAGATTCGCGTAGAGCACAGAGCCCTGCTGCCCGGCCAGACGTTCGGCCAGACGATTGGCCCAGCCTCGATAGCCTCCAGCTCCATCAGGATCATCCAATCCTTCACTGGTACTGTCGCCAATTGCAACGTAGCGTTCGAATCGCGGCATGAGCGGCAGATGTTACCGCGCAACCGCGAGGACCCTGAGCCGCGTATCGCCGACCCGACGCATACAATCACGCCGTGGCCAACATTCTCTTCACCGGCTTTCCCGGATTTCTCGGCTCCGAGCTGCTGCCGCGCATCCTCTCTCGATCGGCAGATGATGTAGCCCTGTGTCTCGTGCAGCCCAAGTTTCTTTTCGTGGCGCGAGAACGAGCCGCCGCCATCGTTTCGGCCAGACCACAGCTAGCCAATCGTATCCGCCTCATCGAGGGCGACATCACCGCTGCCGGCCTGGGACTTCGAGACCGGCCCCGCGACATTTCGGAGATCTACCATCTCGCTGCCGTTTATGATCTGGCCGTCTCTCGGGCAATCGGCATGCGCGTGAACGTCGAGGGAACGCGCAACGTTCTCGAGCTCGCAAAGAGTCAGCCCGCGCTCCGGCGCCTGCACTACATCAGCACCTGCTATGTGAGCGGGCGTTTCGACGGCCTCTTCAGAGAATCGGATCTCGAAGCCGGCCAGAGCTTCAACAACTTCTACGAGGAGACGAAGTATCTCGCCGAAGTCGAAGTCCAGGCGGCGATGCGAGCCGGCCTCCCGACGACCATCTATCGTCCCGCGATCGTGGTCGGTGACAGCGTCACCGGCATCACTCAAAAATTCGACGGCCCCTATTTCATGATGCAGTGGCTGATGCGTCAGCCGCGGCTGGCCACTCTTCCAGTAATAGGGCGGTCGAGCCGCTATTACTTCAATGTGGTACCGAGCGACTTCATCGTGAAAGCGATCGAGCACCTCAGCTCATTGAGCACCTCGGCTTCAAAGGTCTACCACCTCGCCGACCCGACTCCGCTCACAGTAGACGAATTGATCACCACCGTGGCAACCGCGACCCGGCGCATCGTTCTGCGCATCCCGATCACAGCGTCACTGGCCAAGGCAGCCATCGATCATGTGCCCGGCGTCCAACGCATCATGCGAGTCCCCTCGGCTGCGGTCGATTACATGGCTCATCCCACCACCTACGACACGACCAATGCCGGTCAGGATCTCGATCCCGCGGGGATCCGGGTACCACCTCTTCGCGATTACCTGCCGCGTCTCGTCGATTTTCTCCGAGCGAATCCGGACCTGGGGGCGAAGGCGATGGTGTGATGCGTCGCGTCGCAATCACGTCGCACTACGCGGGCCTCCTGGCGTCTCGCAATGCTTTCCTTCTGCTACTGATCAGCGAAGCCACGATCGTGATCGACAGGATTCCGACGATCACTCCGAGTGACGCCAGCGTCGGCATTTTCCAGAAACTCGACACGAGCATCTTCAGCCCCACGAATGAGAGGACGGCCGAGAGACCGAGCTTGAGAAAGACGAACTTCGACATCATCCCCGCGAGAGCGAAGTAGAGAGAGCGCAGTCCGAGGATCGCGCAGATGTTCGAGGTATAGACGATGAAAGAGTTCTTCGTGACGGCGAAGATCGCCGGAATCGAGTCCACTGCGAAAATCAAATCAGTCGATTCGACGATCAGAAGAACCAGAAAAAGAGGTGTCGCTACGAGCCGGCCGTTCACCCGCGAGAAGAACTTCTTGCCCTCGTAGTCCGCCGATATCGGCAACAGGCGCCGAGCCAGGCGCGTCACCAGGTTTTCTTCAGGCCTGAACACCTCATCCTTCTGCATGGCCATCTTGATACCGGTAATCACCAGAAAAGCACCGAAGAGATAGATCACCCACTCGAAACGGTGGAGAAGAGCTGAGCCCAGCCCGATGAACGCTCCACGCATGGCCAGGGCGCCGAGGATTCCCCAGAAAAGCACGCGATGCTGCAGCTCCGCTGGCACCCGGAAAAACGAGAAAATCAGAACGATGACGAAGATGTTGTCCACGCTCAGCGACTTCTCGATCACGTATCCGGTGAAGAACTCCAGGGCGGGATCGGCGCCAAGCCAGAAGTAGAGGACGCCGTTGAAGGTCAGCGCCAGGGCGATCCAGACGCCGCTCCAGATTAGCGCCTCCCGAATCGTGATGGCGTGGACTTTTCGGTGAAAGACACCGAGGTCGAGTGCCAGCATCAAAAGAACGAAGAGATTGAAGAAAACCCAGGGCCAGATTCCCATACTCATTGCTTCCTCCCAGTGGCTGTCTCGCCCAACTAAAAAAGCGAGACACCACGATTTGATCGCGGTGGTCTCGCTTTCGCGCGTTGCGCGATTGATCCGCCGGGAGCTTTCACTCCGTGTTGACGACGAATCAGCCCTGCATGAGGGTAGCTACTCCCCTACCTGCTCTAATGGTCGCAAGGATAGGGCACATCGAGGCCTATCCCAGCGAACGAATCGGTGAACAATCATCGAAGAACAGCCTAGCTGATCTTTTTAGCGACGCTTTTTACCAGAGCCTTGCCGGCGCTCTTCACGGGAGACTTTGCTCTCCGCCTCAGGGCGATGATGGCCGTGGCCGCTGTGGTGGCGGTGGCGATCACGATGCCGGCCAGGTGCTCTTTCTCGGTCGTCTCCATCTTTTTCCAGTGAGTCAGCAGCCGCCCGACGGCGTTCGCGGTGGCCTTCTCCCCTTCGGTGAGCTTTTTCGCCACGCTGTCGATAGCCTTGATCGTGGCATCACGCAGCATGGGTTCGAGCATTCCTGCCTTCATGGTTCCTCCTCGATGCTTCCATGGAGAAGTAATGCGGCATCGCTGCCCGAGCCGATTCCTGGTTCACCGTTTGCGATAGCAAGGTCAGCTGCTCAAACTGGCCCGGAGGGTAAAGTGAATAGAAACAAGCAGTTGCAGATGCGTTTGGCAGTGATTGTGGCGAGCGCAACGCTCGTGGGAACGTCCGCTTTTGCGGAATCGCGTCATCGAAATGAGACGCACTCCCGGAGTGAGGGGAGAAGCACGGTTCATCGTGAACGGGGCGAAAGCCGCGGAGAGTCGACGCGCGGTCACAGTTCCCAAAACGATTCTGCCCCACGACACTCTGCCGTCGAGCGTCCCGGCATTTCGCCGGGCGAACGCGGCGAGGCCGGAATCCGCGAGAGGAACCGGGATATCTCAGCCCCTGATCGCGACCGCGTCGAGGGGCGTACCTCGGACCGGAACCGCGGTGATGATGGAATCCGCGATCGCAACCGCGGAGGAGTCCGTGACCATGGCAGGAACGAGACCCGCGACGGACGCACCGTCTCGCGGGATGGGAGCTGGCGGGATGGTCGGGGCTCGAATCCCTCTTCGCGCGGCGGCTCATACGATCATCGGCAGCCTTACCACGCCAACGGTCGCGTCTCGGGCATCCATCGCTACGGCAATGGGTACCGAGTCTGGATCTTAGGAGCTCCTTTTCCCTTTTTCATCCCCGAGGCCTACTACCTTCGGCATCATTTTCGAGTGGGCCTGAACATCAGCCTGGGCGGCTACTACAATCCGCTCGGATACTACGACTACTACGACGGCTATGACCGATATGACAGCTACGGCGGCTACGGCGGCGGCTATGACGGCTACCGCGCTTACGACGGTTACCGGGGTGGCGGGTCGAGCTCGCGAGGCGAGTTGCGCGGCACCGTCGAGAGTGTCGACCGAGGTCGCAATACTTTTGTCGTCCGCAATGATGCGACCGGCAGCTTCGTCACTGTCGTCATGCGCGATCGAGGCGAGCGGGTACGAGCGGGCGACTACGTCGAGCTCTCCGGCGACTGGACTCGATCCGGCCTCTTTGAGGCTTACGACGTGGACCAGGTGGATGACGAAGATCGGCGCTGAACTGACTGGGTGCGGCGGTTTCGGCCGCCGCACCTGAAGCCTCTCGCCTCAAGTCCTGAAGATGACCGGGTTCAGGATCCAAAGCGAATTTTTGTGAATGCCGAATTGTGAATGCTGAATTTTGAATGTTGAGTTTTGAATTGTTGATCCCTGCCCGTTCGCGACGGTGTCTAATTCAAAATTCAAGATTCAAAATTCAACATTCAACATTCGCCTTTCTCCCAGCCCCTCACCCGGCTGCGTGTGTTTACCCTTTCCCCGCCGGAGAGGGAAGAGTATTGCCGCCGCGCGCAGCAGCTGGCAGGCTATGCGCAAGCACTTCGCACGGAGGCACTTATGAAACGCAATTACCTGGTCTTCCTCGCAACAGCAGGGCTGGTCATGTTCACCGCCGCCGCCGCCCAGGCCGAGCAGAAAACGATCCGTTGCGAGTCCAACGACCAGCACTACCACGAATGCACCTACAGCGGACCCGGCAAGGTGAAGCTCTCGAACACCCTGAGCAAGGAATCGTGCGAGCTGGGGCGATCCTGGGGAGTCAAGAGCAGCGGAATCATCTGGGTCGACCGCGGCTGCAGGGCCGACTTCGTCATCAAGGATCGCGATAGCCGTGACGGCGACTCGCGTCATCCCGGCCGATACGAAAACGAACCGCTGCAAAACGCATCGACGACCGTGCTCTGTGAGTCTCAGGATGACCACCGCAAACGGTGTACGGCCGACACGCGCTACGGAGCACAGCTCTCCCGCCAGCTCAGCAAGGACAAGTGCATCGAGGGGCGCGACTGGGGCTATGACCGCAATGGAATCTGGGTCGACCACGGCTGCCGCGCCGAGTTCACATTGAACGCTCGCACTACCGTGCAACGAAGCGAGGGGACGGTCTTGCGTTGCGAGTCCATGGACAACCGTCGCAAACGATGCTCGGCCGACACTCGATACGGCGTAGAGCTCGTGCGGCAATTGAGCAAGGACAGCTGTGTCGAAGGACGCGACTGGAGTTACGACGCCAATGGCGTCTGGGTCGATCATGGTTGCCGGGCCGAGTTCCGCGTAACGGCCAGCAATCGCTAGAATGGGGAGTCCCCGGCGAGGGCGGCAGGCTCATGAGGGGTTACTGCTTCGCCACGAGATAGCGATCAGACCGAGCAGCGCCAGGGCACTGATCCACATACCGATCACCACGAGCGGATTCCGATATCGCAATTCGATGTGATGATTGCCCTGAGGAACGCTCAGGGCCTGGAAAGCGATGTTCGCCGGAATCAGTTGGGCGGCACGGCCATCGACGCGTGCTCGCCAGTACTTGTGACGCGTGATTCCGATCACGAGCAGAGCACTACCCTGGCAGGACACGTCGAGATCGACCTTCTGCGCGGTCTCGACCAGACGGGTGACCATGCCGGCTGCCGGGACATAGCTTTTCGTCTCTAGAAATGCGACGCGGTGCGACCAGGCCTTTTCCATCAACCTGTTGACCACTTCGCCATTGTTTGCAGCGCCGGCAATCTCGTCGGCGAAGTAATAGCGAGGAACCAGCGGTACGGCCAGGGCGCGAACGGGAAGAGCGTTTTCAATCCGGCCACCGGCCTGCCGCATGACACTGGAGTAGTCGGCATACAGGAGACGGTAGCGAACATTCGACATCATCATCAGGGCCGTGAGCGCGCGGCCGTCTCCCCTGTCGAGTACACCATTCAAGGCCTCACGTAACCGCAAGGTGGGAAGCAGTTCGGTCTTGTCAAAGTCTTTTTCCAGAATGGTCCGGAAACCCCAGAGGCCAGGGGTCGTGGGGAAAAGGCCGTTGCGCAGGGTCCAGTAGCCCTGCTCTCCATTGAGAAAACGCTGCGCATTTTCAGAAACAGAGTCGAGGGCCGCCTGGTTGAACAGCCTGTAAGAGGCCCGGTCATCGGGCAGCAGCGACACCGCGGGCGGAGGGGTGAAGAAAGTACTGGAGATTCTCGGGGCGACTTCAAAAGCCACCGGCCCGAGATCGATAAGAATGAAGGCCACGACGGCCAGGCCTGCCAGGGCATCTCGACGCCGATTCAGGAGTGCAATCACTCCGGCCAGCGCGACGGCGCGCAACAGGGCCATGGAC
>DASZZV010000312.1:0-3330 GCA_035544835.1 Thermoanaerobaculia bacterium
CTCCAAGACTCCACACCGCAAGGCCCCCTCCCAGATCCCTCGCTCGACGCTCGGGATGACACCCTGGTTTCTTTCACTCAGACGCCGCGCTCCGCGGTCAATCGCTCGGGATGACACCCACCCAGTTTCTTTTCTCAGTGGATGACACATCGGCAAGCCCTCGCAGCGAGGAAACTGGGCGGGGGGCATCGAGTCCTCGGGTTTGGGAACAATCCGAGGTATCGTCAGGAAGTGAAGGAGTATGCGGTTTATATTCTGTCGAGCTACTCGCGCGTCCTATATGTTGGCGTCACGAGCGGGCTTCACCGCGCGTCGTTCAACACAAGCTGCACATCCATGACGGATTCACGAAGCGATACAAAGTCACGGAGCTTGTCTACTTTGAATACTTCACGGAGATTCGCCAGGCCATCGCAAGAGAAAAGGAGATCAAAGGGTGGTCGCGGGGAAAGAAGATTCGACTAATCGAGGGCTCGAATCCGGAATGGGTTGATCTTGGCGCGGATCTGCTGCAAGGGGCCCCCGCCCAGATCCCTCGCTGCGGCTTCTAAGAAACTCCCAGTATTTAGGCCGGTTTGCGGAGGTGTCATCCCGAGCGTCGAGCGAGGGATCTGGGCGGGGGCCCTTCCATCGTGGTGCCCGCAACCATTTTCGATTGCCAAGGGTCTAAGGCCCCCGCCCAGATCCCTCGCTGCGGCTCGGGATGACACCCACTCAGTTTCTTTTCTCAGTGGCAGCGCGCACGCTGTCCACGGCTCGGGATGACACCCTGGTTTCTTTCACTCAGACGCCGCGCTCCGCGGTCAATCGCTCAGGATGACAAGCTCGGTAAAGCCGCGTAAATACTGGAAGTTTCTTAGAAGCCGCCGCGGCGAAGGATGACAAGCACGTTTCTTTCCCTCATCGGCGACGCAGCGCGTCCCTTGCTCGGAATGACAGGGGTTGTTTTTGTATCTCATCAACGACGCGCCCTCTTCATCGCCCCTGTCATCCTGATCACCTCCATCCGGTTACAATTCCCCGGTGTTTCCTCTGCTGGCGCTCTATGTCTTTCTTCTCGGCGCGATCATCGGCAGTTTTCTCAACGTCGTAATTTATCGCTATCCCCACGGTGAATCCCTCGCTTTCCCCGGCAGCCATTGTCCGAACTGCGGCGCCCCCATACGGTTCTACGACAACGTTCCCGTCCTGAGCTGGGTGCTGTTGCGCGGCCGGTGCAGGGCCTGCCATCAATCCATCGCCGTGCGCTATCCGCTCGTGGAGCTCGCCAATGGACTCTTCTATCTTGCCCTGTTCATCCGCACCGGCGTCTCACTGAGCTTCGTTCCTCTGGCCGCAATCGTCAGCATGACCATCGTTCTGATCTTCATAGACCTCGACATTCAGATTCTCCCTGACGTCATCGACCTGCCCGGCATTGGTCTCGGGCTCCTGCTCGGCTATCTCGCACAGAGAGAGCCACCGGCCGCCGATCTCACAGTCGCTCCCGATCTGTTGTCATCCATCATCGGCGCGATCGTAGGAGCGGGGCTGTTGTGGGGGATCGCCGTCGCCTACAAGCTACTCCGGCATATCGAGGGCATGGGGCTGGGCGACGTGAAGATGCTGGCCATGATCGGCGCGATCCTCGGTTGGCAGTCGCTTCTTCCATGTCTTCTCCTGGCGTGCATCACGGGAGCCATTTTCGGAATTCTCTTGACGATCCGCAGTACTCGCAATCTGCAGTTCGCATTGCCCTTCGGGGTATTCCTTGGCCTGTCGCTGATCTTCACGATTTTTTTCGGAGGTACACTCTCGAAATGGTACGCCTCGCTTCTGCGCCTCTGACGAAAATCAGTTTTCAGCGGAGCGTAAAGTTCTTTCTGGCGAGCCTGGTCGGATATCTGATCGTCGTGATTCTGGCCCTGCTGCTTCTTCTTCAGGAATCGCTGCTGAAGGTCCATGCCATCAGCCAGTCTCAATGGAACCGCACCGCGGATTTTTCAACCGACTGGCTGAATGAAGTCTCCCAGACTTCAGATCCTCTCCAGGCCAAGCTTTCGTCGCTACGATCCCGCTTCGCTATTGCGCAGATCGTCGTGAACACAAAGACCGGACAGACAATCAGGGATGGTTCCTTGCCCGATCATTCTTTCGTCCTGACTCGAGACTCGATCGTCGGCTCCGTGCGTTACGTATTCGACAGCACCGTACTCGAAACGACGCGGCGAAAATTTCTGATCATAGGGAGCATCGGCGGCATCGGGAGTCTGCTCGGAACGATTCTTCTGATTTTTTTTCTGCCGATGGTCGTCCGTCCGGTCGAAGAAATGCTCGACCATGCCCGCGAATCGGGACAGAAGATCGGTGAGCGAGACGAGGCAAGCTTCGTCATCGATACATTCAAGGCCTCCATCGATCGCATGAAGCTGCAGGAAACAGAGCTCAAGGACCTCCATGAGCGAGAGAAGACCCGGGCCGATGATCTCGAGCGGATCACCTCCACTCTCAAGCGCAGCCTCACGTCAGGATTTCTGGCCGTCAACTCCAGCGGCCAGGTCATTGAACTGAATGGCGCGGGCGCGGAGATCCTTCACGTCAAGGAAGAGGATACGTCCGGTCGCGAGTTGCGCGAGGCCCTCGGGAGCGCCCCGTTTTCAGAGATGCTCAACAAGGCTGTCAAAGAGCAGATCAGTCTCACGAGGGAAGAGACTGAGCACAGGACGTCGGCTGGCTCGATACCGATCGGACTCACCACCGTGCCCCTCTTCAACGACAAGGGCACGTTCCTCGGTCTCCTTGCGCTCTTCACTGACCTGACGGAAATCAGAAAGCTGGAGACTCAGGTGCACGACCTGCAGACGCTGGCCGATCTCGGCGAGATCGCCGCAGGGATCGCCCACGAGTTTCGCAATTCACTCTCGACGATTCTCGGGTATCTCAAACTCGTTCGGCGAGAGCGGCTGCCTGAGACCGTAGCGGCACGTCTCAAACACGCCGAGGATGAAGCCTCATTGCTATCGACGGCCGTTTCCGGACTACTGAATTTTGCCCGTCCCTTTGCTCTGGAGAAGCAGCCCACAGACATGGCTTCCCTCCTTTCAACTCTGCTCAGCAGATGGGAGTCGCAATCTCCCGAGGTTCGCTTTCAGATGACAGGCCCCTCCTTTTCCTTGAATGCGGACCCCGCGCTCGTCGGCAGGGCCTTCGACAACATTCTCAGAAACTCAGTGGAATCGATACGGGAAAAGAAGGCCGACGACGGCGCGGTCCGGGTCGAGCTCTCGACAACGCCGCGTCCCTCGGTGTCGGTGCGCGACAACGGACTCGGAGTCGCCGCCGAAGATGCCT
>DASZZV010000313.1:0-4565 GCA_035544835.1 Thermoanaerobaculia bacterium
CGAGCTGCGGCGCGCCCTCCCATGACTTACCTCGAAGCGGCCATTGCTGGAGTGCTGGCCACGGCCCTCGTTGTGCTGTTGATCGCGAGAACGGTGCGGGCGCGCCGCCGTCGCAGTTCCAGCCGCTACGCGGCTGGAGACAGCTAGGGAACTTTGCTCACCACCGACACCCCCCCGCGGGGAGAGGGTCGCGACGCAGCGCGGGGTGAGGGGCGTAACGGTCTCGCGATAGCGTTGGAGGGCACGACAGAGTGGTTCTCTTGATTCGTATCGCAGCGCTCACGTAGCGTCAACCTACGGCCCCTCACCCGCCGCGGCACCCTCTCCCCGCCGGGGAGAGGGAAGATCAAGAACCCTCGAATCGTATCCGGTTCTTATTTCTCAATTCCCAATTCTCAATTCTCAATTCGCCTCACTTCACCAGCTCCCGATAGGCCTTCAGATAACGAAACGCTGCAGCACGCTTTCCCTGCTTCTCCATCAGGCCTGCCAGGTTGTAGTAGGCGTCAGCGGCGCGGGGATCGATATCGACGGCCTGCTGATAGGCGACGACGGCCTCTTTAGACCTTCCCATGTCTTCGAGCACGACACCGAGGTTGAAAGCGGCCACTGGGTGAGCGGGCAGAGACTGGAGGGCGATGCGATAGTGTGCTTCCGCCGCATAGAGCTCGCCGTCCTCATGAAGAATCCGCCCCAGATTCACGTGAGCATCGGCGTGACCCGGGTCGAGCTCCACGGCCCGGCGATATGCGTCACGGGCATCACGCGGTGCCGCAATCTCCAGTTCGAATCCCAGATCGAACCAGGCCTCGGCGTCGAGCTCATCCTCGGCCTGACGCGCCGCCTCCGCGTTCTCTCGAGCGAGCGGCGCGATCTGATTGGCCAGATCGGCCACCGCGAAGTCGAAGAGCACCTGGCCGGAGTCGGGGTTCCAGACCGTGTCGCCGTCACGCACCACGATGCTGTCACCGTCAGCAATGATGCGAACAGCGGTCAGAGGTCTTCCGCTCGGCAACTGCTGACGCAAGCGCCTCAGAGCGCTCTTGACCTTGCGCGGCGGGATCTTTGCCTCGGTCAGACCGATGGCGGTGCGTAAAAGAACGATGTCCTGGAAGTCGAATCGGTACTCGCCCCGAGGACCGCGCTCCGGCCCGATGATTCCGTTCTGAGCGAACGTCCGGACCTGAGCTGGCGAAATCCCCAGCATCGCCCCGACGTCGCGGACCGAGTAACCCTTCATAGGGGGACTATTCTATTTGGAACCCTTGGCCCGTTTGGGAGCAGCTTTTCGGCTGACCGGCCGATCGGCTTCGACACGGCGCGCCGGCTTGCGGTAGCGGTCGCCGAGTTTCGCCCCGGCGCCCTTGGGAACACGCTCCAGGCTCGCTCGCAGCGCCTCCATCAGATCGATGATGGGCGCCCCGGTCTCCTTTTCAGGAGACACCGAGATTTCCTGGCCGGAGATCTTCTTCTGAATGAGCTCCTGGAGTTTCTCGTGGGAGTCATCCTTGTACTGGGCAGGATTCCAATTGTCCGTGGCACCCAGCTCGGCAAGTTGGACAGCCATCTTCAGTTCCTGCTCGCGTACCTCGACATCGCCTAGCTCCAGCTCCGAGAACGGACGGACCTCATAAGAATAGAGAAGCTGCTGCATGACGATGCCGCCCTCGATGGGACGGAGCAGAACGAGATAGTTTTTCCCCCGAGCGCCGTATCGAGCCACGGCCCAGCGCCCGGTCTTGATCATGGCCTGGCTGAGCAGATGGTATGCCTTATCGCCGCCGCGATCCGGCCCGAGGTAGTAAGCCTTGTCGTAGTAGACAGGATCGATCTTCGAACCCTCGACAAACTCGATAATGTCGATCGACTCGGTCTTTTTCTGTTGAATTGACTTCAGCTCTTCCTCGGTAAAGGTCACGTATTCCCCTTTCGAGAACTCGTAGCCCTTCACCATGTCGGCACGCTCGACGATCTCGTCGTCCTGCAGGCAGACATACTGCTGCTTCATGCGGGAGCCACACTTCTGGTGGAGCAGATTGAAGGAGATCGATTCAGAGGTCTGGCTGGCCGAATACAGCTTTACCGGGATCGTTACCAGCCCGAAGGAGATCATTCCAGTACCCATCGCACGCACGCCCATAGCCCAATGAGTATAAATCCACAATGGGTAGACAGGGAAATGGATTGTCATCCTGAGCGAAGCGAAGGATCTTTGGTGACATCACCGCGGTGTATATTGACGACCCGGCGCGTGTCACCAAAGATCCTTCGGTCGCACTCACTCTTTTCCTGGTCCCGTGTTTCGCGCGTGCTCCCTCAGGATGACAATGCTCCCGACCTGGTGCTGGAAGAGCACAATCACACCCTTCCTTTCGCTCTTCACTTGCAACTGTCCGCAATTCGCTGTTTAGTTGTCGCATCCCCCTTCCCCACTCATGAGACTCTCTGACATAGCCGGTCATCTCGCCTTCCTGCTGATCGCGCTCTCCTTTGTCGTCACCGACATCCTCTGGCTGCGTGGGATTTCGGTCGTGGCCAGCGTCGCCGGGATCCTCTACAACTACTTTGCCCCCGACCGTCCGCTATGGCTGGTAATCGGTTGGAACGTCGTCTTTATCCTGGTGAACGCCTGGCAGATCTTTCGCCTGATCAAGGAGCGACGGCCGATTGCATTCAATGAAGAGGAGCAGTCACTCTACGATCTGATCTTCTCGGATCTGGAGCCTCGCAAGTTCAAACGGGTGCTGGAAGCCGGCCGGTGGGCGGACTTCGGCCCGAAGAGCCTGCTGGTGCAAGAGGGAACTGAGAATGGGGACGTGCTGCTCATCGGTCGAGGCCGGGTCGCGGTCGAGAAAGAAGGTGCAAGGGTCGGCGAGTTAGGGACGGGCGCTTTCGTCGGGGAGATGAGTTACATCCGAGGATGCGCGGCCAATGCCACGGTGCGATCGGTTGAGACCACCCGCTGCCTGCTGTGGGAGAGAGCATCCCTGAACCATCTCTTCGAAACCGACCCGGCCGTTCGCGCCGTCTTCCACGCGGGGATTACCGAGGATCTCGCCGAGAAACTGTCGCGTCAGAAAAAGATGAAGACAGGTATTTTTTTCGCGCGTAAGTAAGACGATCAGAACCGGTTTTTTCGTTCCTGTTCGTGCTCCCTGAGACTGCGCACCGAGGTGATAATCAGGTTCATAGCGCGGCGCTTGATGTCGGTGGAGACATCGTTGGCCTCCTGGCCATCCTGCGCGATCTCGGCCACCGACTCCACGTACTCGATGAGCTCGCGCACCAGGTCGTTCAGGCGATGAATCTCCTCGATGTAGGCACCCTGCAGTTGCTCGGAGACCCGGTACTTCTCCTGCTGTTCGCGAACCTCTGCGAATAACTCCTTCAGGATGGCCGACGGCAGAGCGCCGTCGCGCTGTGCACCAGCCTCCAACTCGCTGAGTCGTTCCTCAGTCAATATTCCATCTCCGAAAGTGGGTAATTCTAACCGATCCGCACTCTCGATTCTGCGCTAGTACAGTGTGTTGGATAAAATTGAAGCCAGATGGCCAGGATCTGCGACGTAGTAGCCGGCCGTCCCATACAATCTCCACCTCGAGGAGGAGATCAGCATGGGAAAGAGAGTGAGTTTTCCGTCTAATGGCCACACCTGTGAGGGGTATCTGGCGATTCCGGAGAGCGGCTCGGGACCTGCGGTGGTCGTCGTTCAGGAGTGGTGGGGCCTGGTTCCCCATATTGAGGAGCTCGCGGATCGTTTCGCCAAGGCCGGCTTCATTGCCCTCGCACCCGATCTCTATCACGGCAAGACGACCAGATCGCCCGACGAGGCTGGAAAAATGTTGATGGAGCTCGATGGCGAGCGCGCGGAGAAAGAGATTGCCGGAGCCGGCCAGCACCTCCTCGGTCAACCGCAGTGCTCTTCGAGGACCTTTGGCGTGGTCGGATTCTGCATGGGCGGCGCACTGGCGCAGTACGCCGCTTCAAAGAATCAGAGGGTCGGTGCCGCCGTGAGCTTTTACGGCGGGTTCAAGAAGTTGCCAATCGATTGGACCAGCCTCTCCGCGCCGATCCTCCTCATCTACGGGGAACAGGATCAGGGCGTTCCACCGCAGCAGGGAAAAGATCTCGCGAAGCAACTCAAAGAAGCCGGCAAGGACGTCGAGCTGGTGATCTACCCCGGAGCCGGCCATGCCTTTTTCAACGACGCGCGGCCCGAAGCGTACAAAGCCGAGCCGGCGGCAGATGCCTGGAAGCGGACGGTGGAGTTCTTCAGGAAGAATGTGAAGTAGGGAGCGGGTGTCATCCCGAGCGATTGACCGCGGAGCGCGGCGTCCGAGTGAAAGAAACCATGGTGTCATCCCGAGCGTCGAGCGAGGGATCTGGGAGGGGGCCTTGCGGTGTGGAGTCTTGGAGCTCTCTTTCGATTGTGCGAGGCGCCGAAGGGTCGAGTCCCCCGCCCAGATCCCTCGCTCGACGCTCGGGATGACACCTCCGCAAAGCGGCCTAAATACTGGGAGTTTCTTAGAAGCGGAGGGACGACGGGACGTCGCTGATGAGAGGAA
>DASZZV010000314.1:0-27010 GCA_035544835.1 Thermoanaerobaculia bacterium
CTGTCGGACTCCGAGAGCTCTCCTGCAGCCCTCTTGACCATAGGCCTGGAGCCCGATCGTGTCCCGGGTCTGCAGCTTGGGGCGTCCGCCTATCGGGGAAGGATTCCCTCGGCCCAAGGGCACATGCGTGAGCTCGACCGAACCATATCCGGCAGCTATAGGAGCGAGAGTGTGGAGATCCGGAGCGAATGGAGCCGGATGAATCACTCGCTCATCAGCGACGGTCATACGTTTACGACCACGGGCTGGTATCTGCTGACGTCGTATCGCCTCAAGGGAAACCTTCGGAGATTAAGGCCATACGTTCTCTTCGACCATCTGTCTCTTCCCGAGAATGAGCAGTATCTGAGCGACGTGCGAGAGCTTCAAGCAGCGGCGGCGGGAGTACGGTGGGATGTGGCGTCCCATCTGGCGCTGAAGTTCGATTTCCGCGAGCAGAAGATTGCGGACGATCCCGTAGAGAACCTAGTCCGCATTCAGGCCGCCTTCTATTTCTGATCATCATGCGAAGGCTGGCAACTACGATTTCGCTTTATGCATCGATGACCCTCGCCTCGGGTTACAGCTGCCTGGCCGCGGAATCGCGTACTCCTGTTGCCGTGATCATCGTATCGGTGAAACAGCCGATGACGGGGGCGTCCACCGCTGAATTGCGACGCATCTTCCTCGGGCTCACAACCAGGTGGCCGACCCATCGACGTGTGATCCTGCTCGTGCGCCCCGCCGAGGTCGAGGAGCAGAAGCTGCTGCTCCGCCGCGTGGTGCGAATGAGCGACATCGACTACTCGCAACACTGGCTCGGCCAGGTCTTCAGGGGGGAGGCAGCTTCGCCACCGCGGACTGTCGAGTCAGTGGCGGCGATGAAGAAAGCCGTTGTCGAGGAGCCCGACGCGATCGGTCTGCTTGACCTCAACGACCTGGAACCGGCCGACCTGCACACACTTCGCATGCTCGCTGTCGACGGAAAAACGCCCGTTGATCGCGACTACGTGTTGAGAAAGTGATACGCGCCGAGGGGTGCGTGCGCCTCGCGCCGAGAGCGCCGATTGAACGCCGTCGCCATTCCTCAGCCGCCGGAGGTGGCCCAGCACCGGGAGCCCGGTGTGTGAGGCCCGGAGGGCCGCAGAGCTGGTAGCCAGTGGTGAGCAAAGCGAACCACTGGAAGACTTCACGAATCAATCATTTGCTTGAAGTTTCACCGAGCCCCGGTAGGGGCGAAAGCTGCTTACCGGATGCATCGATTGACGAGTTCTCTGTCGATTGCTCACGCCCCGGCCGGGGCTCTACAAGAAAGAATCGTTAGAACCCCGCGTCCAGTGGTTCGCTTCGCTCACCACTGGCTACCAGCTTACTGGCCCTCCGGGCCGCCCACGAATGGCCAAACTCCAACAGCCGCCGGAGGCGGCTCGTGCGAAGGAGAAAAATCGATCCCGGAGGGGTCGCGGAGTTTCACCAGAGATAGCGCCTGCTACCGCGTGTGTACCGCAAACATCAGACCGACTGCGTGCTCGCCGAAAAGCGGAGAGACGCTCATTGCGTAGCGTTGCGTGGTGCGGTGGCGATACACGACGCTCCGAGCGACGGCATGTCCAATCAGCGCCCCGGCGACTACGTCCGATGGAAAGTGCGCTCGATCGTTGACCCGCGAGAAGGCCACGCCTGATGCGATGGTGTAGACGATAGTCGGCACGACCCAGCCGTCGTAGTGGCCCGCCACCGCCGTCGCGAAGGCGAAGGCGTTGGTGGAATGGCCGGAGGGGAAGCTCTGATGGTTTCCCGAGAAGGGATGAAACGAGCTCGCTCCCTCTTCCTGGATAGGACGGCTCCGTCCCACGGCCCGCTTGATGAGAGGCGTGACCACGCCCGCGGCCCAGAGCTCGGACTCGAGGGAATCGATTCCGGCATCGCGCAGAGTTGTGTTCCGAAAGAGCAGGCCGGATCCGATCATCAGCACAGATGCCTGAAGGGCGCGGTGGCCTCCGAAGGGCGTTACTGCTTTCGCGAAGTCGTCGGTAGTCTGCGAGCGGTTCCGCTGGACGGCATTGTAGAGAGATCGGTCGCTGGCATAGACCACGCCTACAACAGCGGCACTCTCCGCGACGCGCTTCCACATTTCGGCGTTCCAGTGAAGCGGTGCCAGCGCAAGTCCCTTCGCATCGGCAACGCACTCGCTCGCTTCCCTTTTGATCGCTGCGCCCGCGCTCCTCGACTCCGCCTCGGCGGCGAAAGAGGAAGCAGTGGAGAGGATGAGAATGGCTGAGAGGAAGATATTTTTCACTTCAGTTCACCGCCTCGAAGGATACCGCCTTACCGCGGCCAATGCTGCTGCCAACCTCGCCCGAAGCGGAATGTCAGGCCGGCGCGGACCAGGAATGCCGAGTTGTTGTCGTAGCTCAAACCGAGTCCGGCGACCAGGGCCGGCCGTATGTCGTATTTGATTCCGACGAGCGCCGAGGTCTCGCCGCCGGCGGCTTCGGGCGTGATCGTGCCGCCACCGGCATCGCCTTCCGCAGCATCCGGAGTCGATGAGGTGTTGCCGATGATCTCGCCGACAACGTCGAATCCCGGTCGGAGATGGAGCTCGGCGGCGACGGCGTAGTTGAAGATGTTTCCCAGGTTGGCTCCTTTCGGACTTCCGATGAAGTTGTAACCGAGATTGAGATGCGCGTCGATGCGTCCGAATCGCTTCGTGGCCAGTCCAAGAATCGCTACGTCCGTTTTGCCGGTCCCGATGAGATCGTTCGTAGCGGTTGGAAGCTTGACCTCACCCGCCACAGCGAAGGCGGGACGTGAGACCGTCTCGGAAAGGAACTGATGCGTGAGAGTGATTTCCAGATCCCCCGGTCCGGTCGCGCCGCGTGCGTGCCGGGGCTTGATCGAGGTGTAAGGTACAGGCTCGATGGTGAACTGCCAGTTGTGGGGGAGTCCGGCTTCGAACAGCAGGGCCACCGCTCGCTCGCGGCCATCGGAGGAAGTCTGAACCTCGACGACCGTCTCTACCTCCATGGCGCCTGAAGGAAGCATTCGCGCGCTCTCCGTTTCCAGCGGCTGACCGCCGAATAGAACAATGGGCGAGAGTGTCACCAGGATTGTCAAAAGTGACCGCAGAAGGAGTCGGGAAGGGATGTGCTCGGATGTTTTCATGGAGCGGATCTCAACAGGAATCAGATGAAAGCGCCGTTAACATCATGCCTTTCAAATGATTGATTAGATTAATCTTACGTTCATGAATAGTGGCCTAGGGTGTGCTTTCATTCAGCTGTGGGCTCGCTGCTCACATAAAAGGAGAAATCACATGAAGAACGTAAACCCCGCAGTCCTGACCTTCGCAGCCCTGCTTGCGCTCGGCCCGGTGGCGACACAGGCATCGACCACTGAGGAAAAGAAGGAGACCAAAAAGGTCGAGATGAAGGAAACCAAGGCAACGGAGCAAAAAGAGGAACACAAGACGACGACCTCTTCGAGCGACGCTGCGATGCTCAAGGAAGCGAAGATCACCATGGATCAGGCCCGCGCCACCGCGTTGAAGGCGGCGCCCGGAAAAGTGGAGAGCGGAGAAATCGAGCGCGAGCACGGAAAGCTGATCTATTCGTTCGACATTCGGAACGCTAAAGGCACGATCGACGAAGTGAACGTAAACGCCATCGATGGAAAAATCGTGGCTGTTGAGCATGAAAACAAAACCAAGGAAGCAGCCGAGAAGAAGCAGGAAGCGAAAGAGCACAAGACCACGACCACCAAGACAACAACCAAAACCAAGCACTGACCTGCAGCGACTGACTTGAACCCATGAGGAGCGCGACGACATGTCGCGCTCCTCGTTTTTTCGGAGGCTCACCATGGGCACGAATGGGTTGGACTTTCTGTGATCCAATCGTCTCATCGTCGTGGCCCACGGATTGCCCTGACGCGTAACCAACTCGAGATGAAGAGCACACCAGAGACTCTCCTTCGCAAAAGGCGCCGGCCTGGGCCGGCGTGTTTTCCCCTGGTGCGCCTTCTTCTCTTTATCCTGATCACGATCGCCGGATCCTCGACGAGGGCCCAGCAATCTTCGCCGCCGGCACAACCTCAACCGGAGTCCTCACCATCGACCCAATCTCCGGCACTCCCGCCGTTCTCGGCGGTCACTCCGCCTCCGTCGCAGGTGGGCTCGCCTGTCGCGCCGACTGCTGCCTCAGCCTCGCCGCCGCTCTCGCTTTTGAGCGCCACGACCACCGCGCTGCAGCAGGCTTCGGCGCTGCAGCAGGCCCAACTCGATGAAGCAATCGCCGAGGGCGATCTTCGGCAGGCACAGGCCGCCATCCTGCCTCGCCTTAGAAGCCTCTCCACGTATGCGTACAACTCGCCGGCGCATCCACCGGCCAACCCTGGTAATCCGAGCTTTATCGCGCAGAACGCCGTGCGTGAGTTTCAGGAGCTGCTTGGAGTCACCGGAGAGCTGAGCTTCGGCGTCACGGCGACGGTTCGTCGCAGCAGGGCTCTTCTGCAGGCCGCACACGCCGGAACCGAGGTTGCGCGACGCGCTCTGGTTCGCGGCGTCAACCAGGCCTACTACGGCGCGGCACTCGCGAGCGCGAAACGGCGGGCCGCAGATCTCAGTCTCGATGCAGCCCGGGAGTTCGAGCGAGTGACCGATCTGAATTACCGGGCCGGCGAAGTGCCGGAGGTGGACGTCATTCGCGCACGGCTGCAGACGGCGGCGCGCCTCGATGATGCGCTGCAAGCTCGAGAGGCAGAGGTGATCACCAACGCTTCACTGGCGACTCTGCTCGGTTATGACATGACGACGACTCCGAACATCGAGCCGCTGCCGCAATCCATCGATAGGAGCGATGTCATTTCGATCTCGCCCGAGGGAGTTTCACGTCGCCCCGAATTGATACAACTCGAGGCGCAGTCGCGAGCTGCCCGCGCCGACATTGCCGTAGCTCGCGCCGATCGATTACCCCGGCTGACCTATTCGATCGACGAAGGCTTCGATAGCGGAACTCTGGCATCCGCGGAGCTCAGACAGCACCGTGGAATCCTGGCGACCGCGAATCTCGACATCCCACTCTGGGACTGGGGCATCGGTCGCAGCCGGCAGCACCAGGCGGCACTTCGCGCTCGGGGCGCCGAGTTGCAGCTGCAGCTTGGACGGCGCGACCTTTATCTGCAGTACGCGACGGCGCGACAGGAGGCGACGACCGCCGCCGAGCGCGTCGGCAATGCCCGCCGCGCCCTAAACGATGCCGAGAAAAACGTCACGATCTCGATTGCGCGATATCGGGCCGGCGAGGCCCCGATCTTAGAAGCAACCGACGCTCAGACGACGGTTGCTGCGCAGCGGCTGGCCCTTCAGCAGGCTCTCTATGATTTCCAGATCGCGCAAGCACGTCTCCGGGAGGCAGCTGGACTATGACATTGTTCAGGGACAACATGACTGAAGAAACGGCCGTCCCCGCCGCCGGGGGCGAATCGCCAGCGCGCCAGTTGCTGGCCGATCGCCGCGCGCAGGCAGGCGGTGGCATCGTTCTGCTGCTCGTGCTCTTTCTGTTCTGGCGCGGCTGCCATAAGTCGACGGCCGGTGAAGGCGATACGAAAGTCGTGGTCAGCGTTCAGGTGGCCAAAGCGGAGCGCGCACCAATCTCCAACGAGATCACCACCGTCGCCACGCTCTCGGCGCGGCGCGAGGCGACGATCATGCCGAAGATCTCCGGGCAGATCGCACAGATGGCCCTCGTGAAGAACCGCCCCGTGCGTGAGGGTGACGTCATCGCGTTGCTCGAGTCGCGCGATCTCGCAGCCCAGCGCGCTGAAGCCGCCGCCGCCCTCGAGGAGGCAAACACGTCGGCGCACGAGACGGTGAATGGCGCCATTCCGCTGACCAACGTACAGGATGAAAAGGCGGTAAGGGATGCGCGTGTGGCGCTGGAGAACGCGCGTAAGACCTCCGAGCGGCGTCAGCTGCTCTTCGATGAAGGTGGCATCTCGAAGAAGGAGCTCGAGGCATCGAAGCAGGCGCTCATCAACGCCGAGAACGATCTGCATGTGGCCGAGACGTCGGCGAGCGTTCATCGCGGGACGACGAATCCCGGTGATGTCGCGATCGCTCAGTCGAAAGCGCGGCAGGCGAGCGACCACCTCGCCAACCTTGACGCGCAGCTCGGCTACTCCGTCATTCGCGCCCCCTTCGCCGGCACGGTCACCGAGCAGTTTCAGTATCAGGGCGACTTCGCGAACCCCGGCAGCAAGCTCGTCACCGTTGCCGACGCCTCGAGTCTGATCGCGAAAGTGCAGGTCGGCGAGGCAACCGCGGCGAAGCTGAAAGTGGGAGACGCCGTTAGTGTCTTTCCGGACGAGCTGCCCGGTGTGGCCGTCGCCGGCAAGATCGATCTCGTCGGCCGTGGGGCCGACGCCCAGAGCCGCAGCGTCGAAGTCTGGATCTCTGTTCCAAACCCGGCCGGACGCTTGCGCCCCAACGGCGTCGCGCGCGTGGTGATCGCCTCCGAATCGATTCCCGACGCCATCGTCGTTCCCTCGTCCGCGGTGACTCTTGACGCGACCAACGGGAACAGCGGAACCGTGATGGTCGTCGATGCGAAGTCGATTGCTCATGAGGTCCACGTCACCATCGGCCGCAAAAGCGGCGGAAGGACGCAGATCACTTCCGGTCTTCAGAATGGAAAGCTTGTCGTGATCGAGGGGAACTACGGACTTCCGGATGGAACCGAGGTGGCGGTTCCGAAGGCGGAAGCCCCGAAGGCGGAAGTCGCGGACCCGGCGAAATGAACGTAGCTCGTCTCGTCGAAACGCAGTGGCGTGCTGTCGTCGTGGTCATCGTGCTGCTCTGCATCGGTGGTCTGGTGGGCCTTACCCGCGTTCCTCTCTCGCTTTTCCCACAGACCGATTTTCCACGCATCACCATCGTCGTCGAGAACGGCGAAGTGCCTGCCCGGCAGATGCTCGTCACGGTCACGAAGCCGATCGAAGAGGCGATGAGCGGCATCCCGGGCATCGCGCGCATCAAGTCGGTGACGAGCCGCGGCGCGGCCCAGGTCGATCTGTTTTTCGGATGGCGCTCCGGCAACGTGGAGCAGACATTCCAGATCGTGCAGTCGCGGCTTTCGCGCCTGGCCACGGCACTCCCACCCACCGCAAGAATTACCCGTGCCGAGCGGCTCACCTTCGCTGCCTTTCCGATTCTCGGTTACTCCGTGACGTCCCCGAAGCGCGACCCCGGTACGCTTCGGACGCTGGCCGAGCTGACGATCCGCCCCCCTCTCGCGCGAGTTCCTGGTGTGGCCAAGGTGGACGTCGGCGGAGGTGAAGTCCGTGAGTATCACGTGCGCGTCGATCCCGCGAGACTCGAGGCCCGAGGACTGAGTGTCGCCGAGGTCGTGGACGCGGTGAAGAACAACAACGTCGTCGAGTCGCCGGGTCTCATCGAAGAGAATCACCAGCTCGAGCTGGCCCTGGTCAGCGGTCAGGCGACGACCCTCGAGGACCTCGGGCGGATCGTCGTCGGCACGGTGAACAACGTGCCGGTGCAGCTCTCCGATATCGCCACGGTCGAGCCGGGATTCGAGACCCGCTACACGATCATCAGCGCCGACGGAAAGCCGGCCGTACTGGTCAATGTGCTTCGTCAGCCAACGGCCAACACTGCCAAGCTCGCCGATGCCATCAAGCAGGAGCTCGATGGGCTCAAGGGCCAGCTTCCGCGCGACGTGGAGATCAAGCCGTTCTACGACCAGTCGATTCTCGTTCGCGCCGCGGTCGGCTCGGTGCGTGACGCGCTCCTGATCGGCCTCCTGTTGTCGGTGCTGATTCTCTACGGCTTTCTGCGAAGCTGGGGAACGACGCTCGTGGCGACGGTGGTGATTCCGGTCACGATCCTGGTGACGGTTCTGGCGATGTGGCTGGTCGGACTGAGCTTCGACCTGATGACCCTGGGAGGAGTCGCCGCTGCCATCGGCCTCGTCATCGATAACGCCATCGTCGTCGTGGAGAACATCTACGCGCATGTCGCCAGAGGTGCGGGGCGAGCCGAGGCGGTGCGACTGGCGATGGGGGAGATCACGGAGCCGGTCGTGTACTCCACGATTACACCCGTCGTCGTCTTCTTGCCACTGTCGTTGCTCACGGGGGTGACCGGCGTCTTCTTCCGTTCCCTGGCGCTGACGATGTCCGTGGCCTTGATGACTTCTCTCGTGCTGGCGCTGTTCTTCACCCCAGTGCTGGCCCAACGCTTTGTCGGCGCGGCGAAAAAGAAAGGAGAGAAGGGCGAGCGAGGGAAGAACGGGGAGTCGAAAGAGGATGAGGAGAATGGCCCGATCCTCCGCCGCGCCGTCGGGGGATATGAACGGCTGCTGGAAGTCGCGTTGAGGCACACGCGGCTGGTCCTCGTCCTCATCTTTGCGCTGCTGATGGCGTCTTACGGAATCTACAAGCTACTGGGCAGCGAATTCCTGCCGGCATTCGATGAAGGGGCTTTCATTCTCGATTACACGGCGCCTCCGGGAGCGTCACTCGCCGAGACCGATCGGATGCTGCATCACGTCGAACGGCTGCTGAAAGAAACGCCGGACGTGGAAAGCTACTCGCGGCGGACGGGCATGCAGCTCGGCCTGGCCGGAGTCACGGAGCCAAACACCGGAGACTTCGCCGTGAAGCTGCGCGAAAAGCATCGCCGTGGCGAAGAGGTGATGAACGAGCTGCGTCTGAAAATCGAGTCCTCCGAACCGGCGCTGCGTGTAGAGTTTCTGGGGATTCTGAGTGACATGGTCGGCGACCTCGCGAACTCTCCGTCGCCGGTGGAGATCCGCCTCTTCAGTGAAGATACCGCCGCCCTTCATCGCACCGCCAGGGCTGTCGCGGCCTCGATCGGGAAGGTGAAAGGCGTCGTCGAGATTTTCAACGGGATCGTGGTCAGCGGACCGGCCGTGACGTTCCGCGTCGAACCGCAGCGTGCAGCGATGTTCGGGATCACCACCGCGGACATCACGGCCACGGTCGAGGCGGCGCTCGGCGGGAGTGTGGCCTCGTCGATTCTGGAGCGGGGAAGGGCGGTCGGTGTGCGGGTCCTGTTGCCTGGGAACTATCGCTCTTCGCTCGAAGCGCTTCGAGCGCTGCGCATCAAGTCTCCGGCGACGAGCGGATTCGTGCGGCTCGATCAGGTATCGACCATTGAATACGATCCGGGGCAGACCGAGATCACGCGTGACGGACTGCGGCAGTCGATCGCCGTCACGGCGCGGCTCGAGGGAGTCGATCTCGGGTCGGCCATCAGCTCGATTCGATCGACATTGCAGCGCGAAGTGCATCTGCCGGCGGGAATGACGCTGGAATACGGCGGTCTCTATCAGGAACAGCAGGCCAGTTTCAAAGAGCTGGCCCTCACGCTGCTGCTGGCCATCGCGCTCGTCTTTCTCGTGCTCCTGATCGAGTTTCGTTCGTTCGCTCACCCCGTCGCCATCGTCACGGGAGCGGTGCTCGCGCTGACCGGCACATTGATCGCGTTGCTCGTGACGGGAACCACACTCAATGTCGTTTCCCTGATGGGAATGATCATGATCGTCGGCATCGTGGCCAAGAATGGCATTCTGATGCTCGACACGGTCGAGGATCACCTGGACAGTGGTGACGATCTCCACGCCGCGCTGATCCGATCGGGGCGGCGCCGTTTCCGCCCGGTGCTCATGACCTCACTTGCCGCCATGCTCGGCATGCTGCCGCTGGCTCTCGCGCTCGGGTCGGGCGCCGAGCTCCTGCAACCACTCGCCATCGCCGTGATCGGAGGGCTGGCTTTCGCGCTGGTGCTCTCTCTGGTCGTGACACCCACCGTTTACGCCATGATTCGTAGGGAGAAAACAACATGAAGAAACTGCCACTGCTCGTTGCCCTTCTCGTTTCCTTTGGATGTGCCACCCACCAAGGAATGCAGCCCCACTACCACGTCGCACGGCACATCCCGATTGGGGGAGAGGGTGGCTGGGACGCTCTGACGATAGACAGCGCCTCGCAGCGTCTCTTCGTCTCTCACGCCGACCGGGTGAACGTCGTCGACCTCGTAAAGGGCACAGTCGTGGGAACGATCCTGAAAACCGAAGGGGTGCACGCGATCGACATCGCGCCGGCATTGCGTCGCGGGTTCATCACCGCCGGCCGCACCTCGACGGTGACGGTGTTCGACCTCGATTCGCTGGCCACCATCGGCGAGATCAAGACGACCGGCGATAGACCCGACGCCATAATTTTCGATCCCGGAACGTCGCGCGTCTTCACGTTCAACGCCGCCGGGAAGAACTCCACGGTCATCGATGCAAAGACAGCCACGGTCGTCGGAACGATCGAGCTGGGCGGCAAGCCGGAATTCGCCGTGAGCGATGGGAAAGGCCGAGTGTTCGTCAACATTGAGGACACCAGCGAGCTCGTCGCCATCGATCCGGCTGCGATGACCGTCGTCAAGCGCTGGAGCCTGGCGCCTTGTACGGAGCCGTCAGGTCTGGCTATCGACCGGGCTCACCGCCGTCTCTTCAGCGGGTGCGACAACAGGGTCATGGCCATCAGTGATGCCGACTCCGGCAGCGTCATCACGACCGTCCCGATCGGCGACGGCGTCGATGGCGGTGGCTTCGACCCCGCTTCCGGAGACGCCTTCGCCTCCAACGGCGCCGACGGCACCTTGACCGTTGTGCACGAGACCGGCCCGATGAAGTTCGACGTAATAGGAAACGTGCCTACGCAGCGTGGCGCCAGAACGATGGCGGTTGACGAACGCACCCATCACATCTACCTGCCCACGGCGCAGTTCGGACCACCGCCTGCACCGACGGCGGAGCGTCCAAAGCCTCGGCCATCGATCTTAGCGGGCACGTTTGAGATTCTCGACGTTGCGCCGTGATCGGGCGGCGCGTGCCCGGATACTGACGCGCCTTCCACGTGCACGTAGTCTCGCAGCCCAGCAGATCAGCGCGCGAAGGCGCGCGGTAGACCTGTAGCACCGGGCGGAAGCCCGGTGGTCCTAACTTGAGCGTTTACCTGCGGTATTCGGAACGCCGGCATCCTGCCGGCCGTGCCGCCGGCATCTTGCCGGCCGCGCTGACCTGGGCTTCGATATCAGTCCGCGCGGCCGGCTTGAAGCCGGCGCCCCAAACACCAACCGATCACCGTCCAGCGGAGCGGACGCCGCAAGAGACGCGCAACTCCGCATCCCTGCCAGATCGTCGAGGGAATATGCCATCACTTATTTGCGATTTTGCATATATACCGTGGCGGGGCTGGTCCTCCTCCACGCAAAAAATCAGAGTATTGTGATTCCGATGAAGAAAATCTCCGCCGCCATGGCGTTCGCGCTGATGATGATCGTCGTCGCCCCTGAAGGGCGGGCGGCTGGGATTCCTGCGGCCGACGCCAACGTCCCCGAGTCGCTACTGTCGACGCTCGTCCGGCAGGCTCCGGGACTGAGGCTGGATGTCCTTCGGTTGGCATTCACTGCGGCGCTATCTGCTGAAAACCGAGGACTAGTCAAGCGGCGCGACCTGCTCACCGTCATCGATTACTCGTTACCGTCGACGGAGCCGCGTTTATTCGTTTTCGATCTCAATGCCGGGAAGCTGCTCTTCCGAGAGCTCGTGGCCCACGGCAGAAATAGTGGCGACAACCAGGCCTCATTTTTTTCGAACAATCCAGGGAGCCTGGCGACCAGCCTCGGGTTGTTCGTGACCGCCGAGCCTTATATCGGCGGGAATGGCTATTCGCTTCGCCTGCGAGGGTTGGAATCGGGCGTCAACGATCAGGCCTGGGATCGCCTGATCGTCATGCACGGTGCTTCCTACGTCAGCAATGCCGCCGTCAAAGCAATGGGCAGGCTTGGTCGCAGCTGGGGTTGCCCGGCCATCCGCCAGGAAATCGCTCACCAGATGATCGATACCCTTCGAGGCGGAAGTCCGGTGTTTGCGTATTACCCGGAGAAATCGTGGCTGTCGAAGTCCTCCTTCGTCCAGACGCGTTACCTCTCGGCACTCTTCGGATCGCCGGCAGCCGAGCAGACCGCCGCGAAGTGATCGCGGCGGCCGAAAGAGATTTACTTACAGCCTGGATGGCCGCACTGGCACTTTCCAGAAGCGGCCTTGTTTTGCTGGCAGGAATCTGAGCAGTAGCCGTCAGGACGAATGTCTTTGCCACTGCAGTGGCAAGAGCTGCAAGAACATTTCTTGTTTTCCATAGCGAGCCTCCTGCTCTGACGAGTATTCACGATTTGCGCCGGTTCTTAGCGCACTGATCCGTGATTCGAAGGACCCGGAGTAATTCTTACGCCACTTCCAATTGATGCGATGAGCTGACCTTCCCGGCGCATCGAGACGGTGGACGAACAGCTTCGGACCATTTCCGCTTCACATTCCTGCGCGGCTCGCTGCATTGCGGCACGCGGGAACCCGCGCCAGTCGCCCGGTGGAAAGTAGACGAAGAATCCCGCCTTCGCTTCCGACTTCGAGGTGCAGCCGCAGTCCCGGGTCGAGCGAGAGTCGAGCGGCCCGACTCCAATTCGGTACGTCCTTGAAATTCGCGGGTAAGCCAGCGGCAGCGAGAACAGCCCATAGCCGGCCACGACTCCGTGAATATTGCTGACGACTCCTATTGTCGTGATCCTGTCGAGCATTCCTCGATCCGAGGCGGCTCTAGTCAGAGCGGCAACAGGAAAATAGATCGGCGCGTCTTTGTGCTCGAAGAAGTTCCTGTCGACGTCATTGCCTGCACTCTTCCCGAAAAAGAGAGCCGTCGACGGCAAATGGAAAGCAATGAGGAGAACTGCGATCGCCATGGTCGGAAGGGCCACGCGTATCTCGCCCGGCTCAGCATCAGCGCGGGCACTCAGCATCTCCCCAACTACCAGCAGCGGAGCCGATAGCAGGGCAAGCGGAATCAACTGGAATCGCGGATACGCAATCCAGCCGGCGCTCGCTTTCTCGAGAAAGAAAAAGCTCATGCTGAGGATCGATGCAGACGTCGTGGCGGCGAAGAAGAGCCGATGGCGATTCGGGAGCAGCGACAGAGTCACCGAAGTGAGAGCGAGCGCCAGCATCACGACAGTCGCCCAGCCGAACTGCTCGCCGAGCCGTTGGCCGAAGCGGATGAACCGCTCCGATGTCGCGGCCTCGGAAAACAACGATTCAAAGGCTGCTTTTCTAAAGACCGCGGAATGCTTGCGTACATCGTAGTAAAGAAGGAACGGTGTGGCCGCAACCAGTAACGCGCCACCTTTGCGTGCGATGGCACGCCTGCGATCCTGAGACGTGAATGCCATCACTCCGAAGAACGGAAGCACGAGAAAAGCCGGTTCCTTAATCATTGACGCGATACCGATCAGGAGCGCGCTCCGAAGGGCACCATCGCGGCCTTCGACGAAGAGCAGCTCCATCGCCGTGAGTACGAGGACGACCGCGTAAGGCTCCAGGTAGGCGGAGGTGAAGTAGTAGATGAAGTCCTTCTGAAAGAGGAGGAACGCAGCCAGAGGAGCGATGTGGCGATCGGGCCAGCGGCCGATGATCAGTGGGCGAAGGATGAACAACCAGACCAGCGGTGTCGCGGCGTTGGTCAGCCGAGCCGCATTCAACGGCGAGTCCCAGCTGAACACTTGAGAGGCGGCGTTCGCGGGAAAAGCGATGAAATGAAACAACCCTGGATATCGAACCGCGAAACGAGCGGGGGAGTCGACGACGAGTCCGATACCCATGGCGGCGACGGTGAGCAAAGCAATCCAGCGGGTGGCCCGTCGCCTGTATAAGTAGGCGGCGAGAATCATCGCCGCCGTAACAGGCAAAAGCCAGATTTTCCAGAAGTCGAAACTCTCCTCGAGATACCGTAGATGAACGTTGTGATCCCCGAGGAAGGGGAACTCCTGTCGCCACGTCAAGGTAAGGTATGCGGCTGTTGGTGCCGCCAGCGCCAGACCTCCGAGTGCCGAACCAACGGCTGGTTTCCCTGTACCGCGGGAGCTGGCTGGCCAACTTAGAGGCGTGCTCACTGCCAGCGCCAGTGCCACAATTGTGAGCGCCCAGCCTTGCACGGACAGCCGCTCGCTGTTGACCCACACCGCGCTCAGCAGAAGAACGATCGTCAGGTAGAGCGTGAGCGCTCGTGCGTTATCGCTTTCAACCTTGTGATCCTGAGGGAGCACGCCCGAGGTCGTCATTGTACGGATTGGTGGTCTCACGAAAGATCCTTCGTAATATCGAGTATGACAAGCTTGTTTCTTTCTTTCAGGCGGCGCCAGCGCGGTTCAGTGTTCGGGCCAGGAGTCCCACAGAGTCGCTGACAAATAACTCCAGCTATAATCTTGAATGATCGCCCCGGAGGAATCGGTAATGAGCTTCCCCTGTATCACCTGCCAATCTCCTGTAGAGGAGCACTTCAAAAGTTGTCCCGCCTGCGGGGATGCCATCAGTGAGTTTCTTCGCGAGTATGCGCAGAAACCGATCGGGGGGAATTACCAGCTGCTCGGACGACTCGGTCGGGGTGGGATGGGCGAGGTGTACAAAGCCCGTCACATTTTCCTGCAGAACGACTGTGTCATCAAAGTCATGCGGCCCAGCGTTACCGCCGAGCCGGAGTTGGAGGAGCGCTTCATCCGCGAAGCGCGTGTGGCCAGAAAAATTCAGCATAAGAATGTCGCCTCGCTCTATGAGTTCTCAGGGATGCCGGATGGCTCGTATTACATGGTCTCGGAGTTCATCGACGGCAAGAACGCCGGCCAGATCATTCACGAGCGGGGGGCGCTTCCTCCCGACTATGTGACCAGGCTGTCGATCCAGGCGTTGAACGGCCTTCAGGCCATTCACGAAGCTGGATTCGTGCATCGCGATATCTCACCCGACAACATCATGGTCACCACAGATGAGAAGGGCGCCGAGCTCGTCAAGATCATCGACCTCGGGATCGCTAAAGGCGAGGAAGCCGGCGACGCCATGACCAAGACCGGCATGTTCATCGGCAAGCTGAAATACGCCTCCCCCGAGCAGCTCGGCATTCTGCCGGAAGGTCAACGTATTGACGGACGGGCCGACATCTACTCGTTCGGTCTGGTGATGTACGAGATGCTGGCCGGCAAAGCTGCCTTCCAGGCCAGTACACCGCATCAGTACCTGATCATGCAGACCCGCGAGGCTCCCGAGCCTCTGAAGATCGACCGTGCCGTGACCGGGGGGGCCGAGCTCGAAGCACTCCTTCTTCGAGCCGTGGCAAAGGATCGTGACCAGCGTTTCTCCAGTGCCGCCGAATTTTCGGCCGCACTGACGAGCCTTCAAGCGGGCGCCGCTGCCGGCGACGGGAAGGACATTACAGCTGTTCAGACCGTGCCCACGCCATTGCCTGCGGCGCGCTTTTCGAACATGTCAACCACGTCAACCACGTCGAATACCCGCACCGCCACGACGCGGGAGACGACCGATCCCTATGCGCTGCTACCGGTGGCAGCGCCCGCCAAACGTTCGAGAAAATGGCTGCTGGCAATTCCCGCAGTCCTCCTCGTGGCCGCTCTGGTGGCATTCGCATTCAAGCGAGGGTCCGCTCCCACGGTCAGCGCTCCCGCCGCTCCGGTGGCGCTGGGGACAGCACCTCCCGTGACACCGCCGGCAGCGGCCCCTAGCAACACGTTCGTGGAGTCGGTCTCGACTGTTGTGCAGGGCCAGAATGCTCCGCCCGCTGCAGAGGCTGCGACCGAGACCGTTCAGGAAGCCGCGGCGGAGACCCCGCCCGCGACCTTGCCCGCGACGCAACCTCGGAAGGAAGCCGCGACGCAACGAGTCGCAAAGAAAGAGGTGAAGGGACAGAAACCAGATGTGGACGATGGAGATAAGGCCGAGTCCAAAGTCGCTAGTGAGGGCGACAAGCCCGACATCGACGTGGACAAAGCGATCGCCGCGGAGAAATCGATCCGCGGAATCGTCACTTCGCGCTTCTTCAAGAAAAACCGCGATCGGATCCTGGGACGAAAACCGTAGCGCGGTTGTGGCCGGACATTCCGATTCCGATGTCCGGCCACTAGTCCGGCCACACGTCTGCTATCTCTCATCCGTGTGGCCGGCTCTTCCGGTTATTCGACGCGCCGACTGTTGTCGAAGCGGTTGCGATCGATTCGAAGGATCCACGGATCGACGGCGATCCAGGCAGGGGCTTGGTTGACGACGAAGGTCACCTCATTAGTGCCCGTTCGCAGACGCTGGCGTTGGGTGGCGATCAGATCGGTAGAGGGAGTGAGGTCGGGTACCTTGTGAAATAGCGCGACGTCGATCATCTCGTCGAGCGGCACTTCCCTTTCCGTTCCGTCGGCCGCGGCCTGG
This sequence comes from Thermoanaerobaculia bacterium, assembly GCA_035544835.1. GTDB lineage: Bacteria > Acidobacteriota > Thermoanaerobaculia > Gp7-AA8 > Gp7-AA8 > DASZZV01. The sequence continues at coordinate 16,326 of DASZZV010000314.1, forward strand.
CGCTTCGCTGCTGTAATCTTCGCTTCGACCTGGAAGCGCCCGTCCGCGAGTTTCTTCACCTGCGTGCTCACGACCTTGAAGTCATAGAGGACGATTTTCTCAATCCAATCGTCGATGAGTGCGCACTGCGAGTCGTCGAGACTTTGCGGAGTTGCGCGAGGAGATCGGCGGTCGTCGCCGTGGCCTGGCCTTGATTCTCCGCAACGAGTGCACGCAGGGCCGTGTTGAGCGCTGGTTCGCCAATCAGGTCACGGATCGCGTACATCACCAGCACTCCCTTACTGTAATAGAGGTAAGCCTGCTCTGCCTTCGCGGGCTGAGAAGAATCGAGAACGCTGCACCTTCTTACACCCGAATCAAATTGCGATCGTCAGCAGGCGGAACCCTTCGATGAAGCTCGGTGAACGACAGCATTTGGCGATACGTATGAAGTAGCCCGCGAAGCCGGGCGACAGATCTGTAGCCCCGGGCGTAAGCCCGGGGTCCGGCGGCCGCGTCTTAATCCTTGCTTCAAACTGACAGGCTGGCGCGACGTGTGCCGAACTTCTCGTGGCATTTCGCATCTGCGGATCTGCACACGGCGTGACGGCCGAGGAACTCGCCGGGAACGTGCGCTTGCAGATCTCACGCGTGGCGGGGTTATGATTCCTTACGCATGAACTCTACCTCCGACATCGAATTGAGCAACGCGATCCCGATCGTGACCGAATCTCCCAAAGTGCAGAGTGGCGCGCCGCGGGTCGTCGGGTTGAAACAGGCCGACGCCCACTGCAAACCGTGCGACGACCGCTGGCGGACCATTCCCGGCGCCGATCCGACAAAGCCCGGCGCTTTCGATCACGGCAGCGGTGGCATCATCGATGTGCGCTGCCGGAAAGGGTTGCATACCAGCCGGTTTCTGGTGCGCGATCTATTCCCCGAGAGCACCTGAATACCGCCGCGGCGGCGGAATTGAAAATTGAAAATTGTAAATTGAAAAGAAAGATTGGTAGCTTGGATGTCTTTTTCAATTTTCAATTCCTGCGCGTCCGCTACTCCCCCGACCTGGTAGCCGGGCAGTATCCTTCAAAGCCGCGAGCGCGCTCGCGGCGCTCGAGAGGGGTCGGGTGTGCGGGAAAGATACCGAGTTTCACTAGTTGCGGCCGAAACTCGTATCGGACTCTGAGTGATGCGACGGCTTCGCGCTCGAGGTCGATGTCGATGCTCTGCACCTCGTGACGCGTTCTCGTTCCCATCCCCGTCGCCGCGTATTCATCGGATAGCTTCCCCTGGCTCGGCGGCGCAGCAGACACTGCGCCGGACTGCGACTTCTCGGCCCTGGCGCTTTGGCGGCTCGGTGCCTGGTCTCTCCGCGACTCCTGCGTCGCTACCTTGTCGTCTTCGTAACCTTGCTCGTAGGTGATGATCGGCTGCCGCTCCCGGAAGTAGACGGCCTCGATGACGCCGAGGTTTTCTGTGGCGCCGAGCGCCGCGCCGTAGGAGCGATTCTCTCCGGTGAAGAAGAACTTTCGGGCCGCTTTCTGGTTGACCTGCCAGCCCGAAATGACTGCCGAACCGTAAGGTTCCAGTACCCATTTCGATGCGCTCCAGGGATCGGTGTGCTGGGCGTCGATGGTATTGAGCCCATCGACCGAGAGGGCCACGGCCACGCGATAGGGCGTCGGGTTCGAGATCCGCAGCCCGTAGCTGCGTCCGCGGAGAGCCTCCACGTAGACCGTTCCCCTGTGGTCGAACTCCGGACGCGCGCCGTTGTCGGTCACAACAGTGAGTCCGAATCCGCCGCTCTCGGAACCGAAAGCAGCAGAAGCCAGAAAGAGGACTAGAAGGGTTAGCAAGATGATCGGTCGCTGTCTCATGGAAGCTCTCCTCGAACTACTTAGACACGGAGACGTCCGAGAAGAAAACCGGGAAAGACTCTGATGCCTCGGCGCAAGGGCCGAGGGGTGCGGGCGCCCCGCCCGCACCGGATCATGTGTGGGAATCAATGAGGACGTTTGCTTTGTCAGGAGCGGGCGAGGCGCCCGCTCCCCTCGGATACGCGTCAATTCACGAGCTCTTCGGGATCAGGGCTCTCATTACCAATCTCGATGCCCTCGGCACTCTCGTCCCACTCTTCGGCACGCAGGCGGTCGCGTACTCTTCGTTTCCGAATCGCCCAGATAGCTAGAAATGTGGTGAAGAGCCAGAGCGCGACCGAGCTGGTGAGGAAGGGTACCCAGCGGTTCCACAGAGTCTGCCGGCGCCAGAAGGCGGCTTCGGCGTCGGCGAAGGACTCGCCCGTTGCCGCCGCGAAGGCGTCGGCAAAAGACTGTCCTTTCGCGATGCGCTGGAGGATGTCGCCCGGGACGGTACGACCGTGGCGCAGGATCAGATCCCTGACGAAGGCGCCGGAGATGGCGTAGGCGCGCGATACGCCTCCCTCGTCAGCCCCGAACAACTCATCGAGCTCGGCGATCGGAATCTGGTCGCCGCGCATCAGCTCGAAAGCCAGGCGGCTGCGATCCTCGAGGCGCCATCCGCGTGAGGCGAACATGGCCAGCCCTTCATTGAACCAGCGTGGGATTTCCCTTCCTCCAGCTGCGCGGGACTCGAGCACGTGCGCCATTTCGTGACGTAGTAACTCGTCGACGCCGTTGTCGGGATACCGTTCGGCGCGCGTCGGGATCATGACGATCAGACCTGCATCTCCGAAGGCCCAGCCTGATATCCAGGGAGGGGCGCTGGCGGCCGCCGGCGATCGCTCCGGCTCCAGCTGTACCTCGATCGGCTGCTGAGGTTCTTTTGTGCCGGTCAGTTCGAGGAGGGGAGCGTACGAGGCCTGGTCGATTGATTCGATCTGTAGTTTGTAGGCCGCCATCGGAACGGGGGCGCGGACGATGATTGGAATCGCGGCGGCGTCCGCCGCGATGAGCAAAATGAGGATCGTCGCCAGCCGCATCCACTGATTGTATGTGGCCAGCGCCCGCCCTGAATTGGGAATTGAGAATTGAGAAAGATAGGCGGCTTTAATTTCTCAATTCTCAATTCTCAATTCTCAATTCTGTGTCTTATCTGACAGACTCCCCATCATGAAGAATACAACTCTGCTTGAAGAGGCTCTCGAGGCGTGGGAAGACGCGCGTAACGGGGTGATCGAAGAAGCGCGCAACATTCCGGAGCGGCAGTTCGGTTTCCACCCCGCGCCGGATACACGAACCATCGCCGAGCTACTGCGGCACATCATGGAAGTATCGATGATGATGGTCGAGGAGCTCACGCGATCGGAGACCGATCTGGCCAGCGCCGGCTTCGCGGACCTCCTCGAGCCCCACGCACGCTCGCTGGCCAGACTGAAAACAAAACGCGCCCTTCTGGCCGCGTTGCGCTCGACTCTCGATGAAGGATCGGAGCGCCTGCGCCAGTGCGGCGATCTTCACATGCTGCAGGCCATGGTTCGATTCGACGGACAGCGCGGCACGCGGCTCACCTGGATGCACCACGCCATCTCGCAGGAGATGTATCACCGCGGCCAGCTGGCGACGTATCAGCGTCTCATGAAGATCGAGCCGGCACTGACAAAGAGCATCCGTCAGCGAAGTTGATTCGTGGCCGGACATTCCGATGTCCGGCTGTGACTTGGAGCTCGACTGTGCAATTCGGAGCTGACTCTTGGCGGCGGCCCGCCGGCCATCGACGGAATGCCCGGCCACGAACTGCCGAGGACGGCCGCGCCACACGAGGCTTCTAAGAAACTCCCAGTATTTAGGCCGCTTTGCGGAGGTGTCATCCCGAGCGTCGAGCGAGGGATCTGGGCGGGGGACTCGACCTCGCACAATCATAAGAGAGCTCCAAGACTCCACACCGCAAGGCCCCTCCCAGATCCCTCGCTCGACGCTCGGGATGACACCCTGGTTTCTTTCACTCAGACGCCGCGCTCCGCGGTCAATCGCTCGGGATGACAAGGCGGAAACGCGCCTTGACTCTATTCCTTGCGCGCCTGCACGTAGATCATCGGAATCTCGAATGACAGGCCGCCTCGTTGTGTTGCCAGCTCATTGAGGTTCCGCTCCACGATCCCGAAGAATTCAATCTCGTCGATCTCCTTGACGATGCTTCTCCCGCCGTCGAGGAAGAAGCGCACCAGCCCGTGGCGGAACATGGCGCTGCCATCGGCGAAGCGGAGCGCCAAGGGGCGTTCGACGGTTTTTTCGATGAGCAGTCCCGCGCTGGTCAGCAGCGCCTGCACAGTGTCCGGCGTACCGCGATGAGTCTCTTCCTGATCGACCGCCGCCAGCAGCTCTGGCCGACCCAGCCGAATCAGCGTTTTCCTGAACTGCTCGTACACTTCGCGCATGTGACCCGTGACATTGCTTGTCACGACCAGCCGGCCGCCCGGGCGCAGAACGCGGTAACACTCGCGCAGGGCCGAGGCTGGTGCGCTGAAAGAAGCGCGATGACCAGAAGGTGACCTCGTCGAACACCGAGGCGTAGCGCGGATCGAGCTCTCCTACGGCGCTCCGGAGGTAGTCTGGAATCTCAAGATCGGTCATCGCGCCCGGCGCAGTTGATCCTTACTTCTTCAACTCGGCAGCGATCGTGATCTTGAACCCGTCAGGATCTTCCACGGCGAACGAGCGCATGCCCCATGACTCGTCTCGGGGCTCCTGCGTGAGCGTTCCTCCATGCGCCTTGATGTGCGCGGCCAGGTTGTCGACATTCTGGTCGGTCGTGCAGAAGATGCGGAAACCTTCGCCCTTGACGCGGTCTCGCCCCTTTTTCCAGTCGTCCTGCCCGAGCATGAATGTCACGTTGCCGGCGGCCATCTCCACGCCCTGCAGCTTGCCCTCGTGCTCCCAGCGCTCCTTCGCTACGAAGCCAAGCACGTCGCGATACCAGGCCAGGCTCTTCTCGACATCCTTTACCGTGAACGAAGGGGCCAGAGAAGAAATACTCAATGTGCTTTTTTCATCGGGTTTCTCAGCAGTCATACGTCAGTTCTCCTTATCGGTTCCTGTTGCGGAGACCGACTATCTCTCTGTTCGTGGCGCACGGTCAACTGGCGCCGGTTTCATGCGACGTGAGCCGTCCGGCTGAGTCTTTTTGTGGAGTGCAAGGAGCATGGCCCCCGCCGAGGCCGAAAAGACCGAGTAATCGAGGGGCGACTTGATGCCGAACGAGATCGCCATCGCGGTGCCGAACAGCGCCAGCAGAAGTGAGCTGCCAAGCGCGACGTAACGAAGCCGGAAACCTTTAATCAAGGCGATGCCGAGTGAGAGCTCAGCAACCGTGGCCATCACCGCCAGGAAGGGGACGGCGAAGGACGGCATGAAGGAGTTGACCTCGGCGGTGTAGCGAACGAACTCGGCGAACCTGGCGGAACCGCCGCCCCAGAGGCCGAACCGCGAGGCGACAGCGGATAGGAATGCGGAGCCGAGTGCGATGCGCTACAGGCACGCCGCTACGTTCCCGCGACGTCTGGGTGAAGTCGAAGGAAGAAGCCATTGAATGGGCCTCGCGCTGCCCAGCCTCGGAGAATGAGATCATCGAGGTTCGCCAGGTGCAGGAGCTCTCTGACTTTCCCGCCGATGAGCAGAAAGCCGCTTCCGGTAAGCGGAATTGAAAATTGTAAATTGAAAATTGAAAAAGTAAGGACGGTGAATTTTCAATTTTCAATTCCGCCGACTCGGGTGTTCTAATCGGCGGCCGTGGCGGGCAAGGATGTCCATGACGCGGTCGAGGCAGAGTGGCCGATCGCACGATTATAATGGCGACCGTGCCGGTCTCTCTGAAGCTCCGCCGGATTCTGGCCGCGATCGTCTACGTTTTCCTTCTTGTCGGGGCTTACTACCCTGGCTATCTCAGGTTCCTGCTGATGAACCACGCGGCCATGGCGCGGCACTACGAGGGGCTTCCCGATGAGACGGCTCCTGACTATCCCCGATTTCTCGACGAGGTCCGCAACCGGACCCCCGCAGGCAGTTCCATCGCCATTGTCTTTCCTGCACGGCAGTGGGACAGACTGTACCGCTACGCCTATATACGGGCCAGCTACAAGCTGGCGGGCCGAAGAGTCGTGCCGCTGATCAAGCCGGCTGGTGGGAAGGCTCCGGGTCGGATCCGAGAAGCTGACTATCTCGCTCTCTTCTCCACCCGGCTCGACCACGAGCCGCCGCCACTCTGGAGCGGCTACCGCGGCCAGCTCATTCGAGCTCGACGATGACGCCGGTTCTCGCCGCTCTTCTTCTGATCGCCGTAGTGGGAGGTCCCTTCGCATCTCTGGTCGGACCTTTTCCCCGACGCCGTACATCCATCGCCCTCGGGTTTCTTTTCGGCTGCGTCGTCGTCGCTACAATCCTGTTGAGTCTAACTCTTCTTTCGATCCGCTGGTCGCGAACCTCCGTATTGCTCCCGCTCTTCATCATGCTCGCGTTGGCGATCGTTTTTACACACTCGGCTCGCGTGGCCCACGAGACCCCGGCGCAGTCCGGCCAGCCAGCCGGGCCATGGCCCCGGATTTTCGATTGCGGCACGCTCCTCGTTCTGCTCGGATACTTCCTCTACGCCACTGCGACCGCTCCCTGGAACTGGGACTTCTGGGCGATCTGGGGACTGAAGGGGCGCGCCTTCTGGGAAACGCGCGGCATCGACTGGAGTTTCCTCACCCGCCCTGACAATTCCTTTGTCCAGCCCGCCTATCCGCCGCTCATTCCTCTTCTCTTTGACTTCATTGCCACGCTGGCGGGGCGATGGACCGATCGCTATCTCGGGCTCCTCAATTTTGCTTTTGGCGTCGCGCTCCTCGTGATCGTCAGAGACTTTCTCGACGAAGAGATCGGCCCCTTCTACGCGGCCCTTTCCACTCTCGGGCTGACCACCTGCTGCCTGACTGACTGGATCGGACTGGCAGAAGGGGGTTTCATTTCCCTTTCGATGACCGGACTCCTGCTGATGCGCCGGGCGCTCGCCGCGCGCTCGCGGCGTCTGCTGCTTGCCAGCGCCGTGCTGCTTGGATTCGCCGCCGTCACGAAGCAGGAGGGCATTTCACTGATCATCGCCACAGGGCTCGCTCTTCTCACCACCCCCTGGGGCCGGACCCTTCCGGTAATCCGTGACTTCACCCTCTCCGCCATTCCTTCAGTCACCTGGGCCATCATCGGGCTCGTGCATCACCTCTCCAACGACGTGTTCTTTGCCGCCGACGCCGGGCGACGTTTCGTAACGCACCTTCATCATCCCGAGTCGCTTCTTCAGCCGATGCTTGCCGATGGGGACGCCAGACTATCGCTCTGGGTCCTCGCTGCCGTTGCCTTCGCCCTGGCAGGCCCGCGTTTCGTGAGAAGCGAGCGGTTTCTGCTCATCGCGCTCCCGTGCCAGGTAGCGTTCTTCATCGGCGCCTACCTCATCAGTACGATGGACCTCGCATGGCATATCGCCACCTCATGGGGACGGGTCACCGAGCAGGTCAACGCGCCTCTGCTCTACCTCGCTTGCGTAGCCCTGGCAACCACATTGGGACAGGAGAAACTCACTGATGCAGGGTCAGCAGAAACGATTTCTTTATCTGACCGCTGACCTTCTCCTCGCTCCGGTGAGCATCGACTTCGGAGTCAGGGTCGAGCGCCATCATTTCCCGCACTGCGGGCGATCATCGCGTCGATGCTCCAGTTGCCGGCGCCGGCGAATATCAGGTAGAGGAAGAAGAAGCAGAAGAGCACCGCCGGCACGCCGTTGTTCGTGGTCGGGAAGAAAGACTGCGGGAAGTGGAATTGAAAGTAGGCCACGGCCATCTGGCCGGCCAGGACGAACGCGACTGGTCGTGTGAACAGCCCAAGGACGATGGCCAGCCCTCCGACCAACTCGAGAATCCCGCCGATTCCGATCTGCGACATCACCGCGATCGGCGGCATCGGCATCGGGCTTGGCGGATAACCGAACAGGATTGTCGTCCCGGCCGTCAGGAAGATCAGCCCGGCCACGATGCGGAAGATGCTCAGCATCCTGCCGGTCCATGGCGATGGCGAAGTTTCGAAGATAGACATATGCGACTCCTTGTTGTTCATGCTCGAGGTTTGTGAGCCTTCCTGCTACATCCTGGCCAGGTAGTCGGCGAGGCGAGCCACGGTTTGCCTGCCGCCCTCGATGGCGCCGAACGTATCGACGGTGAAATCGCCTCAGGGGCCGTGGTCAAGATCCCCTTTGTAACGCAGTTTCGCGATTCACGTTGTAGGTTACGATGAGCTCCAGCAGATGAATTTGCGGCCGGTGAACGACTTCGATTGGGCCCGATGAGGCGGCTCCGCTCCGCACTCTCGCTACGGTGCAGCCGCTTCGTCCGCAAGCACCGGGAGATCCTTCTGCTGATGATTGCATTCAATGCGATCGTCTTTGCGCCGATGATTTTCGGCGGCCGCATCCTTTCGCCGAACGACGTTTACTACAACTATGATCCATGGCGATCGGTGCGCGGAATTCACGCTCACAACTCAATCCTTCACGATCCGGCCTTCGCTTACGGCACCCTCATCTCACTGCTGAAAACCGACTGGCCCTCATTCCATTGGAACCGCTGGGTAGCCTCGGGAATCCCCGGCTTCGGTTCGGTCGGCTCGGCCGTTTTCTCCCCTTTCATCATCATTCCGGGCTTCGTTCTTCCTCTGCTTTTTTTCTTTGCCGGCGTGGTTCTGCTGAAGTTGAATGCCGGCTGCATCGGTGCGTACCTCTGGCTTCGAGAGGAGAGGATCGGTCGCCGGGGAGCGGCAATCGGCGCGGTCGTTTTCACCGGCGCAGGGTCGTATGTGGTCTGGTGGTTGTGGCAGGGGACCAACGCTACGACGCTTTACCCCTTCGCCTTTCTGTTCGTCGCGCGTGCCTTTCATCGAAAGACAAATTCGATCGTCGGAGTCTTTGTACTTGCTGCGGCGTTCATCCTCTCCGGATTCCCGGCAACGGTTGTTTACGCGCTGTATCTGCTCGTTCTGTACACGCTTTTCCTCAGCGCTCGCAGTCGCTGGTTTCCAGTGAGGGAATTCACGCGCGGAACATTTGCCGCCGCTCTGGCGCTCATCACATTGATGCCGATGATCGTGCCTTTCGCGGCAATCCTGCGGCAGACTGGCTATCTCTCGACGCGAGCGCACGCCGGTGAGCTTGCGCCCTTTGCGCCGGCTCATCTCGCCGCTTTCGTGAATCCATACCGCCTCGGGGATCCCACCGCAAAAGTGTGGCCAGGCCCGGACGATCCGAGCATTTTCATCGAGACGACTGTTTACCTCGGGCTCGTCACCATTCCCCTGATTTTCGTTGCGATCTTCGTAGGGCATCGGAAGGAGCGATGGTTCTGGATCGGGGTGCTGATCGCGCTCATCGCCCTGCTCTTCTTCAACACGCGCTGGACGAGTCTCGTCGGCGGGCTGCCTGGGATTCGGTTCTCATCACCAACGAGGCTTCGCGTGCTCCTGCCGCTGGCCGCCGCATATCTCGCCGCGACTGGCGCTCGCGGAATTGATGGGCTGACTCGAAAGAGCCGAAGAAACTCCCCTGGAATGAGGTTCGTAGTCCTTGCGATCGGTCTGCTCCTCGTAATCGATCTGGCGCGTTTTGCGAAACACTTCCTGACCTATCTTCCGCCCGACGTGGCACGGCTGCCGGAGACCGAGACCATTGCCTGGCTTCACAAGGCGGCGGGACCGGCGCGCGTTGCGCCGATGTTCGACGCGCTGCTTCCGAACTCCGCCGAGTGGATGCGCTTCGAGGATGTACGGGGCCAGTTCACTCTGGAAGCCTGGTATAGACGACTGCTGCAGCGAATCGATCCTGGATGCTGGGGCCGGGCCAATACCTCGCTGCAATTCAACGCCCTTACCGCCGACCTGAGAGACCCGATCTGGTCGATGCTGAATGTCCGCTACTTTGTGGAGCAGCCTTCGATCGACATCATCCGATGGCAGATTGAGGGAGCCTCGAAGCCGGCCGAGCCGGGTTCCGGGCAGATCACACTCTCGTCGGGCCAGAGTGCTCGACGGCTGGTCAACGTCAGCGATCGGGCCGTCTACTCCCTCGCCATCGGAGCTGAGATCGTGAGTGCCCGAGGCGAGGTTCGGGCACGTCTGCTCGCGCCGGGCTCGGGCGTTGTCGTGATGGAGCGGACCTTCGGAGCAGACGAGCTTCGGAGGCTGACGAAAATCTATCTGCCACTCCCGCGGGGAGAGCGTCGAGGGGATCAGTTGATTGTCGAGGTGCTGGCAACTGGAGCGACGATCCGGTTACCGGCGGCTGCGGCAAAACCGTCCGAGCTCGGGGTCACCTTGATCGAGTCTCCGCTCCTGAAGGTCGCAGAGCTCAAGGATGGACGAATCTTTGAAAACCTCGCGGCGCTGCCGCGGTTCTACCCGGTCTGGTCGGTGAGGCAGATGTCGTTGGATGCGATGCTGGCCGATCGCAAGATCGATTTCGGGGAAGAGTGCATCGTTCCGGGCACCGTGCCGGCGATGCCGATGGCGACGATCGCTGCCGTTCCACGAGCCGCGCGTCGTGCCGACATCCGCATCGAGCGCTACGACAGTCGCGGCAGCCATCTCCATGTTTCCTCGGTCGTGCCGTATCTGCTGGTCAGCTCGGAAAAGGTGAACGAAGACCTCGGCGTTAGACTCGACGGCGCAGCCGCTGACGTTTTCGTCGTGAACGGCGGTTTCGCTGCGATGGCCATG
>DASZZV010000315.1:0-3184 GCA_035544835.1 Thermoanaerobaculia bacterium
CGAAGGCTAACGACAATGGTCGCGTCAGGGTTGAGCAGTGCGGGCGAGCGCCCGCACCCCTCGGTGTTAGCGATTCGGTTTTCCGAGGTTCGACTCTTCGCGCAGTAGACATTCGACAGGGACTGCCGAGCACCAGCCCTCACGTTGCCCGAGGGCCGAGGTATGTTGGGGATCGTGAATCGACTGTTTGTCTACGAAGAGGGAGTCATCCACAAACGCAGCAGGCTTCCTCACTGGCATGTGCCGGGCGGGATCTATTTCGTTACGTTTCGACTCGCTGACTCTCTGCCCCGTGCGATGGAGAATCGAATCAACGCCCTTGTCGATGAGTGCTGGGATGCATGCCTCGCGGGCGGCATCGACAGTAAAGAAGCGGCCGAGAAAGTCCGTCGAGAGGCCTTTCGTCTGACACAACCGGTGCTCGATCGCGGATATGGGCAGTGTTATCTCCGGAACGGAACCGTTGCGCTCGACTTTCAGCAAATCATGCTGAACGATCGCGAAAAGAACTGCGATCTACTTGCGTGGTCGATCATGCCGAACCACGTTCATTCGGTTTTTCGATTGCTGCGACAGATCCGCATCGATCAATTGATGCAGACATGGAAGTCGGTTTCTTCTCGAAGGGCTAATCGCATTCTGGGGAGACGCGGAGCCTTCTGGCAAAGCGACTATTTCGACGTGCTGGTACGCGACTCGCTGCAGCTTCGCAGAACCGTCGAATACGTGATGCAGAACCCGGCCAAGGCTGGGTTGAAAGACTGGCGGTGGGTCGGCGTTCACCACGACAGACTCGCGGACCTTGGCGTTTGAGGCCACCACCGAGGGGAGCGGGCGCCTCGCCCGCTCTGAAGAAATGGATGAAGGCTGAGGAGCAGGTAGCGCAATGGTTTGAGCAGTGCGGGCGAGGCGCCCGCACCCCTCGGGTGTTTGCGTTTCCGTGTCCCGAGTACGAACTTCTCGGCCACCACCGAGGGGAGCGGGCGCCTCGCCCGCTCTGACGAAATCAACGCCCGAGAAGTTTTCGCGCGACCCGTTCCGATTCCGCCCCCGGATTGGCGGCGCGCATCATGGCGATCGTGTTCTGACCGCGTTGAGAGAGGCCGGAGCGTAGCTGCAGAGTCGCCAGGTTTACGTAGGCCTGAAGGTCATGAGGGAACCGCACGATCTCAGACTTGAATGCCGCCGCCGCCTCTTCGCGACGGCCGACCAGAAGCAGCAGATTGCCACGGGTGACGTCGAGTCCTGGGGCTGGCGACCCGTTTTGCAGGCTGGTTCGCGACGCATTCTCGAGGACTTCGATCGCCTCCGGAATTCTCTGTTGCGTTGCCAGAGCCTCCGCCAGGGTGATCGAAGCCGGGCCCGACGTGCGTGGATCGTTGATGGCAATTCGCGCTTCAGATTCGGCTCTGCGGGGATCTCCGCGGGCAATGGCAATTCGCGCCAGCAGCTCATGACCAGCCGAGGCGTTGGTCGAGGCCGCTAACTCGGCGTTTTTCTCCGCAGCGTCGAACTTCTTCTCGTTCAGAAGAACACGCGCGAGCTCGATTGCCACCGTGCTTGCGAGTGAGGGACTAGCTTGAATCGATTTGAAATAAGCATCTTCCGCTTCCGGCCAGCGCGACTTCCTGCTGGCAACTCTGGCCAGCGAAAGCCACGCGTCCGCGAAACGGGGATTCTCTCGAACGACCTGTCGATACTTCATCAGAGCGTCGTCGAGTTTTTCCTCAGCTTCGAGCCGGGCCGCCTCCTGCAGCGGTTTCAGCGAACGGATCCCATCCTTCGGATCCGGAAGTGGACCTTCCGACAGCGCTCCACGATTGCTTCCGAGGTAGCCGAGCGCCGTGAGTTTCGCGGCCTCTTCAGGAGAAACTTCGGCTGGCGCCGTGAGCTGGCGCGGTGACTTGTCGAGGAAGGCGCGCAACGCTGAATACTCGCGGCGCCGATCGGAGAGGACATTCTTTGTCTCACCCGGGTCGCTGGAAGGCTCGAAGAGCTCGGGGCGAGGTGCCTCGATCAAGTGATACCGGGCGTCGATTGCGGAGCGAAGGTCGCTCCAGCCCAGATGAATTCGCGGATACAGCGTCTCGCTGAATACAGGGTCATGTGTTGCGTGACCAGGGGCCAGAAGCGAGTACCCTGCAAACCTGGCGGCAGCAAGGCCGGCAACCTCGGCGATCGTCGGCGCGACGCCGGTCAGGGCCACGACCTCGGAGACGGTCTCTCCCCGGCGTTTCGATCCGGGGAGCTTGATCAGAAGCGGGACGTGGATGTCTTCGCGATAGAGAAAGATCCCGTGCTCGTCCTCACCATGTTGCCCGAGCCCCTCTCCGTGATCGGAAAGTACGATGATGAGAGAGTCGTCGTAGAGACCTTTCGTCTTCAGGAAATCGAGAAAGCGTCCGACGATGGCGTCGGCTCGGGCTATCTCGCCGTCGTAGGGAAGAGCGTATCGGCTTCGGTACGGTTCGGGCGGTTCGTACGGTGTGTGTGGCTCGAACAGGTGCAGGAGAGCAAAGACCGGTGAGATTCGAGGTGTGGAGAGCCACGACTCCAGGGTTGCGCGCGTCAGGTCACCATCGCGTTGAATCTGGCCGGCGTTGGTGGCGTCGTCGGCTGTCATTTTGTCGTCGTAAAAGTCGAAGGCGTCACGCAGTCCGGTCTCTCCACGAAGCACGTAGGCTGAAACCGCTGCCGCGGTCTGGTAGCCAGAGTCCCGGAGCAGCGAGCTGATCGCCGGATGCTTGTGCGTATCGAAGTGGTAGCCGAGATTGTCGCGAACTCCTTCTTCGGCCGGCAGCAGACCGGTGAGGATGGAGACGTGTGAAGGCAGTGTGAGAGGAACCTGGGAGTAGGCGTTCTGGTAGAGGATTGCGTCCTTTCGAAAGGCATCGATGCTCGGCGTCTCGACGGCACGGTAGCCGTACAGAGGGAGGTGGTCGGCGCGCAGGGTGTCGATGGAGATGAGGAAGACCGAGGGGTGGCGAGTGGGAGTAGGCGGTTTCGAATTCTCGCGGGTGCAGCCGGCGATCGACAGGATGGCGAGGACAACAAGCACTGTCTTTACTAGCCGGGAAACGACGCTGGGCGTCGGTGCCGGCGGAATGAACCGTTTGCCTTTTGTGTGGCACAGGCACTCTTGCCTGTGTGCCGCGGCGTCGAGCCGCGGCGTTTCTGCTGCAAT
>DASZZV010000316.1:0-3626 GCA_035544835.1 Thermoanaerobaculia bacterium
CCTTCGTCAGATTCGCGCTGGCGGCCCCGTCACCGTCACGCACCCGGAGATGCAGCGCTACTTCATGACGATTCCGGAAGCAGTACAACTCGTGCTACAGGCGGGCGCACTCGGGCGCGGCGGCGAAGTTTTTCTACTCGACATGGGCGAGCCAATCAGGATCGTGGAGATCGCAACCGACTTGATCAGATTATCCGGCCTCACGGTCGGGAGAGACATTGAGATCAAGTTCACTGGCGTGCGCCCGGGCGAGAAGCTTTACGAAGAGATGTTCTTCAGCGCAGAGAATGTGCTGGCGACACAACACCCAAAAGTTCTGAGAGCAAGAAACGGTATTCTCCCCGAAGGGGTCATGCGCCGAATAGAAGCTCTCGTAACGGCGGCTGAGTCAGAGTGCCCCGACGACGACCTCAAGCAATTACTGCGAAATCTGGTCCCCGACTTTCGTCCACACCCGGCGCATCCGACTCCCGCATCAGACGCCGAGACGAAGGAGATTTCAGTCAGGGATACTCCGGATACGGTAGTCCCAGCTCGTCGCGCATAAAAAAGGGCGCCTTCTCAGAGCTGTTCATCCACCGTTGCCGCCCGACCGTCGAGTGGTAGTACTGAGATACCACTCGTACGTCTGTCTCAACCCATCCTTAAGACTTATTCGGGGCCGCCATCCTGTGGACCTGATCCTAGTCGAGTCAAGAAGCTTTCTCGGCGTCCCATCTGGCCGCGTCGGATCCCACTTGATCGGTCCGTCATAGCCAACGACATCTGCCACGACCCGGGACAACTCCTGGATTGAAAGTTCCTCCCCCGATCCTACATTAAGCAGCCCACTCTGCTCACCTTCCATGAGATCGCACGCTGCCGCGGCGACATCGTCAACATGAAGGAATTCGCGCAGCGCCTTGCCGGTGCCCCATAACGTCACACCTTCGTCGGGGCCCCTTGCTCGACGAAGCTTTGCTTCGTGAATCTTCCGGAGCATCGCGGGGAGTACGTGTGAAGCGTTCAAGTCGAAGTTGTCGCCAGGACCGTAAAGATTGGTTGGCATCAGAGACAGCCATTTCTTGCCGTATTGAGAATTCGCCGTCTCGACCAGCTTCAACCCGGCAATCTTCGCGATCGCATATGGCTCGTTCGTGGGCTCAAGGGGGCCCGTGAGCAGATGCTCTTCGCGGATGGGCTGCTCGGCGAGCTTGGGATAGATGCATGAGCTACCGAAGAAGACTACTCTTGGAACCCCGCCCTCAAGAGAACTGCCCAGAACGTTGGTCTGGATCAGGAGATTGTCGTAGAGAAATGCCCAGCGGTCGGTATTGTTGGCGTGAATTCCCCCGACTTTTCCAGCCGCGAGGAAGACGATTTCCGGGCGCTCTTCCCGGAAGAAATCCTTGACCGCGCGCTGGTCCCGCAAATCGAGCTCCGTACGCGACCTGGTGAGCAGCGAATCATATCCCCTACCGCGCAGCTCCCTGACAAGGGCCGAACCGACCAGGCCGTTGTGGCCGGCAACGAAAACCCGGGATCGACGCGACACTCAGGACAGAACTTCGCGGAAGGGCTCGAGCGATGCCTCTAGTGTGAAAGGCTCCCCAGCCTGTACTGCTCTCAGATCGGCATCGGCCATCATACGGACCAGTTCCTCGAAGCCTACGCGAGGGGTCCAGCCGAGCGCTTCACGCGCTTTCGTAGCGTCGCCGAGAAGCCGATCGACCTCCGTTGGCCTATGATAACGTGGGTCGATCGCAATGAGCTCCTTTCCAGTATCCGCGTCCACGCCAACTTCGTCCGGCCCGATTCCGCGGAATTCGAGTGTGAATCCAAGTCTCTTGAAGGCCAACTCGCAGAACTCTCGAACGGAGTGCGTCTCGCCGGTGGCGAGCACGAAATCCTCGGGCGTGTCGCACTGCACGATTCGCCACATTCCCTCGACGTAGTCGGCGGCAAAACCCCAGTCCCGCTCCGCCCCCAGGTTACCGAGGTATAACTTGTCCTGTAGCCCTTCCCGAATACGGGCCGCTCCCATGGTAATTTTTCGGGTGACGAAAGTCTCGCCCCGAATCGGCGATTCGTGATTGAAAAGAATGCCATTGGAAGCGTGGATGCCGTACGCTTCGCGGTAGTTCACCGTGATCCAATAGGCATAGAGCTTGGCCACTCCGTAGGGAGAGCGTGGGTAGAAAGGCGTGCGCTCGTTCTGCGGAGTTTCCTGCGCCAGCCCGTACAATTCGGATGTCGATGCCTGGTAAAAGCGCACCCGGTCGGTCATCCCCAGAATTCGGAGCGCTTCTAGAAGTCGAAGCGGACCCAACGCATCGGAGTTCGCGGTGTATTCCGGTGTCTCGAAAGACACCTGCACGTGGCTTTGCGCCGCAAGGTTGTAGATCTCGTCCGGTTGGGTCTCCTGTACGATTCGAATGAGGTTGGTGGCGTCGGTGAGATCGCCGTAGTGCATGATAAAGCGAGCTTTCACTTCGTGGGGATCCGAGTAAATGCCATCCACGCGTTGGGTGTTGAACATGGAAGAGCGCCGCTTGATGCCGTGGACCATGTACCCTTTCGCCAGAAGAAGCCTGGCGAGGTACGCGCCGTCCTGTCCTGTTATCCCCGTAATCAGGGCAGTCTTCATTTGCTTGCTCTCGATCGACACGATTAAAGGTTGGCGCCCATCTGGCAGTGATGCACAGCCAGCAATCTTGCTAGTGACCTCCGCCTGAGTCAACACAAACAGGGCAACGGTTTGTCAGACCTGGCAGACGTCACGCTGCATTCATACTCTTGCAGGTCAAACAGGCGAAAGTAACCGATCGAGCGAAGCCCTCAGCGAGGGATAGCAGGCGGCGCAAGCACCTTTGCGCCGGCCTGTGCGAGTCGGGATGCAAGTGAATCACTGATCCTCGCCAGCACCACGATTTCTCCGTCCTCGCTGCGCTGGTCGAGGACATTCGCCTCGCGGTGAATCTGCGCCAGCAATTTCCCGTCGGTGTTCAGCAGGTGGATCTCGCCCACTCTGCTTCCGTTTCTCGAGGCGACAAGAAGCGCTTCCCGCAATTGTTCGAGACCTCCCTCCCTGACAGAGCTCACGAAGACGGAATCAGGCACCAGGTTGGCAACCCGCTCCCGAAGTGCCACCAGCTCCGCTGCCGGAACCGCATCGATCTTGGAGAAGACGTACACTACTGGCTTCTCCTCGGCGCCGAGCTCCGCCAGGACCTGATCGACCACATCTCTCTGCTCTTCCCAATGGGGATGGCTCGCGTCGATGACATGCAGAAGCAAGTCTGCTTCGTTCACTTCCTCGAGCGTCGCACGGAAGCTGGCAACCAGATTGTGCGGCAGCTTGCGAATGAATCCGACCGTGTCGGTAAGTAAAACGTGGGAGTTTTCGCCGAGATCGATCTCGCGCGTCAAAGGATCCAGCGTGGCGAACAACCGATCCTCGACAAAAACCTCAGGCGCATTTCCAATCGCACGAAGTATCGACGATTTCCCCGCATTGGTGTACCCAACCAACGAAGCACGGAAGGCATCGCGGCGTCCTGATCGCTGAACCACGCGCGATTTCTGAACATCATCGAGCCGATTCTTCAGCAGCTTGATGCGCTGATTGATCAACCGCCTGTCTGTCT